>NZ_SMNY01000007.1:0-89735 GCF_004353535.1 Cupriavidus sp. L7L
TTCGTGCTGAGCATGGCCGCCTACAACCTCGTGCGCATGCGCTCACTGGGACAAATCCGTCCGCAGTTGCAGTAATCGCGGTAATGAGGCCGGAATCGGGCGCCAAACCGCCGAAAAAATCGATGTAGGGACGTCCCGCTTCCAGATTGTGAAAAATCGCAAGCCTACTGCCTTGCAGGGGGAAGCCTCGCCTCTTGTACGGGGAGTACTTCAGCAACCTGTTAGGGGCGAAACCAGGGCATATCAAATAGCTACCAGATGCCGAGCCGAAGGGATTAAAGCAATTTCAATTCCCCCCTCTCCTAATCTTCCACCGATAAGCCAACTGCGGCCGCGTAATCCCCAACAGCCTCGCCGCCTGACTCATGTTCCCATCCGTCCGCTGCATTGCAGCCTCCATCAACACCGTCTCCATATCCCCCAGCGCCAGCTGCTGCTCCGACAACTGGTCAAGCAACGCATGCACAGCCGCCTCACGCAGTTCGGGCAGCGTCCCGCCAGCACCAAGGCGTGGTGCGGTATCCACCGGCGGCGCAGCGCTTGCCGGCAGGAACAAATGATCCGCACCAATCTGCCCCCCATTGCTGGCAAGAATCACTCCCCGCTCAATCACATTCTCCAGTTCCCGCACATTCCCCGGCCAGTCATAGCGCCGCAGCTCCGCCAGCGCCCGATCGGTAATGCCAAGGATGCGCTTCCCATGGCGCGCGCCATAGCGCGCCAGAAAGCGTTCCGCCAGCAAACGAATATCATCCAGCCGCTCCCGCAACGGCGGAATCGTCACCGGATACACATTGAGCCGGTAATACAGATCCTTGCGGAAGGTGCCTTCCCTGACCGCCTGCGCCAGGTCGACATTAGTGGCCGCCACCAGCCGCACATCGACCTTGCGCGATCCCGAGCCGCCCACGCGCTCGACCTCTCCCTCCTGCAGCACGCGCAGCAGCTTGGACTGCGCCGATGCCGACAACTCCCCCAGCTCGTCCAGGAACAGCGTGCCGCCGTGCGCGCGCTCGAAACGGCCGGGCCGCGACTGGTGCGCGCCGGTGAAGGCGCCCTTCTCCACGCCGAACAGCTCCGACTCGATCAGCTCGTCCGGGATCGCCGCGCAGTTGACCGCGACAAAAGGCTTGTCAGCGCGGCCACTGACGCTGTGCAGCGCCTGCGCAAAGCGCTCCTTGCCCACGCCGGTCTCGCCCAGCAGCAGCACCGTCACGTTGCTGGCCGCGGCGCGCTGCAGCAGGTTCCATGCGGCACGGAAGCCAGGCGAGCTGCCGACCAGGTCGGCCGGCGTCGCGCGCGTTTCTTGCAGCGCGCGCAGGTTCTCGACCTCGCTCTGCAGCGCCATGATGGTTTCGATCACGGGATCCGGCTGGTACAGCGCCAGCACCTGCTGCCCGTCTTCCCAGGCCTCGACCGGCTTGCCGACGATGCGGCAGTGCGCATGGCCGCAGGCAATGCACTCCACCTCGCGATAGAGGATGGTGCGGCCCATCAGCGCCGAAGTGTAGCCGGTGGCATAGCCGATCTGCATCCAGCAGGCGGGCTCGTCGACAATACCGAACAGTTGCCGGTGCACGTCGCCCTCGAACGAGTCTTCCCACAGGAATTCGCCGTCGTAGATGCCGGCGGCGATATCGATATCGACCTTGACCGGCGTGACGCGGACCACGCCCTCGATGGTATGCAGGCACGGCCCGATCTCGAGCTGGCCGAAATCGCTCTGGCCGGCGCGCAGCTTCTTCGCGACCTCGGCATCGCGCATGCCGGAATGGAAGCCCATGCGCATAAACAGGCCGCGCGCGCGCTCCATGCCCATGGTGTCGACCAGCTCCTTGCGCAGCGCGCCAAGCGCCGCGGTGTGGATCAGGATCATGCGCTGCTCGTCGAGCCAGATCGCGCCTTCCTCCATGGCAAAGCGCAGCCGGCGCGCAAGGTCGGCCAGCCCGGCGCGCATGGTCGCCGAGAACTTGTCGGTTGAACTGCTCATTGTCTCCCCTCTGTGGCGGCGGGTAACCCGCTCGCGTGTGCCGTTTCACCGGCATCGCTTGCACATTATGTGCCAAAGGCAGAGGGGGTTTCTAGTGGATTTCCCTTGGAGAAACGGCCGTGCTCAGGCCCGGCAAAGCACCGCGGGCGCTTACGGTGGGACGCCGGCCCGCCACGGCCGGCGCTATATTGCGGGCCGGTCCCGGCATTACGCCAGCATCCGCACCTGCGGCTCGCGGTCCCACTGCCGCGTCTTGGCGGCCGCGATAAAGCGCGCGGTATCGCCGGCCGGCACCACCCCGTTATCGGGCTTGAGGTTGGCCTGCGCCAGCAGCGCATCGCCGCCGACATCGGCCGCGATGGCTTTCAGGTGCGCGTAGGCAAAGCAGACGAAGTCCAGCGCCGCGCTTTCCTGCGCCAGCTGCGCCGCGCCGTCGGCGGACAGCACCACCGCCACCGCGTCGAACATCACGGATGGGGTGCCGGCAAGCTGCCCGTCGGCGGCCAGCCTGGAGCCGTCGGCCATTACCGCGCCGCCCACCTTGGGCGCGACGATCCTGACCGTGGCGCCGGCGGTGGCCGCAGCCTGCCGGATCGCCTCGACGGTCGCGCCATCGGAGCCATCGGCAACCAGGATGCCAACCTCGCGCCCCTGCAGCGTGTCTTTCATGCGGTCGATGATCTGCAGCGCCGGTGACGGCGGCAGGTCCTGCACCGGTGCGGCGGTGGGCAGCGGATCGGGCACCCGGTCCAGCGCCAGGCCGTCGGCGACGCGCCGGCCCAGGCCTTCGTCGATATTGCGCAGGTGCGCCACCATGCGCTCGCGCACGTGCACATGCTCGACCTTGGACAGCTCGAACACCAGCGCCGAGGCGATATGCGCCTGTTCTGCGCGGTTCTGGCTGCGAAAGAACATGCGCGCCTGGCTGTAGTGGTCGGCAAAGCTCTCGGCGCGGATGCGGCCCTTGTCGCCCTGCTCGGGCACGCGCGCGTTCGGGAAGCCGAGGTCCGGCGCCTCGCGCGGCGATGCGTCGTCGAGCGAGCTGGGATCATAGGCCACGCGTCCGCGCGGCACCTCCATCTGCATCTTGCCGTCGCGCTGGTGGTGGGCGAACGGACACTTGGGCGCGTTGACCGGGATCTGGTGGAAGTTCGGCGAGCCCAGCCGCAGCAGCTGCGTGTCAAGATAGGAGAACAGCCGCCCCTGCAGCAGCGGGTCGTTGGAGAAATCCACGCCCGGCACGATATTGGCCGGGCAGAAGGCCACCTGCTCGGTCTCGGCAAAGAAGTTGTCGGGCCAGCGGTCGAGCACCATGCGGCCGACGATCTTCAGCGGTACCGTCTCTTCCGGGATGATCTTGGTGGGATCGAGGTGGTCGAACGGAAACTTCGCCGCGTCGTCCTCGGTAAAGAGCTGCACGCCCAGTTCCCATTCAGGGAAGTTGCCCGACTGGATCGCGTTGAACAGGTCGCGGCGATGGAAGTCGGGATCGGCGCCGGCGATCTTGACCGCCTCGTCCCACACGGTCGACTGCAAGCCCAGCCTGGGCCGCCAGTGAAACTTGACGAAGGTGGAGTTGCCCTGCCCGTCGAGCAGCCGGAAGCTATGCACGCCAAAGCCTTCCATCATGCGCAGCGAGCGCGGGATGGTGCGGTCCGACATGATCCACATCACCATATGCATCGACTCGGGCGTAAGCGAGATGAAATCCCAGAAGGTGTCGTGCGCGCTGGCCGATTGCGGGAAGCCCCGGTCCGGCTCCATCTTGACGGAGTGGACCACGTCCGGGAATTTCATCGCGTCCTGGATAAAGAACACCGGGATGTTGTTGCCGACCAGGTCCCAGTTGCCTTCCTTGGTATAGAACTTGACCGCGAAGCCGCGCACGTCGCGCGGCGTGTCGACCGAACCCGCACCCCCGGCCACGGTGGAAAAGCGGGTAAAGACCGGCGTTTTCTCGCCGACTTCGGTCAGCATCCTGGCGGTGGTGTAAGCCGCGAGCGACTCGGTCAGCTCGAAGTAGCCATGCGCGGCCGAGCCGCGTGCGTGGACGATCCGCTCCGGGATGCGCTCATGGTCGAAGTGTGTAATTTTTTCGCGCAGGATGAAATCTTCGAGCAAAGTCGGGCCGCGCGGATTTGCCCTGAGCGAGTTCTGGTTGTCCGGAATGGGAATGCCCTGCGCGGTGGTCAGCGGCGGATGGCTGCTGCCGGCAGTCTGGTGCAGTTCGCCGCCGGTGCCGCGCCGGGCGTCGCCGTAGCCCGCCGGCGTGCCTGCTGCCGCCTGGTCTGCAGCGTTGTTTGCCCTGGGGCTTGCCTGTTTGTCGGCCATATCGGTCTCCTTGCGCTGGGTAGTTGGAGGACGGGAGGAATGGGAACCTTCGCGATCGGTGCTCGCTATCGGCTGGATAGCCGATATCTATTGAGTGCTTTACGCCGATCACAAGACCATCCAACCGCCAGCAATTGCCGCGCCTGGCGATACAGAACGTCCGGTTGCAAGACCAAGGAGACCAGATGTGCTTCGCGTCAGGCTTCTGACTGGCAAAAAAACCGGCTCGCAGGCAGCGATGCCTGCGTGCCGGCGTGTGGAAGGGCCTAATGCAGGTCAGGCGCTCCGGCCTGACGCTGCATTTGAGCGAGCACTACGGCGACGCCACGCCGGGATCGACGGTGTTCGTGCCGATGCAGGACATCGATGCGCTGCAGCGCGAACTGGCGGCGAAGGACTATGCGTATGCGCGCCCCGGTATCGAGACGCTCGGCTGGGGAAGGCAATTGCAGGTAGCGGATCCGTTCGGCAACCGGTTGCGCTTCTGCGAGCAGCCGGAATAGGCGCGAGCCCTCGTGACGCCCGCTAGTCTGCATCCCCGGCACCGATCGCGCCGCTGGCCATGACCTGCTCCATGCTCAGCTGCGCGATGCCCTGGTCGTAGCGGGCGCCATTGCCGCCCAGCACCCCGGTGGCCTGCCGCGCGACCTTGAGCAACGTTGCCACTGCCGCGTACATCGTCGGCGCCGCGGCAAGCCGCTGCTTCGGGCCCGACAAGGTCAGCGCGCCCACCAGCTCGCCGGTGGCGCCGAACACCGGCACCGAGGCCGAGGCGGTCTCGGCATCGCGCTCGCCATACGACACCGCCCATAGCCGCGCCCGCACTTCGCCCCATCGCTCGTCGCCGGGTTCGGTGAATGCGCGCAGCACCTTGCCCGAGGCGCCGCGGTCGATCGGGAAGGCATCGCCGACGCCGATCGAGACGCGCACGGCGCGCGCCGGCTCGACGCGGTAGAGCACGAGGCGCTGCTCGCCCTGGCGCACGTAGAACGATGAGGTTTCGCCCAGTTCGCGGCTGACCTGCTCGAGCAGCGGCTCGATCACCGGACCGACGCGGAACGAGCGCTGGTAGATCGCCGCCAGCCGCAGCGGCTGCGGCCCGATCGCATACTGGCCGTCGTCGAGCTTGCGGATATAGCCGCCATGCTCCAGCGCCGCCAGCAGGCGCAGCACGGTGCTCTTGTACAGGTCGGTGCGGCGCGACAGTTCGGTCAGCGACAGGCGCTCGTCGGTCGGCCCGAAGGCGCCGAGGATGGCGAAGGCGCGGTCCAGTACAGCGACGCCGCTGGAGGTATCGGGGGCGCCGGCAGGTTGGGCGGGTTGGTTGTCTTCCATGGGCAAAGCGGTCTAAGTTCTGTCTAGTAGAACACAAATCCAAAGATTCTTGAAATTCGCGGGTATACCCGGATTAGTTTCGCTGCAGGACGGCATTAAAGTTCTTTTCCGTAGAACCATGTTCTATCTGAAAGAACAAAACGACGCCCCACTCGCCGCCCAGTCAGGAGACCCAATGACCCACCGATCCCTTCCTTCCCCGATGCTTGCAAAGCCGACGCGCGCGCTGGTTCGCGCCGTTGCCTGCTGCGCGCTGCCGGCGCTGCTTGCCGCCGGCGCCGGCAGCGCCCATGCCGCCGACGCCTATCCCGCGCAACCGGTCCGCCTCATCGTGCCCTTCCCGCCGGCCGGCGGCACCGACGTGCTGTCGCGGCTGGTCTTCAACAAGATCGGCATGGCGACCAAGTGGAACGTGGTAGTGGAAAACCGCGCTGGCGCCGGTGGCAATATCGGGCTCGACAGCGTGGCCAAGGCAAAGCCCGACGGCTACACCCTGGGCATGGGCCAGACCGCCAACCTGGCGATCAACCCCACGCTGTACCCCAGGATGCCCTACAACGCGCAGAAGGATTTCACGCCCGTGGCACTGGTAGCGGCACAGCCGGTGGTGCTGATCGTGCGCAACGACGCCCCCTACAAGACGGTCGCCGACCTGGTGGCCGCGGCCAAGGCGAAGCAGCTGTCGATGGCGTCTGCAGGCACCGGCACGGTCGGCCACCTGACCGGCGAGATGTTCGCGCGGCGCGCCGGCATCAGGATGCTGCATGTTCCCTACAAGGGCGCCTCGCCGGCGCTGACCGACCTGATGGGCGGGCAGACCGACTTCTATTTCGCCACGCCGCCGATCGCCATGCCCATGATCAAGGCTGGAAAGGTCCGCGCGCTGGCGGTGACCTCGGCCAAGCGCATGCCGCTGCTGTCCGCCGTGCCTACCGTTGCGGAGTCGGGCTACGCCGGCTTCCAGGCGGAAGACTGGAAGGCGCTGGTGGCGCCGGCCGGCACGCCGCCCGAGGTGGTGGCGCGGCTGAATGCCGAAGTCAACAAGGCGCTGGCGCAGGCCGACACCGTCAGCAAGCTGCGCGAGGAAGGCAGCGAGCCGCGCGGCGGCACCGCCAGGGAGCTCGGCGCCTTTATCCAGAGCGAGAACATGCGCTGGGGCGAGATCGTGCGCCAGTCCGGCGCGCGCGTCGAATAGCGGTTCAGACATCAACGGATCAGACACCAACACCATGCAAAAGCCCTTGCGCAACATCCGCGTGCTCGACCTCACCAACGTGCTGGCCGGCCCGTTCTGCTGCCACCAGCTCGCCCACCTGGGCGCCGAGGTCATCAAGGTGGAAACGCCGGGCACCGGCGACCTCGCGCGCCAGCTGGGCGCGGATGCCGAGCTGAACCAGCGCCTGATGGGCGTCTCCTTCCTGGCACAGAACCCCGGCAAGCAGTCGGTGACCATCAATCTCAAGCACGCGCGCGGCAAGGAAGTGTTCCGCAAGCTGGTGCGCAGCGCCGACGTGGTGGTCGAGAACTTCCGCCCCGGCGTGATGGACCGGCTTGGGCTTGGCTACGAGACGCTCAGGCAGGAGAACCCGCGGCTGGTCTATTGCGCGATCTCCGGCTTCGGCCAGGACGGGCCGCTGGCGGAACTGCCGGCGTATGACCAGATCATCCAGGGCATGTCGGGCGTGATGAGCATCACCGGCGATCCGCAGACGGCGCCCTACCGCGTCGGCTATCCGGTGTCCGACACCATTGGCGGCCTGACCGCCGCGTTTGCGGTGGCGGCATCGCTGGCGGACCACCAGCGCACCGAGGGCTATTTCATCGACGTATCGATGCTTGAGGCCACGCTGGCCACGATGGGCTGGGTGGTCTCCAACCACCTGATCGCCGGCAAGGCGCCGGTGCCGATGGGCAACGAGAACATGACCGCGAGCCCGTCGGGCACCTTCCGCACCGGCGACGGGCTGCTCAATATCGCCGCCAACAAGCAGGAGCAGTTCGAGGCGGTGTGCCGCGTGGTCGGCCGTCCCGACCTGGCGGGCGATGCGCGCTTCGCGCAGCGGCAGGCGCGGCTCGCCAACCGCGCTGCGTTGACCGAAGCACTGGAAGCGGAGCTGGCGAAGAAGCCGGCCACCGATTGGTGGCCGCTGCTGAATGCCGCCGGCGTCCCCGCCGGCCCGGTGCTCGATGTGCCCGGCACGCTGGCGCATCCGCAGGTGCGCGACCGCGGCATGATCGGCGAATTTGCCGAAGTGCCCGGCGTGGGCCGCGACATCCGCGTGGTGCGCACCGGCTTCAAGCTCAACCGCGAGGCCCCGGCGGTGGATGCGCCGCCGCCAGAGCTGGGCCAGCACACGCGCCAGGTGCTGGAAAGCCTGGGCTACAGCAGCACGGACATCGACCAACTCAGCCAGGAGCGCGCAATATGAGCGGCATCGGCCAACCCAGCAACGCCGGCAAGGACGACATGGACCCGGGCCAGCGCCTGTCGCAGGACTGGTGGCACACCGGCATCATCGACATGAAGCCCGGCGAGATCCGCTACCGCGGCTATCCCATCGATCAGCTGATCGGCCGCGTTTCGTTCGCGCAGATGATCTGGCTGATGCTGCGCGGCGAACTGCCGGGCCCGGGCCAGGGCGAACTGCTCGACGCCGCACTGATGGCCGCGGTCGACCATGGCCCGCAGGCACCGAGCATCGCCATCGCGCGCATGGCAGCCACCTGTGGCGTGGGGCTGAATAATGCGATGGCGTCGGCGGTCAACGTGCTGGGCGATGTGCATGGCGGCGCCGGCGAGCAGGCGGTGGCGCTGTATCAGGACGTCGCCGCGCGCATCGACAACGGCAGCAGCATGGACGATGCCGTCGCCGCGGCACTGCATGGCTACCGCGACCTGCACGGCAAGTTCGTTTCTGGCTTTGGCCACCGCTTCCATCCTGTCGACCCACGCGCACCGCGGCTGCTTGCGCTGGTCGAACAAGCCGCTGCCGATGGCGTCGTCACCGGGCGCTGTGCGTCGATCGCGCGCGCGATCGAACAGGCACTGTCCGCCGGACGCAGCAAAGCCATTCCGCTGAATATCGATGGCGCCACCGCGGTCATCTATGCCGAGCTGGGCTTCCCCGCCCCGCTGGCCCGCGGCCTGTTCTGCCTGTCGCGCTCGGTCGGCATCCTCGCGCACGCGTGGGAGCAGACCTGCCAGGGCGGGCGCAACAAGGGACCCATCCCGCGCCAGTTCCTGTGGACCTACGACGGCGCGCCGCAGCGCGACGTGCCTTAGTTTAGTTAGTCGTTGATGAATCATTGCGTGGCGGCGGCACGCCTGCGCCTCGCCGCCATGCAAGACTGGCAAGCCCATGCACAACGCATCGCGGCACCAGTCATCCTTTTCCTATATCGATGTCGGCGCCTCACCGACAGCGAAGACAGAAGGCGGCCACTAGTATCCATGCAACAAGCAGTCACGCTCCCCACAAAAAACTGATGCCCTCTCCGGCGTCCGGGCCGCGGCTGCGTTCCGCAACCCGAGAGTAGGAGAACGATCATGGATCGACGCCAGTTCCTGAAGTGGGGAAGTTTCATGACCGTCACGATCGCCACCGGCGGCCTGACCGCCTGCGGCGGCGGTGACGACGGCGATGAGCCCGATACCGGCAATCCGGAAAACTTCAATTTCGTACATGGCGTCGCCTCGGGAGATCCCAAGCCTGACAGCGTGGTGGTGTGGACCCGCGTCGAAGGCAACAACGGCAAGCGGCCCGTGGTGGTACGCCTGCAAGTCTCGACGCAGCAGGATTTCGCGCCGCAATCGCTGCTGGTCAACGAGCCACTGATGGCCCGTCCGGAATGGGACTACACCATTCGCAACAAGGTCACGGGACTCACCGCCGGCACGCGCTATTTTTACCGCTTCCTGCTCGGCAACCGCGCCAGCACCGTGGGCCGCACGCGCACCGCCGCTGCGGCCGGCACGCCGCTGTCGCAGCTGCGCTTTGCCTTTGTCAGCTGCCAGGACTGGAACGCCAACCATTGGGCCGGCATGGAAGAACTGGTGCAGCAGGACCTGGACTTCATCGTCCACGTGGGCGACTACATCTACGAAGCGGTGCCCGGCGGCTCGCGCGCCGGCCTGGTGGAAGACCGCCACACCGCGCTGCAGCTGCCCAACGGCACGGTGCTGCCGGATGCCAGCGTCTACGCCACCACGCTCGACGACTACCGTTACCTGTACCGCAGCTACCGCAGCGATACCCGCTTGCAGGCGCTGCACGCGGCCTTCCCGATGATCGCGATCTGGGACGACCATGAGTTCTCGGACAACTGCTGGCAGGACCGCCAGACCTATGACTCGGACGACGACCAGACGCCACGCACCGCGCGCCGGCGCGCGGCCAGCCAGGCCTGGTTCGAATACCTGCCCGCAGACGTCAGCCTCGACACCAGCAACCCGTCGTTCCAGAACATCCAGATCTACCGTTCTTTCACCTTCGGCAACCTGGCGACGCTGCTGATGACCGACGAGCGCCTGTACCGCGCCAACCACGTCATGCCGGAGGAAACCATCGGCCGCACCGTGGGCAGCCTGTACCTCGTTCCCGCCGACACGCTGGCCGCCACCGAGGCGCAGAAGATCAGCGCCGCCGGCAATGCGCTGACGCCGGTATCGATGCTCGGCGACACGCAGCGCGCATGGTGGCAGGACCGCGTGGGCGGGGCCAATACCACGTGGAAGCTGTGGGGCAACCAGCTGTCGCTGCTGCGCATGCAGGTCGACGTCACCAAGGCCATCGCCGACCTGATCGCGCGGGCGCTGGTGCAGGCCCACAGTGCGCTGTCATCGCTGCAATCCGCCATCGCCAGCGCGCTGGAAAGCGACCTGGCCACGGCCAAGGCGGCTGGCACCTATGCCAACCTGGCGTACACCGAATTGCGCAACCTGCTGTCGCAGGCCGGCATCGATGCGGCGGCCTTCGACGCCAACATCCGCCCGCTGATCGAAAGCCGGCTGCCGGCGATCTCGCTGCTCGACCGGTTTATCCTCAATACCGACCAGTGGGACGGCTTCAATGCCGAGCGCAAGAACCTGATGGCGTTCCTGAAGGCCAACAGCGTGCGCAACGTGGTGGCGCTGAGCGGCGACATCCATGGGTTCTTCGGCGGCCAGGTCATGGACGACTACGATGCGGCCTCGCCCATGCCGGTAATGGTCGACCTGGTCACCGCGGGGTTGTCCAGCAATTCGCTGCTGAGTTCGTTCCGCGCTCTCGTCGACAACGACCAGGAATTTGCCGCGTTGCGCGAACTGATTTACAGCGATGTGGGCGGTGTGCTGTTCAACGCGTTCGACAACACGCTGCGGGCCTTCAATTCCTGGATCCGCCACGCCGATACCAACGCGGAAGGGTATGCGCTGGTGACGCTGACGCCGGACAAGCTCAGCTGCACGTTCCATACGCTGAAGTCCGTCAGCGGCGGCGTCGCACCGGCGCTGCCGGCGACTGCAAGCACCCGGGTGCTTGAAGTGGCGGCAGGCACGGCGGATGTGAGCGTGCTGTAGCGGGATGACGGGTTGCGGCGCGCCGGTGGTTATTCGGCCTTGACGCCGGCGTCGCGAATGACCTTCTCCCAACGCACCTTCTCCGCCTGCACGAAGCGCTCGCCCCGCTGGCGGCTCTGCGGCATGGGATAGGTGCCCAGTTCCTTTAGCCGGCCGACGAAAGCGGGCTGCGACAGTACGGTGCCTACCGCGGCGTTGATCGCATCCAGCGCGGCGACCGGCGTGCCCTTGGGCGCGAACACCGCGAACCAGCCCTTGGCCACCAGGCCCGGGGCTGCGTCCTTGGCAAGGGGGATGTCCTCGAGCCCTGGCAGCGTGGTGTCGGCGGTCACCGCCAGCGCCTTGAGGCGGCCGCTGCGCACCAGCGGCACCAGCGGCGCGATGCCGTCGACATAGACCGGCACGTCGCCCTTGACCACGGCCTGGATCGCCTGCGTTGTGCCGCTGAAGCTGACCTGGCGGAAGCGTGCCTGCTGCAGCTGAGCCATCATTTCGGCGGTCAGGTGCGGCACGGAGCCGCGGGTGGGGCTGCCGATGGTGACATCGTCCGGGCGCGACTTGCCGGCCTTGAGCACATCAGCCAGGCTCGTGTAGCCGGATTTGGGATCGGCCACGAACATCATCGGCGTGTAGGCCAGCGTGGCCGCCACCTCGGTGTCGCGCTGGATGTCGAAGCGGGCTTCCTTGTACATCACCGGCGTGGTCACCGCGGCGGCGGCGTGGAAAATGCCAAGCGTGTAGCCGTCGGGGGCGGACTGGCGCAGCGCGCTCATCGCGACGATGCCGTTGCCGCCGGCCTCGTTCTCGACGATGACCTGCTGCTTCCAGACCGCGGTCAGGCGCTCGGCGACCTGGCGGGCAATGATGTCAGGGGCGCTGCCGGCGATCGACGGCACGACGATGCGGACCATCTTGTCCGGATACGTGCCGGCATTGGCCGTGGCCGCAGCGGTCAGCCCGGCCACAAGAAGCAGCCCGAGGCAGGCGCGACGTTTCATGTTGTCTCCCGTATTTGGCGTCTCGTCGCTAGGCGGGGTCTCTCGAGGGGCGGGACGATGACGAGTATTTGATATGCAGGTAATTAATTGTAGATTAATTACCTGCATATCAAATAAGGGCTTACCACTAAGTGTTGCGCGCTACGGGGTCGGAACTAAGGCGGGCCCTCAGGCTGCCTTCGCGCGCGTCTTCCGCGCGGGCTTCGCCGTCGGCTGGCGCCCGCCCTGCTGCCACGCGGCGATGCCGTCGAGCGTGATGCGCAGGCCTTCCTCGAACGCGGTGTCGGAAGACAGCCTCGAAAACGACTTGCTGACAAAGCGCGCACCGGGGTACTGCAGCTCAGATGCAGACTCCAGCTTCTTCTCGATAAACGCCTGGTGGTGCGCCGGGAGTTGGCGCGACGCTTCGGCCATGCTCGCCGACACCAGATACTGCGCAATCAGGTGGTAACCCAGTGCCACCTGCTCCGCGCTGAAGCCGCCCTGCATGATGGCCGAGGTCATGCGGTTGAAGAATTCCATGCCGTAGTCAGTCTCGCCCGGCTCGACGTCCTGGAACAGGCGGAAGCGGTTATGCGAAGCCACGTAGATGCTGACGCCAGGATTGTCCACCGCCACTTCAAAGCTGAGCCTTGCGATCGCCTCTACATCGGCGCGCCAGTCGCCGGTCAGCGACGGCAGCACGCCCACGCGCTGGCGGTAGTAATCGTTGAGTACACCGGAAACCAGCTGGTCGCGCCCACCGAGGTAATAGTGGATCAGGCCGGGCGCCACGCCGAAATCCTTGGCCAGTTGCACCATCGAAATCTGGTCCAGCGGCACGGACTTGGTCAGCTTGATCGCATGCTGCAGGATGGCGACGCGGCTGAGCATCGGCTCGGCACCGATAGGCGAATCCGTCTTTGGCGGGCGGCCACGGCGGCGCGGCGCAGTGGGGGTGGCTGGCGTTTTGCCGGCGGGTGCGGCGGCGGCAGTGGGATTGCGGCGTGCGGCTGGCATCTTGGTCTGACCGGTCGTGGACACAGGGCCGTATGAATTGCGGCCCTGGTAATTTTACCGCGCTGCGCCAGCCATGGCGAAACTCAGGCGCCGGCAGGCTCGGGCAAGCCGGAACCATGGGCGCTCGGGCGCAGATAACGCCCCAGCGACAGCGTCAGCGCCCCGGCCGCCAGCAGCATGCACGGCAGCACCAGCAGCGCCGTGTCGTAATTGCCATGCCGGTCGAACCAGCCTCCCAGCCCGATCGGCCCGATTACCGCGCCAAAACCATAGCCGGAGAACGCGATACCGAACAGCGCCCCGAACGCGCGCAGACCGAAGTACGAGCGCACCAGGTAGGAGATCAGGTCCCCCTCGGCGCCGATGGTCAGGCCGATCAGCGTGGCGGCGACCAGCAGCAATTGGTAATCCCTCGTGACGCCAAGCAGGTAGATGCCCGCGGCGCCGCCGACAAAAAACACGCAGGCGACAAAAGGCGCGTGGATGCGATCGATCAGCACCCCGGTCAGGATTCGTCCCACCAGCAGCCCCACGCCGAGCATCGACGCGCTGCGCGCAGCTTCCGCCGGACTGAAGCCTTTGTCGGCAAACATCGCCGGCAGGTGCGGCCCCAGCGAAAGCGTTGCCGACGACGCCAGGATAAACACGCCCCAGATCGCCCACAGGCGGTAGCTGCGCAGCGCCTCGCGCAGCGGCATCCCGGGCGCTGCCGCCTTGGATGCGGTGCGTGCCACGCCGGGCACGCGGCGCTCGCGCAGCAGCGCGCAGGCCAGCAACGACAGCACGATCGACCCGAGCCCCAACGCGACATAGGTCATGCGCCAGCCATACCCGGTGACCAGGTACTGCGCGGTCGCGGGCATCAGCACCGTACCTGCGCCGAGGCCGCACATCGCGATGCCGAGTGCCAGGCCCAGGCGGCGGTCAAACCACTGAGGCAAGACCGCAAGGTATCCCAGCACCGAGGTAGCCGCGCCGAAGATGCCGACCACCACCGACAGGCTCACCCACATCGCCTTGCTGCCATCCTGCAAGGCCATGCATGCCGTGGCGATGCCGAACAGCAGCGCCGACGCCGCGATCACACGGCGGATGCCGAAGCGGTCCATCATCGTGCCGACCAGCGGGCTGACCACTGCCAGCCCGAACATCGACGCCGCATATGACAGCGAGGCTTCCGAGCGGCCCCAGCCGAACTCCTGCGCCAGCGGCTGCGCGAAGACGCCGGCGGTGGCGTTGAACAGCGGGGCATAGCCCGCGAGCATCCCGAGCGCCGCGCCCAGGATGACGGCGACATAGGTCCGGCGGCCGGCGGCCGGCGCCGGTTGGGGGGCTTGCTGCATGGTGGTGTCTCCGTTGAGGATGGTTACCGCCTCTGCGGGCGGTCGTTTTGCGTCATGCCAGTCCGGTGCGGCTGCCGAGCAAGGCGCCGGCGCCGGGAGCTTCGGCGCGCAGGCCAAGCCGGCGCAGCATCTGCCGCGCGGTGCAGGCCGCCGTCGATGTCACCGGGATGCCGAGCGCCTGCTGCGCGGGCTCGAGCGCCGCGAGCGACGGCATCTGCACGCAGGCGGACAGCACGACCACGTCGACGCCGGCGGTATCCAGCCGCTGCACGTCCTGCAGCAGCTGCATCGGGTCGCGCGCGCCGACCTCCAGGTTGTCGAGGATCGAGAAATTGATCGCATCCTTCACCGCGATGCCTTCGCTTTCGATGTAGTCGACTACGGTGCGCGTGAGCGCGCCGCTGTACGGCGCCAGCAGCGAAATGCGGCGCGCGCCGAAGTCCTTCAGCTCATCCACCAGCGCGCCGGCCGAGGTCATCACTTCAGGCAAATGCGGCACTTCGCCGATCGCGGCGGTGAGGTCTTCGATGACCTGCCGGTGGTAGCCCTGTCCCATGCACATGGTCGCCACCAGGCACGCGGTGCTCATGATGTCGACGCGCGCGTCGGCCAGTTCCTGCGCGCAGCGGCCCATGTCGCGGTTCATCTGCGCCAGTTCCTCGGCCACCACGCGGTGCATGCGCACCCGGCTGGAATGGAAGGAAAAGCGCTCGGGCAGCACCTGCATGCGGCCGGCGAAGATGGCGGGGACTTCGCGCTCCATCGTGATGTTGGAGCTGGGAACGATCTGTCCGATTCTGTATTGCATGATGAAAGTCGAGAAAGTCGGCGGCAGCGCCGCGCCTCAGCGCGCGGCAGCGGGCCGCTGGAAGGCCGACAGCGCGGCGCGCATCGAGTCGGGAATGGGCGTGCCGACGCGTTCGTCCAGCCGCACGCAGATCGGCGAGAAGGTCGCGTCGAACACCGCGCTTCCGTCCGGACGCCGGGCCATGCAGCGGATGTCGTAGGACCGCGTGCGGATCGCTTCGATCCAGCACTCGATGTCAATCACATCGTCCGGCCACAACGTGCCGATGAATTCGAAGCGCATGGCCTTGCACGGCGTGCCGACGCCGTGCGCGGTGCCGAGGCGGCCCGCGCCACCGGCGATGTGGTCGGAGAACAACCCCACCGCACCGAGCAGGTAGTCCGTGAAGCGGCCGGTGTAGACCACCCCGGCCGGATCGCAGTCGCCCCAGCGCACGGTGCGGCGCACCACGAAGGGCTGCTCGCTCAGCACGTACTCGGTGGCGCGGATCATGGGTGCTGCCCGGCCGGCACCGACACGCCCGCCGCCGTCAGCTCGGCAAGGAGGTTCGGGTATTGCTCGCGCAGCCGGTTCAGGTCGACGCGGCCGGTACGGGTCATGAAGCGGAACACGAACTCATGCGCCGTGGGCAGATCCATCCATTCGCGGATGCGTTCGTACCAGTTGTACGAGGCCTCCGACGCGCTGATCAGCTTGGCCTTCTCCGGACGGCGCCTGGCGTCGTAACGCCGCAGCGCGGCCTGCACATCGTCTGGCGAGGCGACAATGGCCTCGGCCAGCGCGATCGCGTCTTCCATGGCGATGCGCGTGCCCGATCCGATCGAGAAATGCGCACTGGTGAGCGCATCGCCGATCAGAACCTGGTTGCCGACATGCCAGGTGTCATTGACGATCACCGGGAACTGGCGCCACACCGAGTTGTTCGACACCAGCCGATAGCCACCCAGCTCGGTGGCAAAGATCTTTTCGAACAGCACCTGGCGCACTTCCTGCGTCATCAACTCCATGCCGAAGTCGAGCCAGGTCTGGTGGTCGCACTCCGCCACGAAGGTGCTCATCGAATCCGAGTATGGGTAGTAGTGCGCGACGAAATACCCGCCTTCGTACTTGCGGAACACCAGTGCCGGGTTCGGAAACGGCTTTTCCACGCCGTACCACGCGAAGTGGTTGGTCAGGCTATGGCGGCGCGTGCCGAAGCCGGCCTCGTTGGCACCGCGCAGCTGCGAATTGACGCCGTCCGCACCGACCACGAGATCGGCATCGATCGCCGGGAAATCGCTGATGCGCTGGTTATACGTGATCCGCACACCCAGTTCGCGCGCGCGCGCCTGCAGGATCTGCAGCAGCCGGATGCGCGGGATCGCGCCGCCGCCCGCGCCAGGGCGCTTCATCGTGATGGGGTGCTCGTGGCTGACGATGGAATGGCGGTCGCTGAAGCGCATCGCACGCGCCAGTTCGTCGACCACGGCCGGCGACGCCGCGCGCAGGTTGGACAGCCCGGTGTCTGCCAGCACCACGCCGAAGCCGAAGGTGGCGTCTTCCGGGTTCTGCTCATAGATGTCGATGTCGACATCGGCAAGCCGCTCTTTCAGCAGGATAGCCAGGAACAGCCCCGACGGGCCGCCCCCGATAATGGCGATCTTCATTTGGCGTCCCCCGGGGCGATGACCAATGCATCCATGTCGAACTGTTCGATGCGCCCTGCCAGTCCGCCGGTCAGCGCGCCGTACCAGACCGCCGGCTTGAAGCCGAGCGCCTTGCGGCCGAAGCGGATGCCCGGGTTGCCGTCGATGCGCACGTAGCCCTTGCCGACCGGCGTGGTGCTGTAGCCTTCGATCTTGCCGGCCACGTCGAGCAGCGCGGAGAACTCGGGCACGTCGAGCACGAATACCGAGGCCTTGCCCGCAGGCGCGGTCTTGTCGATCAGCGCGGCCTTGCGCTGCCACACCGGCTCGATCGAGCCGAACGGCGCACCGTCCTTGCCGGCGTTCTCCAGTTCGATGGCGGCCTCGATCGTCAGCCGTGCGTCCTCGGCATCGGCCTCGCTGAACGGGCGCACCTGCCAGGTGATCTCGATCGGGTAGCCGTTCGGATCGTTGAAATAGATCGACTCAATCACCTCATGCCGGATCTGGTAGCGCAGCGGGATGCCGACCGCTTCCACGCGCTGGCGCCATAGCAGCAGCTCGGCCTCGTCGCGCACGCGCCAGGCGGTGTGGGTGGCGCGGTCCTGGTAGTGCTCGCGCACGGTGAGCCAGTCGGGTCGCTCGGTGCCGATGTAGTAGAAGAAGGCGATGGTGCTGCCGTTGCCGCTGTCAAAGAAGAAGTGCAGGAAGTCGGCATGGTTGTCCGGGCCCCAGCCCTTGGCCGAGATCGCATGCACGAGCGGCAGGCCTAGCAGGTCGCGGTAGAAATGCACGGTCTCGGCCAGCTTCCAGGTCGGGCGCGCGGTGTGGTGCACGCCATGCAGCTGCACGGAAGGCGCTGCGGCAATGGTCGTCGCTTGGGTGGTCGCTTGGGTCATCTCACTTCCCTTCGTTGGTGTTGCCACGGGCCGCCTCGGCCTCGAGCGTCTGGGTGATCTGCTGGCGCAGCAGCGCCTTGCTGAGCTTGCCGGATGCGGTCAGCGGGAATTCGCCGATCACTTCCACGCGCTCTGGCCACTTGAACTTGGCCAGGCCCGCCTGCTGCAGGTACTCGGTCAGCTGCGGCAGCGACAGGCTGGTAGCCGGCGGCTTGGGCACGATGAACGCGCACACGCGCTCGCCGTAGATGCGGTCGGGCATGCCCACCACGGCGCAGGCAAGCACCGCCGGATGCAGGTTGATCACGTTTTCCAGCTCTTCCGCATTGATCTTCTCGCCACCGCGGTCGACCACGTCCTTGATGCGGCCGCAGAAGAAGTAGTAGCGGCGTCCGTCGACCACGCGCGACGACATCAGGTCGCCGGAGCGGTAGAAGCCGTCGGCGGTAAAGCGCGTCACGTCTTCCTTCTCGGACTTGTAGTAGCCGCGGATCGTGTACGGGCCGCGGAACAGCGCCTCGCCGGCCTCGCCGTCGGGCACCGGGTCCTCGGTGCCGGGATGGACGATCTTCACCTCGTCATGCTCGGACACCGGGCTGCCGACCGAGGTATCGCGGATCTCCTGCGGATCGTCGCGGCGCGCGAACATGATCACGCCCTCGGTCATGCCGAAGATATGGTGCGTCGGCGAGCCGGTCAGCCGCGTCAGCCCTGCCGCGTTCTTGGGCGCGACGAAGTTGCGCCGCGCGCGCTCGGCCACGCCCGCCTTGGCCAGCTCCGGCGAGATCCGCGTCAGGATCGGCCCCGCCACGCCGAACCAGGTCGGGCGGTAGTCGCGCACCAGCCGCTGCAGGTTTTCCTCGCCGATGTCGGGCGTCACGGTGACGGTGGCGCCGGTCAGCAGGAACGGGCCGAAGAAGCAGCCCATGTTGAGGTTGTGCATGTACGGCGTGGGGAAGAACAGCACGTCTTCCTGCGTGTAGCCGTTGCACGCGGCCACCGCGCGCATGTTGTACAGGTACTCGTTCTGGAAGCGCGGGATGATCTTGGGTACGCCGGTAGAGCCGCCGGAAAGCTGGAACACGGCAACCTGGAAGGGATCGTGCCGCACGCCGGCGAGCAGCTCGCGCGCCCGCGCCAGCGGCATCTGCTGGATCAGGTCGGCCAGCAGCACTGCCTTGCCACCACGCTCGCCGCGCGCCTGCAGGATGTGGGCCAAGCTCGGCACCTCGGCCTGCATCTCTTCGGCGAAAGCCACATCGTCGAACTTCGGATCGTCGCCCTGCACCAGGTGCAGCCGCGCTTCACACAGGTTGCCCAGGTAGCCGATCTCCAGCTTGCGGAACGCCTGCAGCGAGCACAGCGGGATGATGCCGGCCTTCAGGCAGGCGAAGAACGCCAGCAGCAGTTCGTTGCAGTTGCCGCACTGGAACACGGCGCGGTCCAGCGGCTTCAGTCCGAGCGCCAGCAGCGCGGCGGCCAGGCGTTCGGTCTGCTCGTCGAGCTGGCGATAGGTCAGCTCTCCTTCGGGGCCCACCAGCGCCAGGCGGTCGGCATGGCGTTCGAACGATTCACGGAAGGCGCCCGCGAGGGTTTCGCCGGTCAGCACGCCTTCAGCGACATAGCGGCGCAGGCGGTCTTCGTCCGGATACCTGACGCCCTCCAGCAGTTGCGGCGGACGGACGGTGTGATTCTGCAGCATGTGTCTCTACCCTTTGTTGTCGATGGTCGGAGCCGCGTGCGTGGATGTCGGGGGGCGACGTGCGCGCTGGCCCTGGTGGATGCTTGCCGGCTAGTTCATGTTCTCGCGCAGCCAGGCAACGATATGGCGGCCGGCGATGCGCTGGCCCGGCTCCTCGTCCCGGCTCAGCGCCATGCCGTGGTGATTGCCGCGCACGCGCAGGTGCTGCTTGCGCGCGCCTGGGATCTGTTGGTAGATCGCTTCGATGTCAGCCGGAAAGGTGCACTGGTCACCGGTGTATTCGAGCAGCAGCGTGGGCTGATGCAGCGCATCGAGGGTCTTGTCCAGCGCGGCATTGGACGACAGCCCGGACCACGTCGACAGCCATGACTCCGGCGTGACCACGCGGCCAAAGCCGACGCTGCCCCAGTTCGACACGAACGGGTCCTTGCCCCACAGCGAGCCGGTCTTGCGGTCGGAAGGATCAAGCGAGATGTCCCACGAGCGCAGGTCGGCATCGGTGCGCCAGACCTGGAAGATGGGGGCATGCGCCGCAACGCGGCGGTCGGCTTCGGTACCGCTGCCGGCCTTGATGCGCTGCCTTGCTTCATGCTTCGCCGTGAGAAGCGCACGAGCGCGGGTGTCGATGCGGGCCACACGCTTTTCCTGCGCTGCCCGATAGCGCTCAATGAAGTCCGGCGCATAGCTGCCGCGGCCTGCGGCGGCATCGAAGCCGTTGGCGGCGGAGAACGGGTCGAGCGACGGGTCGGTTTGCATGGGGTCGTTCTCGTCGACCACGGAGGGGTCGAGGCCGCTCATCAGCAGCTTGCCCTGGCCGGGGTGCGGCGAGACCAGGATCATGCCGTCGACCACTGGCATCTGCGCTTCGGCCAGGCTGGTCGGGCGGCCGCCTGGCGTGCGGGCGATGCGCTGGTCGGGGGCGGCTTGCGACTGCTGGTTATAGAAGGCATACAGCCCCGCGCCGCCGGAGTTGCCTAGCAGCACGATGCGCTCGTAGCCCAGCTCGCGCAAGTGGGTCATGCCGGCGGCGACGTCGAGCAATGCAAGTTCGTGCTCCAGACGCAGATCATTGCCGATCGAGCGCGGGCCCTGGACCCAGCAGGCGCAGCCGGCGTCCAGCACGAATGGCACCAGGTAGTGGGTGATGGCCATTTCGCGGGGATGCATCAGGGAGACGACGGTTTTTTCTTTGCCGGTGACCGTGAAGAGGAAGCCTAGCGTGCGCTGGCCGTCGGCTGTGGCGAGTGCATAGGGGACCATCTGGTACGGACGGGACATCAGGCGGGTGTCCCACGAAGCGCCGCGCATGCCTGCGGTTACTTGTGGCTTGTCTTGGTCGGTCACGGGGTCTCCTTGTGGGGTGGTAAATGCCACCGTCTCAATAATGTAGAATTTATTTGATAGCGTGTCAAATAATGGTAAACCTGTGGGGGGTGCGGGGTTGTGTGCCTTCGGTTGGGCATCTGGTGGACTTGTTGTGGCTTGCGGCTGGCATCTGGTAGCCATTGATGCCAAGCCGAAGTCCACAACAAGAAAAACACCGACACATGCCAATCCAAGTCCACATTATTTGAGACTGCGCCAATAATCGACATATTTTGATATGTCGTCAAATAATGTTTTTCCCCAAGGATCCCCGCTGCGGCGCCAGCCCGTTCATCCCCCTTCCATACCCGCCGCAATCTTGCCGGCAATGCTGGCCAGCGGCGCCACAAACTTCGCCTCCGCCTCAGCCGGCTTGAGCGCGCGCGACAGGTAGACCACGTTCAGGCTTCCGAGCACGCGTTCCCCCGCGCGCAGCGGCACGGCAATGGCGCTGATGTTGCGCTGCTCGCTCCAGTCGCCGTGATTGGTGCTGAAGCCATCCTGCCGCACACGCTTCACCAGGTTCTGCACGAACTGCGCATCGCTGGCGAGCGCGGCCTGGTGCTCGCCCCCGGCACCTGAGCGCAGCATCGCGACGATGCTCTCCTGCTCGGCCTCGGTGCAGTTGGCAAAGTAGGCGCGCCCCGACGCCGTCAGCAGCATCGGCAGCCGCCGCCCCACCATGGCGCGGTGGAACGACAGCGGGCTGAAGCGGTGCGTGGTCTCGCGGATGATCATCGCGTCGCCGTCGGGGGTGGTCAGGTCGGAGGGCCATACCACTTGCTGCAGCAGTTCGCCCATCAGCGGCGCGGCGGTGGTGGAGATCCATTCGTCGTCGGTGAAGCCTTCGCTGAGCGCGCGCACCTGCAGCGTCAGGCGGAAGGTGTCGTCCGACTCGCTGCGACGAACGAAGCCCTGCGCCACCAGCGTCTCCAGCAGGCGCCGTACGGTGGTGCGATGCAGCCCCGTCTCCTGCGCGAGTTGCTGGGCCGTCGCGCGCCCGCTTTCCATGCGGTTTAGCGCCCGCAGCACATCCAGGCCACGCGTCAGCCCCCTGACATTGGCGTAAATGGCATCCCGTTCCAGCGCCATAAAAAATCCTTTTAAATCAACGTTGTGCACTCCTTGCACAGTTTGCACATTTTTTTTGCCGCGAGCAATGCGGTCTCTAGACTTCCGTTCAAAGCAAGCCCCCCGAATGCAGGCACCCTGCACAGAACCTGGAGACAACCGAATGTCGACGCAAGCCGTCCCGGCCACCGCCCTCAATACTTCCCCCACTGCCGCCAAGCCGTTCCAGAGCATCTGGGCCGACCTGCGCGGCGTCAGCTTCACCCAGGGCTGGCTCGATGCCGGCGGCATCCAGACACGCTACCTGCACGCCGGCGACCGCAGCAAGCCCGCGCTGATCCTGCTGCACGGCGTCGGCGGCCACGCCGAAGCCTATGTGCGCAACCTGAAGGCGCATGCCGAACACTTCGACGTCTGGGCCATCGACATGATCGGCCACGGCTGGACCGACAAGCCCGATGGCCCGCGCGAGGTGTCTGCCTATGTCGACCACGTGATCCGCGTGCTCGATGCGCTCGACATCGAACGCGCCTCGTTCAGCGGCGAATCGCTGGGCGGCTGGGTCGCCTCGCAGCTGGCGATCGACCATCCCGGTCGTGTCGAGCGCCTGGTACTGAACACCGCCGGCGGCTCGCAGGCCGACCCCGTGGTGATGGAACGCCTGAAGACGTTGTCGATGCGCGCGGTCGAAGACCCGAGCTGGGACTTCATCAAGGCGCGCGTGGAATGGCTGATGGCCGACAAGTCCAAGGTCTTCGACGACCTCGTCGCCACGCGCCAGGCGATCTATGCGCAGCCCGGCATGGTCGAGGCGCAGCGCGGCAACATGGTGCTGCAGGACATGGAGACGCGCCAGCGCAACATCCTGCGCGCCGGCGACTATGGCCGCATCCAGGCGCCGACGCTGGTGCTGTGGACCTCCGACGATCCCACCGCCGATGTGTCGGAAGGCCGGCGCATCGCCACCATGATTCCCGGCGCGCTGTTCACGGTGATGGATGGCTGCGGCCACTGGCCGCAGTTCGAGGATGCCGACACCTTCAACCGCATCCACCTGAACTTCCTGCTCGGCAAGCCGGTGCCCGAGGCCACCGCGGTCTGATGCGCTGCGCGCATCCCTGACGACTGGGCTGCGCACATCCCTGACGGTCCGGGCCGCGCCCGGACACCCACAACACATAACGGAGACAGACATGACCCACGCCATCGCCATGGCGGGCGGCGACGCTCGTCCTGACACTGTCGATTGCGATGTCGCCATCGTCGGTGCCGGGCCGGTCGGCCTGATGATCGCCAATATCCTCGGCCTGCAGGGCGTCAGCGTGGTGCTGGTGGAAAAGCTCGCGCAGATCATCGACTACCCGCGTGCCATCGGCCTCGACGACGAAGCGCTGCGCGTATTCCAGTCGGTCGGCCTGGCGCAGACGCTGCTGCCGCACACCACGCCCCACCACTGGATGCGCTTCGTCACCGCGGGCGGGCGCTGCTTTGCGTCGATCGAGCCGCGCACCGACGAGTTCGGCTGGCCGCGCCGTAATGCCTTCATCCAGCCGCTGGCCGACCGCATCCTGTTCGAAGGCCTGCGGCGCTTCCCGCATGTGCGCACGCTGCTGGGCCACGGCGTGGCGTCGTTCACGCATGACGAGCAAGGCGTGCAGATCGAAGCCGCCGACGAAGCCGGCCGGCCGGTGCGCCTCCGTGCCGCCTATATGGTCGGTGCCGACGGCGGCAACAGCCTGGTGCGCCGCGCGCTCGACATGCCGTTCGAAGGCCGCACCAAGCCCAACCAGTGGATCGTGGTGGACGTGCGCAACGACCCGATCGGCACGCCGCACATCTACATGCACTGCGACCCCGAGCGGCCCTATGTGTCGGCCGCGCTGCCGCACGGCATCCGCCGCTTCGAGTTCATGGTCATGCCCGGCGAGACCGAGGAAGAACTGTCGCGCCCCGAGAACATGGCCGCGCTGATTCGCAAGGTGGTGGCCGACCCGGACAAGGTCGACTACATCCGCAAGCGCGTCTATACCCACAATGCACGCCTGGCGCGCGACTTCCGTGCCGGCCGCGTGCTGCTGGCGGGCGATGCCGCGCACATCATGCCGGTGTGGCAGGGCCAGGGCTACAACAGCGGCATGCGCGACGCCAGCAACCTGGGCTGGAAGCTGGCGATGGTGGTCAAGGGCCAGGCCGGCGATGCGCTGCTCGACACCTATACGGCCGAGCGCCGCGCCCATGCGCGTTCGATGATCCACCTGTCGGAGGTGGCCGGCGATATCTTCGCGCCTGCCAGCCGCGCGGGCTCGGCGCTGCGCGACGGGCTGACCAGGGTGCTGAACCGCTTCCCCGCGGTCAAGCAGTACTTCGTCGAGATGCGCTTCAAGCCGATGCCGCGCTACGAGCAAGGCGTCGTGCTCCTGCCCGAAGGCCAGCGCCGCGCGCATCCCGGCCTGCTGGCCCGCTGCCTGGCGCGATCCGGCAACTCCGCGCTGGGCCGACTGCTGGGCCTGATGAGCGAGAA
Source organism: Cupriavidus sp. L7L (assembly GCF_004353535.1). NCBI lineage: Bacteria > Pseudomonadati > Pseudomonadota > Betaproteobacteria > Burkholderiales > Burkholderiaceae > Cupriavidus > Cupriavidus sp. L7L. The sequence continues at coordinate 24,548 of NZ_SMNY01000007.1, forward strand.
GCGCGAATCGCTGGTCGGCCGGCTGGTGCATGGCCGCGACCCCGCGGGCAACTCGCCGGTGGGCCGCATGTTCATCCAGCCGCTGGTGCGCACCGAAGCCAATAACGTCGAGCGCCTCGACGATGTGATTGGCAACCGCTTCGCCATCCTCGGCTGGGGCACCGATCCCACCTTCGGCCTGACGGCGCAGGCGCGCGCGGTGTGGCGCCAGCTCGGCGGGGTGTTCGTGCTGGCCAAGCCGGATCCGCAGCTCGACTACCGCGACGACGTGCCCGCTGGCGTGATCGCCGTGGGCGACGTGCATAACCGCCTCAAGGACTGGTTCGGCAACCAGCCCGGCTCGGTGGTACTGCTGCGGCCCGACCGCTTTGTCGCGGGCATGTGCTCGCCGCAGCAGGTCTCGGATTCGGTGGTGGCGCTGGCGCGCAAGCTGGCCTTGCGCACGCCGGCGGCCGAGGAGGCCGGGGAAACCGATACGCGCGCCGCCGCCCGTGCCGCCGCGCCTTCGTACGAGGCGCAGGCCGCCGCCGTCCGGCAGCTTGCCGCGGGAGCCTGACATGCCGGTTCATCTCGAATGCCTGTCGCATACGCCGCTGCACGGTTACTACGACCCGGCGCCGGCAATCGTGGCCGAGGTCGAGCGCCTGCAGGCCGCCGCGCGCGCCCGCGTGGAAGCCTTCGATCCCGAGCTGGTGGTGGTGTTCGCGCCCGACCACTACAACGGCTTCTTCTATGACGTAATGCCGCCGTTTTGCGTCGGCGTGGCGGCCAGCGCCATCGGCGACTTCAACAGCCTCGCCGGTCCGCTCGACGTGCCGCAGGACGTGGCGCTGGGCCTGGCCGAAGCGGTGATGGCGCAGGACCTCGACGTGGCGGTGTCGTACCGCATGCAGGTCGACCACGGCTGCGCGCAGGCGCTGGAAGTGCTGACCGGCGCGCTCGACCGCTACCCTGTGATCCCGGTGTTCATCAACTCGGTCGCGCCGCCGATGGCAAGCTGCCGCCGCGCGCGGCTGCTGGGCGATGCCATCGGCCGCTACCTGTCGGGGCTGGGCAAGCGCGTGCTGGTGGTCGGCTCCGGCGGCATCTCGCACGAGCCGCCGGTGCCGGAGATTGCCGGCGCCAGCGCGGAAGTGGCGGAACGCCTGATCGCGGGGCGCAACCCGCCGCCGGCTTCGCGCCAGGCGCGGCAGGAGCGCACCGTGGCCGCCGCGCGCGCCTTTGCCGGCGGCGACAGCCACCTGCATGCGCTCAACCCCGACTGGGACCGCGCGTTGCTGGCGCTGCTCGCAAGCGGCGAACTGGCCCGCGTCGACGGCATGACCAACGACGGCATCACGCGTGACGCCGGCAAGTCGGCCCATGAGGTGCGCACGTGGATCGCCGCCTTTGCCGCACTCGCTGCGAGCGGCGCCTATCGCGCCGAACTGGACTACTACCGCCCGATCCCGGAATGGATTGCCGGCTTCGCGCTGATGCACGCCGCGCCCGCACATCACTGACACTTCTCAAGGACACAGCCATGCCAGACCAGGAAACCATCCTCGCCCTCGCCGCACGCCTGCGCGAAGCCGAGCGAACGCGCACACCGGTAGCGCCGCTGCGCGGCGAGATCGCCACGGACGACGCGGCCACCGCCTACGCCGTGCAACGCGCCAACGTCGCCGTCTGGCAAGCCGGCGGCCGCCGCGTGATCGGCCGCAAGATCGGCCTGACTTCGCCCGCGGTGCAGCGCCAGTTGGGCGTTGACCAGCCCGACTTCGGCACGTTGTTCGCCGACATGGTCTACGGCGACGACGAGCCGATCCCGATGGCGCGCACGCTGCAGCCCAAGGCCGAGGCCGAAGTGGCGCTGGTGCTGCGCCGCGACCTCGACGTGGCCGATGCCACCGTGCTCGACGTGCTGGGCGCGGTGGACTACGTGCTGCCGGCGATCGAGGTGGTCGGCAGCCGCATCGCCAACTGGGACATCTCGTATGTCGACACGGTGGCCGACAACGCCTCCGGCGGGCTGGTGGTAATCGGCGCAGTTCCGGTGCCCCTGGCTGGCCTCGACCTGAAAGCGGTGGAGATGGAAATGCGGTGCGGCGACGAACGCGTCTCGCACGGCAGCGGCGCCGCCTGCCTGGGCCATCCGCTCAACGCCGCGGTGTGGCTGGCGCGCAAGCTGGCCAGCCTGCGCGACCCGCTGCGCGCCGGCGACCTGGTGCTGACCGGGGCGCTGGGGCCGATGGTGCCGGTGCAGGCCGGCAAGACCTATGCAGCGCATATCACCGGCGTCGGCACCGTGCGCGCGAAGTTCGCCGACAGCTGACATGACTGCCGAAGCTTTGAACCCATAACGACAGAGAAACGGAGACAACCATGCAACGCCCCCATCGCATGCATCGCCTGATTGCCAGGCTGCTCGCCCCCTTCGCCATCGGCGCCGCCCTGGTCGGCAGCGCCGGCGCGGCCACGGCGCAGGCGCCCGCCTTCCCCAACCGCCCCGTCACCATCGTGGTCCCGTTCCCGGCGGGCGGCATCACCGACATGATCGCGCGCCAGGTCGCGCAGCAGATGCAGAGCGACCTCGGCAAGCCGGTGATCGTCGAGAACCGCCCCGGCGGCGGCGGGCAGATCGCCGCGCTGGCGGTCAAGCGCGCCGAGCCGGATGGCCACATGGTGTTCGTCGCGGCCACCGAGATGTTCGCGATCAACCCGGGCCTGTACCGCAACTTCTCATACGACCCGCTCAAGGACTTCAAGCCGGTGACGGCGCTGGCCGCCTCGCCGCTGGTGCTGGTGGTGCCGCAGAACAGCCCGGCCGGCTCCGTGAAGGACCTGGTCGCGCTGGCGAAGTCGCGCGCGGACGGGGTCAACTACGCTTCGCAGGGCATCGGCTCGATCGGGCACCTGCTCGGCGGCCTGTTCGGCGACAAGACCGGCGGCAAGTTCACCCATGTCGCCTACAAGGGCTCGGCCCCCGCGCTGCAGGACGTGATGGCGGGCCAGGTCGACATGATGTTCGACCCGGTCATCACCACCTCGCCGCTGATCAAGGGCGGCAAGGTCAAGGCCCTGGCGATCGCTTCAAGCAAGCGCTCCCCCAGCCTGCCCGACGTGCGCACGCTGGCCGAGCTGGGCGTGCCCGGCCTGGATGCCGGCGTGTGGTTCGGCATGGTGGTGCGCAGCGGCACCCCCGACGCGGTGGTCGCGCGGCTCAATGAATCCGCGCTGAAGGCGCTCAAGGCCCCGGAAGTGGCCAGGCGCTTCGCCGACCAGGGCCTCGATCCCATGCCGATGAGCCCGCAGCAGTTCGGCACCTTCCTCGCCAGCGAAAGCACGCGCTGGACCCCGCTGGTCAAGGCCAGCGGCGCCAGCGTCGAGTAACCCATCCAAGGAGAATCCCTATGACGCGCAAGCTCAAAGCCGCCATCATCGGCTCGGGCAATATCGGCACCGACCTGATGATCAAGATCCTGCGGCATGGCCGGCATGTCGAGATGGGCGCGATGGTCGGCATCGACCCCGCCTCCGACGGCCTGGCCCGCGCGGCCCGCATGGGCGTTGCCACCACGCATGAAGGCGTGGAAGGGCTGGCCCGGCTGCCGGTGTTCGGCGACATCGACATCGTGTTCGATGCCACCAGCGCCGGCGCGCACGTGAAGAACGATGCGTTCCTGCGCGCGCTGCGCCCGGCGCTGCGCATGGTCGACCTGACCCCGGCGGCGATCGGCCCGTACTGCATCCCGGTGGTCAACGGCGCCGCGCACCTCGACGCGCCCAACGTCAACATGGTCACCTGCGGCGGCCAGGCCACCATCCCGATGGTGGCGGCGGTATCGCGCGTGGCGCCGGTCCACTACGCGGAGATCGTCGCCAGCATCTCCAGCAAGAGCGCCGGCCCCGGCACGCGCGCCAATATCGACGAATTTACCGAAACCACCTCGCGCGCCATCGAGCAGGTGGGCGGCGCGCGCCGCGGCAAGGCCATCATCGTGCTGAACCCGGCCGAGCCGCCGCTGATCATGCGCGACACCGTGTACTGCCTGAGCGAGCCGGCCGACCAGGATGCCATTGCCGAATCGGTGGCGCGCATGGCCGCCGACGTGCAGCGCTACGTGCCGGGCTACCGACTCAAGCAGGCGGTGCAGTTCGAGGAAATCCCCGCGGAGGCGCCGCTCAATATCCCGGGGCTGGGCCGACTCGCCGGCCTGAAGACCACGGTTTTCCTCGAAGTCGAGGGCGCCGCGCACTACCTGCCCGCCTACGCGGGCAACCTGGACATCATGACCAGCGCCGCGCTGAACACCGCCGAAAGCATGGCCGAAGCCATGCTGGCCGAGTCCGCTGCCGCCTGAACCGGAACCACGCCATGAGCATCGACAAGAAACTCTATATTTCCGACGTGACGCTGCGCGACGGCAGCCACGCCATCCGCCACCAGTACAGCGTGGCGCAGGTCCGCCAGATTGCCGCCGCGCTCGATCAGGCCGGCGTCGATTCGATCGAAGTCGCGCACGGCGACGGGCTGCAGGGCTCCAGCTTCAACTACGGCTTCGGCGCGCATACCGACCTGGAGTGGATCGAGGCCGTTGCCGACGTGGTCAGCCACGCCAGGATCGCGACGCTGCTGCTGCCCGGCATCGGCACCGTGCACGACCTCAAGGACGCCTACCAGGCCGGCGCGCGCATCGTGCGCGTGGCCACGCACTGCACCGAGGCCGATATCTCGCGCCAGCATATCGAGGCGGCGCGCGAGCTGGGCATGGAAGCGGTCGGCTTCCTGATGATGAGCCACATGACCACGCCGCAGCAGCTGGCGCAGCAGGCCAAGCTGATGGAGAGCTACGGCGCGACCTGCTGCTACGTGGTCGACTCCGGCGGCGCACTGACCATGGACGGCGTGCGCGACCGCTTCCGCGCGTTCAAGGACGTGCTCAAGCCCGAAACGCTGACCGGCATGCATGCGCACCACAACCTGAGCCTGGGCGTGGCCAATAGCATCGTCGCGGTGGAGGAAGGCTGCGACCGCATCGACGCCAGCCTGGCCGGCATGGGCGCGGGCGCGGGCAATGCACCGCTGGAAGTGTTTGTCGCCGCCGCCGAGCGCATGGGCTGGCATCACGGCACCGACCTGTACCGGCTGATGGATGCCGCCGATGACCTGGTGCGCCCGCTGCAGGACCGCCCGGTGCGGGTCGATCGCGAGACGCTGGCGCTGGGATATGCGGGGGTGTATTCCAGCTTCCTGCGCCACAGCGAAGCTGCCGCGGCACGCTATGGCCTGAAGACCGTCGACGTGCTGGTCGAGCTGGGCCGCCGCCGCATGGTGGGCGGGCAGGAAGACATGATCGTGGACGTGGCGCTGGACCTGCTGAACCAGCCTCTGAACCGATCGGCTACGGCTCCAGCAGCCGGCTGATCTGCGCCAGCGCGTTGAGCGTGTGCTGCAGGTGCTCGCGCATCGCCTGCGAGGCTTCCTCGCTGCGCCCGCGCGCGAGCAGGTCTACCCCGAACACGCGAGGCAGCACCTGCACGTGCCGGAACACCATGAACCACGACCGATCCATTGCCACCCATCGCGACCGCGATCCCCCGGGCTGTCATGCGTGGGGCAGCGCGCTGAACGCAGGAAAGCTTTCGAGCTGCGCCGCGAGCGCCGCCAGCGCCGGGTGCGCCGCGCGGTCGACGTGACCGGGGAGCAGCGCCTGGGTGAAGGTCCACACCACGCCGGCGGTCAGCGTGGCCTGGCTCACGGCCGCCTCATCGGCCGGCACGGGCATGCGCGCGATCTCGTCTTCCAGCAGGGCAAAGGCACTGGCGCGCTGGCCGTCGACGCGCTCCACCCACGGCTGGTGCACCTTCTCCGCCGGCCGCAGGTTGTGCTCGTACACGTGCTGCACGGCCTTCTCGCTGGCCGCCAGCGCCAGGCCGATGGTGCGCAGCGCGCGCTGGCGCTCTTCCAGCGACGCCGGCATCAGGCTGCGGCCCGCCAGCGCTTCCGCGTAGTCGATGATCAGCGTCGAGTCCATCAGCACCACGCCGTTGTCGCACACCAGCGACGGCGCCTTGACCACCGGGTTGATGGCGCGGAACTGGTCGAAGGTGCGGAACACGGAGATGGATTCGTGGGTGAACGGCAATCCCAGCAGGCGCAGCGTGATGGCGGCACGGCGCACGTAGGGGGAATCGAGCATGCCGATGAGTCGCATGGGTATGGCTCCGGGTTGGGTTGGTTGGGGATGCGAGGCTGATTATGAGCGCGCACGCGCCATGACCGCCAGCGGTTTGCTCCCCTATCCCGCGCGAGGGAGAGGAGAGCGTATGCGAGGGGCGGAAGCAAGCTCTGATGACTGCGCAGTCCTGGCGCCCTATCCCTCCTCCCACCGCAATTTCCCCAACGCCGCCACCAGCGATACCACCACATCGTCCTCCAGCGCCTGCCGCCGCCACATCACCCCCACCGGCGGCAAGTCCCAGCTCAGCGCATGCGGCAAGGCCGCCGCGCCCCCGCCTTCGACCAGCTCGGCAGCCACCGCGCGCGGCACGATGGTGATAGCCGCCGCGTGGTTGCGCAGCAGCGTGGCCATGGTCTTGATCGAGTAGGTCTCGACGATCGGCACCGGCTGCGCCACGCCGGCCACCGCGAAGATGGTGTTGATGGTGCGCCGGATCGGCGTGTTCGGCGGCGGCAGGATCCAGTCGCGCTCGGCCAGCCGGCGCCAGTCGAGCGGCCCGCGTCCGAGCCGGCCGGCGGCCGCGGCGGGCACCACCAGCGCGGGCTCTTCGCGGTAGAGCGGCTGCTGGGCGATGTCCGCTCCGGGCGCGTAGAAGGTCCGCGCCACCACGCAATCCAGCTCATGTTCGCGCAGCGCCGCCACCAGCTCGTCGGTGGTGCCCTCGCGCACCAGCACCGAAACCCGCGGCGACTGGGTCAGGCCGAAGCTGCAGGCCGCATCGAGCACGGTGCGGCTGATGAACGGGATCACGCCGATGCGCAGCCGCCCCGACATGCCGGCGCCGATCGCCGCCAGCTCGCGCCCCAGCGCATCGGTATCCGCCAGCGTCAGCCGCGCATGCGCCAGCACCGCGCGGCCCGTGGGCGTGGGCTCCAGGCCGCGCCGGCTGCGGGTGAACAGCGGCACCATGAAGATGTCCTCGATCTCGCGCAGGGTCTTGGTGACGGCGGGCTGCGACAGGTTCAGCTCGGCCGCCACGCGCGACACCGAGCGCTGGCGCTCCAGCGCCAGCAGCAGCGGCAGGTGCCTGAGGCGCAGGCGGGAGACGAGGTTGTGGACCAGCTTGTCGGAGGCGGCTATGGGCACAGGAATCCTGCAACGGGGGCGCTAATGTCGTATTACCAAATGGTAATGCAACGATAACCAATCAGACTCTCGCGGTTATTCCACAATCCTATACTGGCTCGCATCACCGGAGTTGCAACCCATGTTCACTACCCGCCCCGAAATCGTCGGCACCTTTGGCGTTGCCGCCTCCACCCACTGGCTGGCCACGCAAACCGCCATGGGCGTGCTCGAACGCGGCGGCAATGCCTTCGATGCCGCGGCGGCGGCCGGCTTCGTGCTGCAGGTGGTCGAGCCGCACCTGAACGGCCCCGGGGGCGAAGTACCGATCCTGTTCTGGAGCGAGCGCGAGCGCCGCATGCGCACCCTGTGCGGACAGGGCCCGGCACCGGCGCTTGCCGATCCCGCCGCGTTGCGCGCGCAGGGCCTGGAGCTGATGCCGGGCATCGGGCTGGTGCCCGCCGCCGTTCCCGGCGCCTTCGGCGCGTGGCTGACGATGCTGCGCGATCACGGCACGTGGTCGCTGGCCGATGTGCTGGCGCCCGCCATCGGCTACGCGCGCGACGGCTTCCCGCTGGTGCCGCGCATCTCGCGCGCGATCCTGGCGGTGCAGGCGCTGTTCCGCGACGAATGGCACAGCTCGGCGGCCACCTGGCTGCCGGACGGCAAGGTGCCGCGCCCGGGCAGCCTGCACACGTTGCCGGCGCTGGCCGATACCTACACCCGCATCGTCGAGGATGCCCAGCGCCGCAGCGACAGCCGCACCGGCCAGATCGACGCCGCGCTGGATTGCTGGTACCGCGGCTTCGTCGCCGAGGAAATCGACGCCTACTGCCGCAACACGCCGGTGCGCGACACCACCGGCGACAAGCACACCGGCCTGCTGCGCTACGACGACATGGCCGGCTGGAGACCCGGGGAAGAGGATCCGGTCACGCTCGACTTCGGCCGCTACACGGTGGCCAAGTGCGGCATCTGGAGCCAGGGTCCGGTGTTCCTGCAGCAGCTCGGCATGCTGCGCCACGCCGGGCTGGCGCAGCATGCGCCCGATTCGCCCGAATTCGTGCACCGCATTGCCGAAGCCACCAAGCTGGCGATGGCCGATCGCCTGGCCTGGTACGGCGATCCCCGCTTCACGCAGAGCCCGCTTGCCACATTGCTCGACGACGGCTACCTGGCCGCGCGCGCGCAGCGCATCGGCGAGCGCGCGGCGCTGGCGATCGATCCCGGCACGCTCGATCGCATGGCGCCGCGCCTGCCCGACCTGGGTGTCGCCGAGCGCACGCTGCGGCAAGCCGACGTGCGCTTCGGCGTGGGCGAGCCGACCTTCGCCGAGCTGCCGCCGGTAGCCGAATGGGCCGAACGCGAGCTCTTTGTCGGCGACACCTGCCATATCGACGTGATCGACCGCCACGGCAACATGGTCGCGGCCACCCCGTCGGGCGGCTGGCTCTCGTCGAGCCCGACCATCCCGGCGCTCGGCTTCGCGCTCAATACCCGCCTGCAGATGACCTGGCTGGAGCCCGGCCTGCCCAACACGCTGGCCCCCGGCAAGCGCCCCTGCACCACGCTGTCGCCGTCGCTGGCGCTGCGCGACGGCGAGCCGTATATGGTGTTCGGCACCCCGGGCGGCGACCAGCAGGACCAGTGGTCGCTGGCATTCTTCCTGCGCCATGCGGTGCATGGCATGAACCTGCAGGAAGCAATCGATGCACCCGCGTGGCATATCGACCATTTCCCGGGCTCGTTCTGGCCGCGCCAGACCGTGCTCAACCGCATCAGCGTGGAATCGCGCTTCCCGGCGGCAACGCTGGCGGCGCTGCGCGAACGCGGGCACGAAGTCCGCGTGGGCGAACCCTGGTCAGAAGGCCGCATGTCGGCATGCTCGCGCGAACGCGACGGGCGCGGGCGGCTGGTGCTGCGCGCCGGCGCCAATCCGCGCGGCATGCAGGGCTACGCAGTGGGTCGCTGACGATTCAAATCATGACAGCGGACCGCACCAGGTCCGCGCCAGTCCCAAGGAGGAAGGAAAATGCGCGCAGTACTGAAAACCCTGCTGGGCGGCGTGGCCGCGCTGGCGATGTGCCTGGCGGCCCCGGCCGGCGCCAGCGAAGCCTGGCCGCAGAAGCCGATCACGCTGATCGTGCCCTGGGCCGCCGGCGGCTCGACCGATATCCTGGCGCGCGTGCTGTCCGAGCACCTGACGCGCTCGCTCGGCCAGCCGGTGATCGTCGACAACAAGCCGGGCGCGTCCGGCAACATCGGCTCGGCCATGGTGGCGCGCGCCAGGCCGGACGGCTACACGCTGCTGGTGGGCTCGATGAGCACCCACGCCATGAACCCGGCGCTGATGGCCAACATGCCGTTCCGCGGCGTGGATGACTTCACGCCGCTGGGCCTGCTGGCTTACGTGACCAACACCATGGTGGTCCACCCCTCGGTGCCGGCGCAGAACGTGAAGGAGCTGGTGGCCTACGCCAAGGCCAATCCGGGCAAGCTCGCCTACGCCAGCGCGGGTCCGGGCTCCACCAACCACCTCAGCGCGGTGCTGTTCGAGAAGATGGCCGGCATCCGGATGCTGCACGTGCCGTACAAGGGCGGCGCGCCGGCGGTGGTCGATACCGTGGCCGGGCAGACCCAGCTGCTGTTCTCGGCGGGCACGCAGACGCTGCCGCACGTCAAGGCAGGCAAGCTGCGCCTGCTGGCCGTGACCGAGAGCAAGCGCTCGCCGCTGCTGCCCAACGTGCCGACCGTGGCCGAGACCCTGCCCGGCTATGAGCTGGCAGTCTGGTATGGCGCCTTCGGGCCGAAGGACATGCCCGCCGAGCTGACGGCACGGCTCAATCGCGAGATCAACGCCGTGATGGCGCTGCCTGAAGTGAAAGCCAAGATGAACGCCATCGGCGTTGAAACCGCGACCTCCACGCCGCAGCAGTTCGCCACCATCCTGCGCCGCGATGCCGACCGCTACGGCAAGCTGATCCGCGAGCTGGGCATCCAGGGGGAATGAAGTGAGCCAGGCAACGCACCCGGCCCCGCAAGCCGGCGCACCGCTGGAAGACGCCGGCTCGCTGATCGCGCAGGTCAACCTGCTGTGCGACGCGCTGCGGCAGGCGCGCGGCCCCGCCGCGGCGCTCGACGCGATCGGCGCAGCCACGCTGCGCACGCTCGGCCCCGGCCTGCTGACGATCAATGCCTGGCATGCGGAGACGGCGCGGATCGAACGTCTGTGGTCATCCGACACCGCCGCCTATCCGGTCGGCGGGCACAAGACCAAGGGCGACAGCCCGTGGCGCCGGCAATTGCTGGAGCGCGGTGAGGTCTTTGTCGGCGAGGGCGATGAAGCGCTGGCGGCGGTGTTCGATGACGTGCAGGTGATCCGCAAGCTCGGGTGCACGGCGGTGGTCAATGTGCCGCTGGGCTATGAGGGCCCGGTGATCGGCACCTTCAACTACCTGGCCGATCGCGCCATCTGGTCGGCGGCGGAGGTTGCGGCGCTCAGGCTGCTGGCGGCGCTGGCGGTGGCGCCGGTGCAGGCGCTGACCGCTGCGCGCCGCTGACGGAAGCGTCCGCCCACGCCGAACGCTACTCTGCGGTATGATTCCCCCGCCGCGTTGAAAGCACAACGAAGCACAGCGCGGCAACGTTCTCAGGGCAGGGTGAAAGTCCCTACCGGCGGTGAAGGCGTCTGACGCACAAGCCCGCGAGCGCCCGGCATGCCCACATGCCGGGGTCAGCAGATTCGGTTCAAATCCGAAGCCGACGGTGATAGTCCGGATGAAAGAGAGCGAGCAAAAATGCCCCCGTCTTCACGGGGGCAAGTCTCGTGCGCCCTGATTCTGGCCAACTCCATCCGTACAGGAACACCATGAATCAGCCTGTCTCTGCATTCCAGCGCGCCACCGCACCCGCGGCCGGCTTTTCCCTCCCCGACGGCAAGCGCATTGCCTACATCCATGCCCAATGGCATGCCGATATCGTCCATCGTGCGCGCGACGCGTTCGTGGTCGAAATGGCAAAGCTCGGCGTCGCCGCGGATGCCATCGACATCTACGATGTCCCCGGGGCCTTCGAAATCCCGCTGCATGCGCAACGGCTTGCCAGGTCCGGCAAGTACGCCGCCATCGTCGCCAGCGGCTTTGTCGTCGACGGTGGCATCTACCGGCATGAATTCGTCGCCGATGCCGTCATCAGCGGCCTGATGCGCGTCCAGCTCGACACCGAGATCCCTGTGTTCTCGGCCGTGCTGACGCCGAAGAGCTTCCATGAGCACGACGAGCACCATCGCTTCTTTGCCGAGCATTTCGTGGTCAAGGGCCGCGAGGCGGCGCAGGCCTGCGTCCGCACGGTGGCGTCGCTGCAGAAGCTGGCGGCCTGATGCGTTGAAGGGCTGTGCCGCGCGGTTCATGTCCGCGGCATGTTCAGGAATCATGAACCGCGGGACTTGCTGAACGGCACGGCTCGCCCGCGGCGGCATCCGTTGCCGCCGCTCCCCTCCCCCGGATACTGCCTTCCGCCTCCCCGAGGCGTGTAAACTGCTGGCTTTTTGAATCCGGCGGTATGTCCCAAGAGCCCCGGCGCACAGGTTTCAGCGGTCCGACGCTAGTCCGGCTGCTGGCGCGCCTGACCGACGCCGACGCCCCACCTCCTGCAACGTCACTTTCGGGCCAGCTGAGCCAATGGCTGGGCTGGCCGGATGCGATCGCGTTGTCGGCGGCGCTGAAAGCCGCGCCGGGCGCGGCGCCGGCCGCTGCACGTGCCTCCGGCGCCACCGCCGAAGAGCAGGAGTGCGCACGCGTGCGCGCGGCGCTGAGCGACGCCATCGCGGGGGACAACGCCCTCGCCGCACGCCGGCGCGGGCCGGGGCGACCGTCCGAGGCCGTGGATGCGCAGGTGGACTTCGCCATCTACCGCCACCGCTACGTGTCGCAGCAGCAGTCCATGGAAACCGCGATCGGCGCCTTGCGCGGGCGGTTGCGGGCGGCGTTGTCGACGCGTGCGCCGGACATGGCCCGGCTGGCCATGGTCGATGCAGTAATGGAGCGCGTGCTGGGCGCGCGCGAGCAAAGCGTGCTCGGCAGCGTGCCGACCCTGCTGGAAGGGCATTTCCAGCGTTTGCGCCAGGCGGAAGCCGCGGTGCTGGCCGAGGCCCAGGCCGCCACAAAGCCGGCCGCCGCGCCCGGCGCGTGGCTGGCCGTGTTTCGCAAGGATATGCAAAGCGTATTGCTGGCCGAGCTGGAAATACGCTTCCAACCCGTCGAAGGATTGCTCGCCGCGCTGCGCGGCAGCTGACCAGGACCCCATGAACCGATACTTCTTCCATCTTGTTGTTTTCCTGGCGGGCCTGGCGGCCGTGTGCTGGATCGCCGCAGGCTATGCCGGCTCGAATGCGCTGGCGTTGTCGGTCACGCTGCTGATCGGCGCCTGCTACGTGGCCGGCGCGCATGAGCTGCTGCGCTACCGGCAGGGCACGCTGGGGCTGGCGCAGGCGGTGCAGGGGCTGTCCGAAGCGCCGGCAAGCCTGGATGGCTGGCTGGAGCGCCTGCCCGCGGGACTGCGCAACGCGGTGCGCCTGCGCGTCGAGGGCGAGCGCGTAGCGCTGCCGGGGCCGGCGCTGACGCCGTACCTGGTCGGCCTGCTGGTGCTGCTGGGCATGCTCGGCACGTTCCTCGGCATGGTGTCGACGCTGCGCGGCACCGGCATGGCGCTGGAAACCGCGACCGACCTGCAGGCGATCCGCGCGTCGCTGGCGGCGCCGGTGAAGGGGCTGGGCTTCGCCTTCGGCACCTCGGTGGCCGGCGTGGCCACGTCGGCCATGCTGGGGCTGCTGTCGGCCCTGTGCCGGCGCGAACGCGTGCAGGCCGCGCAGGCGCTCGATGCGCGCATCGCCACCACGCTGCGCCCCTATTCCCGCAGCCACCAGCGCGACGAGTCGTTCCGGCTGCTGCAGCGCCAGGCCGATGCCATGCCGGCGCTGGTCGACCGGCTGCAGGCCATGATGGCGACCATGGAGCAGCAGAACCAGGCCATGGCGGAGCGCCTGGCGGCCAGCCAGGAAGCCTTCCACGGCAAGACCGAAACGGTGTACACGCAGCTGGCCGCCGCGGTCGGGCAATCGCTGAAAGACAGCGTTGCCGACAGCGCGCGCGCCGCCGGCACGGCGATCCAGCCGGCCGTGGAAGCGACCATGGCCGGCCTGGCGCGCGAGACCGCCGCCATGCGCGACGCCGTCACGCAGTCCGTGCAGCAGCAGCTCGAAGGCATCTCGGCACGCTTCGAGACCTCGACCGCCGGCGTCGCCGGGATCTGGAACGAAGCGCTGGCCAGCCAGCAGCGCAGCAATGAAGTCCTGACGGGCGAACTGCGCGGCGCGCTCGACGGCTTTGCACAGGCATTCGAGCAACGTTCGGCCGGCCTGGTCGAGCAGGTCGCGGCACGGCTGGAAACAACCTCCGCCAGCACCGCGCGGGCGTGGACCGAGGCCCTGTCGCAGCAGGCCCGCACCGGCGAGAAGCTCGCCGCCGACAACCAGCAGGCGCTGGCCGCCGCCACGGCGGCATTCGAACAGCAGGCAGCGTCGCTGGTGCGCACCGTGGGCCAGTCGCACGCCGACCTGCAGGCGGGCCTGGCATCGCATGACGAGCAGCGCCTGGCTGCGTGGGCCGGCACGCTCGGCAGCATGACCGAGGCGCTGCGCCAGCAGTGGGACCAGGCCAGCGCGCAGGCCGCGAGCCGCCAGCAGGAAATCAGCGAGACGCTGGCGCAGACCGCGCGCGAGATCGCCGCGCAGGCGCAAGCGCATGCCAGCGGCACCATCGCCGAGATCGAGCGGCTGGTGCAGGCCGCCGCCGACGCCCCCAAGGCCGCGCTGGCCATGCAGGCCGAGCTGAGCGCGCGCGACGAACAACGCCTCGCAGCCTGGACCGACGCGCTTGGCAACATGGCCGCCGGACTGCGCGGGGAATGGGAACAGGCGAGCGCACAGGCCGCGAGCCGCCAGCAGGAAATCTGCGCCGCGCTGGCGCAGACTGCCAGCGACATCTCGGCGCAGGCGCAAGCCCACGCCAGCGGCACCATCGCAGAGATCGAGCGTCTGGTGCAGGCCGCCGCCGACGCGCCGAAGGCCGCGCTGGCCCTGCAGACCGAACTGAGCGCGCGCGACGAGCAACGCCTCGCAGCCTGGACCGAAGCCCTCGCCGCGATGGCCGCCACGCTGCGCCAGGAATGGCAGCAGGCGGGCGCGCAGACCGCCACCCGCCAGCAGGAAATCTGCGCAGCACTGGCGCAGACCGCGCAAGCGATTTCCACCGAAACGCAGGCGCACGCCAGCGGCACGCTGGCCGAGATCGAGCGCCTGGTGCAGGCCGCCGCAGAAGCGCCCAGGGCCGCCGCCGCGCTGCAGGCCGAGCTGGCCGCGCGCGACGAACAGCGCCTGGCCGCCTGGACCGGCCACCTCGACAGCATGGCCGCCTCGCTGCGCCAGCAATGGGAACAGGCCGGCAGCCACAGCGCCAGCCGCCAGCAGGAAATCTGCGACACGCTGGCGCAGACCGCGCGCGACATCACCGCGCAGGCCGAGGCGCACGCCAGCAGCACCATCGCCGAAGTCGCGCGCCTGATGCAGGCGTCCGCCGAAGCGCCCAGGGCCGCGGCCGAAGTCATCGCCGAACTGCGCCAGAAGCTCACCGAAGGCATGGCCCGCGACAACGCCATGCTGGAAGAGCGCAGCCGCATGCTGGAAACGCTGGGCACGCTGCTCGACGCCGTGAACCACGCCTCCACCGGCCAGCGCGCCGCGGTCGACACGCTGCTCGCGACCACGTCCGAGCTGCTGGAACGCGTCGGCGGCCGCTTCACCGAGCAGGTAGAGTCCGAGACCGGCCGCCTGGCGCAGGCCGCGGCGCAGGTCACCGGCAGCGCCGTCGAGGTGGCGAGCCTGGGCGAAGCCTTCGGCGTGGCGGTGCAGATGTTCAGCGCCTCCAACGACAAGCTCTCCGAACAGCTGCAGCGCATCGAGGCCGCGCTCGACAAGTCGATGGCGCGCAGCGATGAGCAGCTGGCCTACTACGTGGCGCAGGCGCGCGAGGTGGTCGACCTCAGCATGCTGTCGCAGAAGCAGATCCTGGAAGACCTGCAGCATCTGGGCGGCCGGCAGGCACCGCGCGCAGAGGCGGCATGAAGGACGACTACATCGACGCCGGCGCCGAGCCGACGGTGCCGGCCTGGGCGGTCTTCGGCGACCTGATGTCGGTGCTGCTGGGCGCGTTCGTGCTGGTGCTGCTGGGCGTCATCGGCGTGCAGCTCGAACTGTCGGCGCGGCTTGAGGACGAGGTGCGGCAGCGGCAGGAAGAAGCGCAGCGCCGCCAGACGCTGGAGCAGGCGCTGGCCGGCCCGCTCGCCGCCGGGCGCGTGACGCTGGTGAACGGGCGCATCGGCATCAGCGGCAGCGTGCTCTTTGCCTTGAACTCCGACCAGCTGCAGCCCGAGGGCCGCGAGCTGTTGCGCAGCCTGGCCGCACCGCTGTCGGCCTACCTGCGCACGCGCGACGAGATGCTGATGGTCAGCGGCTTCACCGACGACCAGCAGGTACGCGAGGGCAACCGCCGCTTCGCCGACAACTGGGAGCTGTCGGCGCAGCGCGCGCTGACCGTGACGCGCGCGCTGATCGATGCCGGCGTGCCGCCCGCTTCGCTGTTCTCGGCGGGCTTCGGCTCGCAGCAGCCGGTCACCGCCAATACCGATGCCGGGAGCCGCGCGAAGAACCGGCGCGTGGAAATCGCGCCGGTGCCGCGCGTAACCATGGGGACGGGGAAGCCGCGTGACTGAAGACGTCGCCGCAAGCGCACGCGCGCAGCTCGACGGCTGGCGCGACAGCGATGCCGCCGGCGTCGACCCGGTGCGCTTCCGTCTGATCGAAGCGCTGGCGCGGCGCTCGGCCGGCCATGACGGCGCGGTGCGGCAGATGCTGGATGCGCGGCTGGCGGCGCTGGTCGACAGCTACCGCGAAGCCGTGGCGCAAGACGCTGCGCGGCGCGAAACGGCCGCAGAAACCGAACAGGAAGCCACCGCAAATCCGATCGGCACGCTTGCCGGACTGGTCGGCTACATCAAGGCTAATGCGCGCGCTGCAGGGATCGCGTCCGCACCGAGCGCCCCTGCGCCGCGCGCCGCTGCACCGGCGCGCGCCGTGCGTCCCGAACCCGAGCCGGAACTGGTCGACTATTTCCGCGACACGTGGTCGCGCGTCAGCGTGAGCCGGCAGTTGCGGCAGTCGCAGGCGCAGTTGCCGGGCAATGCCGGACCGCTCAATTCCGACCACCTCGTGCATCGTGCGCTGACGCTGATGCATGAGGTGTCGCCAGGCTACCTGGAGCAGTTTTTCTCGTATGTCGAGGCGATGGCGTGGCTGGAGCAACTGCATCGCGGCGGCGCACCGGCCGAGAACGAAGCGGTGCGGGCCACCAGCGCGAAGAAGACCACCCGCGCCAGGCCGCGCAAGGCGGCGGGCTAGTCCGCCGTCCCTGGCGCGATCGCAAACCCGTAGAGCGCCGCGGCATTGCGCCAGCGCAGCGCTTCATTCAGCGAAGCCTCCGGCGGCGCGGTTCCGGGCCAGCGGCTGGTTTCCCCGCACTCCCCCGCCCGCTCCCCGGCTTCATGATTGGTCCACGGCCAATCGCTGCCCCAAAGCAGCCGGTCGGCACCGGCCACTTCCAGCCAGCGCTGCGCCAGTTCGCGCCACGCCCCCGGCGCCACCAACCGGTATGGCGCGCTGAACTTGACCCACACCTGCCGACGCGCTCGCACCGCCGCGGCCACGCTGAACACCGGGTCCGCCACGCCCGCCGCGCCCGGCCTGCCAAAATGGTCGAGCACCACCGGTACGCCTGACTCGCCCAGTACGCCATCCAGCGCGGTCAGCACCGCGCTGCCGTCGCCGTTGTCGGTATGGAGCTCGACATGCCAGCCCAGCGCGGCGATACGTGCGAACAATGCGCGCCACGGCGCTGTGCCGATGCGCTGCCAGCCGGGATCGCGATAGAGGTTCAACCGGATGCCGCGCACGCCGGCGTCGTCCAGTTCGCGCAATGCCGCATCGGATACGTCGGGATCGACCACCGCGACGCCGCGCAGCCGCGCCGGCATGGCGCGCAGCGCCGCCAGCAGCGCGGAGTTGTCGGTGCCGAGGAAGCTGGTCTGCACCACCACCCCGAACGGATCGCCAAGCGCCCCGGCCAGCAGCCGCCAGTCCGGCAGCGTGGCGGCATACGGGGGCCGGTAGCGGGCGGAGGGCGCTGCCGGGCCGGCATCGAAGATATGGAAGTGGCAGTCCACCACCGGCGTTTCGGGTTGATTCATCTGTCTGCCCTGCTGTGTCCGCGGGTAATTCCGGATAGGGGAAGCAAGCCCGCGTCAGTATTCTAGTCCTCTAGAGGACATGGACAACAATTTAGCACGGCTCCAGACCGACGGACAACCGATGGCGGACATTGACCTGCTTCAGAAAATCACCAGCGCGGCCGGCCTGAGCCGGTATGGCCAGATCGCCGCACAGCTCCAGGCGCGCATTGTTTCTGGCGACTGGCCGCCGGGCGAGGCGATACCCGCCGAGGGCGCCCTGGCGAAAGAATTCGGCATCGCGCTGGGAACGATCCGACAGGCGATCGCCGTGCTGGTGCAGGAAGGGCTGCTGGAACGCGTGCAGGGCCGGGGCACCTTTGTGCGCAAGGGCCTGACCGGCGCCAGCCCGATGCGTTTCTTCCGCTTCGGCGGCGCCGACGGTGACGCCAAGGCGCCGCGCTCGGAAATCCTGTCGTGCCGCGCCGTGCGCCTGGACAAGGCCATGGCGGAGCGCTTCGAACTGCCATCCGGAGCGCGCGGCCTGGCGATCACGCGCCGCCGCTGGCTGGACGACAAGCCGCGCCTGCTGGAATCGATCTGGCTGCCGCTGCCGCGTTGCGAAGCGCTGCAGCAGTTGCCGGTATGGGAATGGGGCGACCTGCTGTATCCGCTGCTCGGCAGCCAGTGCGGCATCACCGTGCACCGCGCGGTCGACGAGGTCACCTTCCGCACGCTGGCGCATGACGAGGCCGAATTGCTGGAACTGCCGGATGCGCACCCCTGCGCGGTGGTGACCCGGCACGCCTTCGACCTGCGCGGCACCTGCATCGAATACCGGCTGACCCGGGGCGATGCCTTCGCTTTTCGCTATACCGCTGACATCCGCTGATTGTCTGCTAGCCATCCGATACCTGATCCGCATCCGAGGAGACCGTTTCATGCATTCCATCAAGGCGCTGGGCGCGGCCATCGGCGCCGCCGGCATCCTGCTGCAACTTGCGCCGGCGCAGGCCGCCGAGAGCGCCGCCACGTGGCCGTCGCGGCCCATCACGATCGTGGTCACGTATCCGCCGGGCGGCGGCGCCGACCTGATGGCACGGCTGATCGCGCCGGGCCTCGGCCGCGAGCTCGGCCAGTCGGTGGTGGTGGAGAACCGCCCCGGCGCCGGCGGCCAGATCGGCGCGGCCTATGTCGCCAAGGCGGCGCCCGACGGCTATACGGTGATGGTCGATGCCTCTTCCTACGCCGTGAATCCCAGCCTCTACGCCAGGCTGCCCTACGACCCGGCCAAGGCGTTCAAGCCCGTCGGCGTGCTGGCGCGCTATCCCAACGTGCTGGTTTCCACTGCCAGCTTCCCGGCCACCAAGGTCGGCGACGTGCTGGCGATGGCGAAGCAGAACCCCGGTTCGGTAGCGTTTGCCTCATCCGGCAATGGCTCGGCGCAGCACCTGGCGGGCGTGCTGTTCGAACAGCGCGCGGGGGTGGACCTGCTGCACGTGCCTTACAAGGGCGGCGGCCCGGCCATGACCGATGTCATCGCCGGGCAGGTGCCGCTGTTCTTCGCCAATGTTGCATCGAGCCTGCAGCACATCAAGGCCGGCAAGCTCAAGCCGCTGGCGGTCACCAGCCACCAGCGCACCAACGCGCTGCCGGGCGTGCCGACGATGCAGGAGGCCGGCGTGCCCGGCTATGAAGTCTATGAGTGGAACGCAGCCTTCCTGCCGGCTGCCACGCCCGAACCGATCGTCGCCAAATTTGCCGAGGCGTTGCAGAAGGTGATGCACAGCCCCGAGACGCGGCAGCGCGTGACCGAACTTGGCGGCGAGGTGGTGGCCGCGCCGCCGGCACAGGCGCAGCAATTCATCGACGGCCAGGCCCGGCTGTGGGCCAAGGTGATCAAAGACGGCAACGTCAAGCCTGAATGATCGCCGGCATCGCCAGCCGCGGCGCAATCGCCGCAATCACTACGACCGGATACCCACGGAGACCCGCATGACCCGCATCAACCACACCCGCCGCCAGTTGCTGCAAGCGACCGCGGCACTCGGCGCCAGCGCCCTCTTCCCCACGCTCGCCCGCGCCCAGGCGTGGCCGGCCAAGCCGGTCCGGCTGGTAGTGCCGTTCGCGCCGGGCGGCAGCTCGGAAATCGTCGCGCGCTCCACCGCGGCGGAACTGACCAAGCTGCTGGGCGTGTCGGTGTTCGTGGAAAACAAGCCGGGCGCCGCCGGCAATATCGCCATGGGCGAAGTGGCGCGCGCCGAAGACAACCATACGCTGATCCTCGGCCATATCGGCACGCTGGCGGTGAACCCGTTCATCTTCCCCAAGCTGCCCTACGACCCGATCAAGGACTTCCGCCCGATCTCGCTGCTGTCCAAGGTGCCGAGCCTGTACGTGGTGCATCCCGACGTGCCGGCGAAGAACCTGAAGGAATTCGTGGCGCTGGCCAAGAGCAAGCCGGGCAAGCTCAACTACGGCTCGGCCGGCAATGGCAGCGCCGGGCACCTGGCTTTCGAGTACCTGAAGGCGGCGACCGGCACCTTCATCACGCACGTGCCGTACCGCGGCAGCGGCCCGCAGATCACCGACCTGCTCTCCGGTCGGCTGGAAGCGGCCGCCGTGGGCGCGCCGGCAATCCTGCAGTTCATCAAGACCGGCAAGGTGCGCTGCATCGCCACCGGCACCACGCAGCGCATTCCGCAGCTGCCGGATGTACCGACCGTGGCCGAGCAAGGGTATCCCGGGTTCGAGATGACGCAGTGGTATGGGCTGCTCGCGCCCGCAACGCTGCCGCAGGCGGCCGCGGACAAGCTGGCGGATGCGACCATCAAGGCCGTCAAGAGCCAGAGCTCGGTCGAGCGGCTGAGCGCGGACGCGGCCATCGTGGTGGGCAATACGCCGGCGGAGTTTGCACGGTTTATCGCGCAGGAGCAGCAGCGCTGGAAGCCGATCATTGCGCGGGCGCAGATCAAGCCGGATTGAGTGGCTTCCGGAGGATGCTATGTTTGCTCCCTCTCCCGCTTGCGGGAGAGGGAGCAAACCGCGGGGCAGCATCTATTCGATCGTCACCTTCCCGTCCTTCACCAGCTTTGCGAACTTCACCGTCTCATCCTGGATGCGGCGCGCGAATTCCTTCGGCGTGCTGGTCATCGGCTCGGCGCCGATGGCCTGCATGCGCTGCTGGAAATCCGGCGATTTCACGATCCTGACGATCTCGGCGTTGAGGCGCGTCACGACCGGCTCCGGCGTGGCGACCGGCGCCATCACGCCGAACCACGTGCCGATGTCGAATCCCTTCAGGCCGGCCTCTTCCAGCGTCGGCACGTCGGGCAGCACGGTCGAACGCTTCGCCGTGGTCACCGCCAGTGCACGCAGCTTGCCCGACTTGATGTGCTGCAGCACCGGCGTCAGCGTGTCGAACGACATGGTCACCTGCCCGCCAAGCAGGTCGGTGGTCAGCGGACCACTGCCCTTGTAAGGCACGTGCAGCAGCGGCGCGCCGGTGGCGGCCTGGAACTGCGTGCCGATCAGGTGCTGCGCGGTGCCGTTGCCGTTGGAACCGTAGGCAAACTCGGGCGAGGCGCGCTTGGCCAGCGCCACCAGTTCGCTGACAGTCTTCGCCGGCGTCTTCGCGGCGTTGATCACCAGCACATTGGGCACCATCGCCACCGGGGCCACCGGCGCGAGGTCTTTCTCGAAGCTATAGGGAAGCTTCTTGTACACGCTGGTGGCGATGGTGTGGTGCACCGCGCCCATCAGCAGCGTGTAGCCGTCCGGCTTGTTCTTGGCGACATAGTCGGCGCCGACCGTGGCGCCTGCGCCAGGCCGGTTCTCGACGATCACCGGCTGGCCGAGGCTTTTGGAAAGCTGGTCGCCCAGCGCGCGCGCCAGCACGTCGGTGGTGCCGCCCGAAGGGAACGGCACGACCAGCGTAATTGGCTTGGCCGGCCAGGCTTGCGCCATGGCGCCACCGCTGAGGGCGAGGCCGGCGGCGGCCAGGGTCAATGCCGATACGCGGCGCAGAAAGTCGGTTGCATGCATGTCTTGTCTCCTGTCTGATGGATTCTCAGCAAGCCTTCATGGCTTGTCTGTCGGTTGCTGCTTCGGCCACTAGCGCAGTTGTCGCAGCGCACTGCTGCCGGCGAAGGCCGCGGCGCAGCCCAGCTCCGCTTCGATGCACAGCAGCCGGTTGTACTTGGCCACGCGGTCGGAACGGCTGAGCGAGCCGGTCTTGATCTGCGTGGCCGCGGTGCATACGCTCAGGTCGGCAATGGTGGTGTCCTCGGTCTCGCCGGAGCGGTGCGAGATCACCGACGCATAGCCGGCACGCTCGGCCACGTCGATGGCCTGCAGCGTCTCGGTCAGCGTGCCGATCTGGTTGGGCTTGATCAGGATCGCGTTGGCAACGCCCAGCGCGATGCCTTCGGACAGGATCGCGGCGTTGGTGACGAACAGGTCGTCGCCTACCAGCTGCACCTGCGCGCCGAGTTTCTCAGTCAGAAGCCGCCAGCCCCGCCAGTCCTGCTCGGCCATGCCGTCTTCGATGGTGACGATGGGATACTGGCGCACCCAGCCAGCCAGCAGGTCGGCAAAGCCTTCGGCGTCGTAGCTGCGGCCTTCCGACGCCAGCACGTAGCGGCCCTCGGCATGGAACTCCGAGCTGGCCACGTCCAGGCCCAGCGCGATATCGCGGCCGGCCCCGAAGCCGGCGGCCTCCACCGCTTGCAGGATCACTTCCAGCGCATGCTCGTTCGAGGCCAGGTCCGGGGCAAAGCCGCCCTCGTCGCCGACCGCGGTGGAAAAGCCGCGCTCGCGCAGCACGCGCTTGAGCGTATGGAACACCTCGGCGCCCCAGCGCAGCGCTTCGGAAAAACTGGGCGCGCCCACGGGCAGGATCATGAATTCCTGCATGTCGACGCTGTTGTCGGCATGCGCACCGCCGTTGATGATGTTCATCATCGGCAAGGGCAGGCGCGTCTCGGCGCGCCCTGCCCCAAGCGAGCGGTACAGCGGCACGCCCGCCGACGCCGCAGCCGCCCGCGCGGTGGCGAGCGAAACCGCGAGCAACGCATTGGCGCCGAGGCGCGACTTGTCGGCGGTGCCGTCCAGCCGGATCAGGCACGCATCCACTTCGTCCTGGTCCGCTGCCTGCATGCCGGCGAGCGTGCGGGCGATATCGACATTGATATGCTGCACGGCCTTGCGCACGCCCTTGCCGAGATAGCGGCGCGGATCGCCGTCGCGCAGCTCCAGCGCCTCGCGCGAGCCGGTGGAGGCGCCCGACGGTGCTGCCGCGAACCCTTGCGCGCCATCGGCCAGCAGCACGCGCGCGGCCACGGTGGGATTGCCGCGCGAGTCGAGGATCTCGTAGCCGAGGATTTCCTTGATGACAGCCATCTCGCTCCCCCTACTGGACCTGCGCGATGCGCAGCAGGTTGGTCGTGCCCGCGACGGTAAAGGGCAGCCCCGCCGAGATCACGATCGACTGGCCGGCCGCGCCGAACTGCTCCTTGAGCACGGTGCGGCTGGCCACTTCGGTCATCTCCACCACGTCGACCACTTCATGGCAGAGCACCGCGTGCACGCCCCACGCCAGCGCGAGGCGGCGCGCGGTGGCAAGCCGCGGCGTCATGCCGAGGATCGGCACCTCGGGCCGTTCGCGCGCCATGCGCAGCGCGGAATAGCCGGAGCTGGTATAGGCTACCGCCGCGGGCGCGCCCAGCAGGCTGGCCACGTGCCGCACGGCGTAGCCGATGGCGTCGGCAGCGTCGGCACGCGGCGCCGAATGCGAGGCCTGGATGGCTTCGTGGTAGTGCGGGTCGGATTCGGTGCGGGTGATGATGCTGTCCATCATCTTCACCGCTTCCACCGGATAGCGGCCCGACGCCGATTCCGCGGACAGCATCACTGCGTCGGCGCCGTCATAGATGGCGGTGGCGACGTCGGATGCCTCGGCGCGGGTCGGCACCGGTGCGGCCACCATCGACTCCAGCATTTGCGTGGCCACTATCACCGGCTTGCCGGCCTTGCGGCAGGCGCGCACGATGCGCTTCTGCAGCGACGGCACCTGTTCGGCAGGCATTTCCACGCCGAGGTCGCCGCGTGCCACCATGATTGCGTCGGACGCCTCGACGATCGCCTCCAGGCTCCGGATCGCGGCCGGCTTCTCCAGCTTGGCGACGATGCCGGCGCGGCCGTCGACGATCTGGCGGATCTCCTCGATATCCTCGGCGCGCTGCACGAACGACAGCGCCACCCAGTCCACCCCGAGCGACAGCCCGAAGTCCAGGTCGGCGCGGTCCTTTTCGGTCATGGCCGACAGCGGCAGCACCACGCCCGGCACGTTGACGCCCTTGCGGTCGGACAGCGTGCCGCCGTTGACGACCACGGTCTCGGCATAGTCGGCGCCGCAGCGCTCCACGCGCAGCCGCACCCGGCCGTCGTCGACCAGCAGTTCCGCGCCCGGCTGCAGCGCCGCGAAGATTTCCGGATGCGGCAGGCTCACGCGCTGCGCGCTTCCGGGCACGGACGCATCCAGATCGAGCCGGAATGCTGCCTGCGCCGCCACTTGCACCGGACCCTCGGCAAAGGTGCCGATGCGCAGCTTGGGACCCTGCAGGTCGAGCAGCACGCCGATCGGGCGGCCGCGTTCCTGTTCGATCGCGCGGATGGCGTGCAGGCGCTGCTTGTGGTCTTCATGCGAGCCATGGCTGAAGTTGAGCCGGAACACATCGGCTCCCGCATCGAACAGCTGGCCGATGGTGGCCGGATCCGAACTGGCGGGCCCGAGCGTGGCCACGATCTTTGCGTTGCGAAGGCGTCTCATGTGTTGGCTCCGGAAGCGCGCGTCAGCACGATCGCGCGGAAATCATTGACATTGGTCAGCGTGGGGCCGGTCACGACCGCGTCCCCCAGCGCCTCGAAGAATCCATGGCCGTCGTTGGCGGCCAGGGCGTCCTGCGGGTTCAGGCCGGCGCGCCATGCGCGCTCGAGCGTGTCAGGGCCGATCACCGCACCGGCGATCTCTTCCTGCCCGTCGACGCCGTCGGTGTCGCCGGCGATGGCATGGATGCCGGCCTCGCCGCGCAGGGCCAGCGCCAGCGACAGCAGGAACTCGACATTGCGGCCGCCCCGGCCGTTGCCGCGCACGGTGACCGTGGTCTCGCCGCCGGACAGCAGCACGCACGGCGCGGCAAAGGGCTGGCCGTGCCTGGCCGCCGCCAGCGCGATGGCGCCCAGCACCTTGCCAACCTCGCGGGCCTCGCCCTCGATGGCGTCGCCGAGCACATGCACGGCATAGCCGGCGTCGCGGCCCGCTTGCGCAGCGGCCTGCAGCGCCAGCCGCGGCGTGGCGATCCACTCGGTGCGGATGCGCGGCAGGCGCGGGTCGCCGGGCTTGGGCGTCTCGGCCGCGTCGGACTGCAGCGCCGCCAGCACGTGGGCAGGCAGGTCGATGGCGTAGCGCCTGACGATGGCCAGCGCATCGGCGCACGTGGTCGGGTCGGGCACTGTCGGGCCGGAGGCGACGTCGATGGCGTCGTCGCCCGGCACGTCGGAAATCAGCAGGTTCAGCACCTGCGCGGGGTAGCACGCGGCGGCCAGCCTGCCGCCCTTGATCGCGGACAGGTGGCGGCGCACGCAGTTCATCTCGGAGATGGTCGCCCCCGACTTGAGCAGCGCGCGGTTCACCTGCTGCTTGTCGTCCAGCGTGATGCCGGCCAGCGGCAGCGGCAGCAGCGACGAGCCGCCGCCGGAGACCAGGCAGATCACGAGGTCGTCCTCGCTGAGGCCGGACACCAGTTCCAGCATGCGGCGCGAGGCGGCCAGCCCGGCATCGTCCGGCACCGGGTGCGCGGCTTCGACGATCTCGATGCGCGCGCAAGGCACCGCGTAGCCGTAGCGCGTCACCACCAGCCCCTGCAGCGGGCCTGGCCACGCTGCTTCCAGCGCTGCGGCCATGGCCGCAGAGGCCTTGCCGGCACCGATGACGATGGTGCGGCCGCGCGGCGCTGCGGGCAGGTGGCGCGCCAGCGTGCGTGCCGGCTGCGCGGCGGCGATGGCCGCGTCGAACATGCGCCGCAGCAGCTCGTCGGGATCGATCGTTGGCATGGTCACGGCGCGCTCATGGATCATGGCTGTTTCCTGCTGATTCGGTGTTTCATAAGGCAAACGCTCCCCGGGCACAGCTCTGGGCGTGCTGCTTGTGGCGGAAGGCGGTGCGGCTATGCCGCTGGTTTGCTCCCCTCTCCCGCGCGCGGGAGAGGGGAGCGTTCACGACGGGTAGCGGCTAGCGGTTGGCGCGCGAACGCTCAGGCTGCCCTGGCCTGCTTGCCGGACAGCAGTTCGCACACAGCTTGCGTCACCTGCGCGGTGGTGGCCTTGCCACCCAGGTCGCCGGTATGCAGCGCCGCGTTGGCGGTCACCGCCTCGACCGCCTCCATCACGCGCTGGGCCGCGGCGTGCTCGCCCAGGTGTTCCAGCAGCATCACCACCGACCAGAACGTGCCGACCGGATTGGCCAGGCCCTTGCCCATGATGTCGAAGGCCGAACCGTGGATCGGCTCGAACATCGACGGATAGCGGCGTTCCGGGTCGATATTGCCGGTTGGGGCGATGCCCAGGCTGCCGGCCAGCGCCGCGGCCAGGTCGCTCAGGATGTCGGCGTGCAGGTTGGTGGCAACGATGGTGTCGAGCGACTTCGGGCGGTTGACCATGCGCGCGGTGGCGGCATCGACCAGTTCCTTGTCCCAGGTGACGTCCGGGAAATCCTTCGCCACCTGCACCGCGACCTCGTCCCACATCACCATGGCGTGGCGCTGCGCGTTGGACTTGGTGATCACCGTCAGCTGCTTGCGCGGACGCGATTGCGCCAGCTTGAAGGCGAAGCGCAGGATGCGTTCGACGCCGACGCGGGTCATCATGCTGACATCGGTGGCGGCCTCGATCGGATGGCCCTGGTGCACGCGGCCGCCGACGCCCGAGTATTCGCCTTCCGAGTTCTCGCGCACGATCACCCAGTTCAGGTCTTCCGGCGCGCAGCGCTTGAGCGGCGCGTCGATGCCCGGCAGGATGCGGGTCGGGCGCACGTTGGCGTACTGGTCGAAGCCCTGGCAGATCTTCAGGCGCAGGCCCCACAGCGTGATGTGGTCGGGGATATGCGGGTCGCCGGCCGAGCCGAACAGGATCGCATCCTTGTCGCGCAGCGCGTCCAGGCCATCGGCGGGCATCATCACGCCGTGCTGGCGGTAGTAGTCTCCGCCCCAGTCGAAGTCTTCGAACTCGAAGCGGAAATCGGCGCCGGCGGCGGCCAGCGCTTCCATCACCTGGCGGCCCGCGGGAATCACTTCCTTGCCGATGCCATCGCCGGGGATGGTCGCGATGCGGTAGGTCTTCATCTCTTGTCTCCTGGTCAGAATCCGTGTGAATCCGTGTGTTTGCACGATTGCGTGGAATGGATTCTGGGCCGTGGACAAGGTTTTGGATCGCTTGTAAAGTTAAACCATTCTTAACCTGAGATTAAAGCTGGCATGGCATCGTCCGCAGGGATCCAGCCGTCGGAACTGGGCTTTTTCACGTCGGTGGCCACCGCCGGCAGCCTGAGCGCGGCCGCGCGCGACCTTGGCATCACAACCGCGGCGGTCAGCAAGCGGCTGGCACAGATGGAGGCGCGAATCGGCATGCCGCTGGTCACGCGCACCACCCGGCGCATGAGCCTGACGCCCGAGGGCGAGGTCTACCTGGAGCACGCGCGGCGCATCCTGAGCGAGATCGAGGACCTGGACCAGCTGCTGACGCGTTCCAAGGGCAAGCCGAGCGGCCTGCTGCGCGTCAATGCCACGCTGGGGTTCGGCCGCATGCACGTGGCGCCGGTGATTTCCGAGTACGTCGCGGCCTATCCCGAAGTCGACGTGCAGCTGCAGCTGTCGGCCGACCCGCCACCGCTGAACGAAGATGCGTTCGACGTCTGCATCCGCTTCGGCCAGCCGCCCGATGCGCGCATCGTGGCGCGCAAGCTGGCGCCCAACCGGCGCCTGCTATGCGCGTCGCCCAAGTACCTGCGCGATCACGGCATCCCCAACACGCCGGCCGACCTGCGCCGCCACAACTGCATCGGCATCCGGCAGGGCAGCGACGCCTATGGCGTGTGGCGCCTGACCACCGGCAAGGGGGCCAAGGCGCGTACCGAAACCGTGCGCGTGCGCGGCAACCTGACCACCAACGACGGCGAGATCGCGGTCAACTGGGCGCTGGAAGGCCACGGCATCCTGATGCGGGCCGAATGGGATATCGAGCGATTCCTGCGCAGCGGACGGTTGGTGCAGGTGTTGCCGCAGTACGCCACGCCGGAGGCCGACATCTACGCGGTCTATCACCAGCGGCATCAGCTGTCGTCGCGGCTCCGGCTGTTCGTCGAGTTCATGGCGGCGAAGTTCAGCGAGTTCGGCGAGCCGGCAAAAGTGCCGGCATGACTGTCGCTGCATGCAGCATTTACAACCCGGCGCTGCCTGGTGCGCCGAAAGCAAGGCCTGCGTGGATGGTGCGTTTCCTGCATGGCGCTGTACTCCACGTGCTGCGTTCCAAACGGACAGGAGGCCACCGCCATGAGCATCTTCAAGGACATCCTCAACAAGCTGCTGGGCCGGGCCAAGCCGGCTGCCACGACTTCGGGCACCCCCGCCGGCACATCCGCCGGCACAGCGGCTGGCACGCCGACCTCGGCAGGCGCGGCACCCGCGCCGTCGAGCCCGTCGCCCGCGTCGGCAGGCGCCACCGCGCCCGCAGGCAGCGCTGGCCAGGCCGCGGCCAAACCCACGCCGCTGTCGGGCGTCGACGTCGAATCCATCATGGACAACCTGGTCAGGGAGAGCGGCCAGACGCTGAACTGGCGCACGTCCATCGTTGACACGATGAAGGCGCTGGGCATCGACAGCAGCCTCGAGCACCGCAAGGAACTGGCGCGCGAGCTGCACTACAGCGGCGACATGAACGATTCCGCCGGGATGAATATCTGGCTGCACAAGCGCCTGATGCAGGAGCTTGCGGCCAACGGCGGCAAGCTGCCGGCGGACTTGTCGTAAGGAAATCCGGGAAGCGTTGGCGGCTGCCTCAGGAAAGGGCCGGCGGCCGCCTCAGCCGCCGATGCCCGCCCAGCGCAGGTGCTTGTCCCAGTCGGCGTCGCCGATCACGCCGGATACGCCCTGCCGCTGGCCGTCGGCCCGATAGAAGTACGTGCGCGGCATCTCCCCCATCCAGTCGGGATCGACCGAATAGCGCAGCCTCTCCTGCGGCTCGTTGCCGAACATCCACGCGTTGCGCGTCAGGTTGACGCGCTTGAGCAGCTGCTGCACCTGCGGCAGCGCGTCGGGCCGGTCCATGGCCAGCGTGACCACGCGCAGGCTGCGATGCTTCGCCTGCAGCTTGCCGATGGCTTCGAAATTACGCTTGCAGTAGACGCAGTCGAGCGACCACACCACCAGCACGAAGGGCTTGCCCTGCTGGCTGGCACTGAGCTGCGCGGCACTGGCGGATTCGAACACCGATACGCGTTCGGCCGCGCGCGCCATGCCGGCGACGCCGAGCGCGATCGCGGTGCCCGCCAGCGCGGCGATGAGTTTGCGACGCAATGTCATGCGCCCTCCTGCGCCAGCGGGAAGACCTGGAAGCCTTCGGCCTCGGTGCGCCACAGCACGTAGGCGCGGCCGCCGTGCTGCAGCAGGTGCGGCTGGTCCGAATCGCGCGCGGTGCCGGCAACCTGGCGCGTCTGCCAGGTCTTGCCGCCGTCCTGCGACAGCATCGCCGAAAGCCGGGTCTGCTGGCCGTCGAACGATTTCCACGCCACCACGATGCGATGGTCGTCGAGCGCGACGATATCGGCATGCTGCGCGCGCGGGTCGTCCAGCGGACGCTGCGCCTGCAGCTTGCCGTCCCGGAAGCGGCCGACCGATACCGTCGGCTTGCCTGCCTTCACGTTGAACCAGACCATGTGCAGCGTGCCGTCCGGCGCCACCGCGGCGCCCGGGCCGTGGTGCGGGCAGGCGTCGATGCGCCAGTCGTCGAAGGTCGCGCGCTGCATCGGCGCGGGCGTGCCGTCGGCGCCGAGCAGTGCCACCGCGTGGTCGCGCGCGTTGGGCGGGAACACGTGGCGCCACAGCGCCAGCATCTTGCCGTCCGGCGTCGGCGCGAGCGCGATGCGGCAGCATTCGCAGGACTGGTCGGCGATCTTGTAATCGCCCTGGAAGCTCTTGCCGTGGTCGGCCGATACCGCGTAGTAGATCGCAGCGCCGGCATAGGGCTGCCTGCGCGCTTCGGCGGCGACCACGTCGCGCTTGTCGATCCAGCTGACGAAGACGCGGCCGGCCGGGTCCACCGCGATCGCGTCGAAGCGGTGCGCGATCTGGTCGCGGTTGGCATGCACGGTCACCGGCGCGGCAAAGGTCTTGCCGCCGTCGGCGGAGCGCGCGAAGCGGATAAAGCCGGTATAGGGCTTGGGCAGCGGCTGGGTCCAGGTGACGTAGATCTCGCCGTCGCGGCCGGTGGCAATCTTGGGCCGGCTGTCGTGGTCAGCAGCCACGGCTTCGGGCACGCGGTTGACGTGCTGCACCGGCCCGAAGCTGCGACCCTGGTCGGCCGACGCGCGCACGGCCACGTGCTGGCCGTCCTTGTAGGCGATCCACAAGCGGCCGTCGCGAGCGAAGGCGGCGCCGGTGCCGAGTTCGCTCATCGCCTTCGGCGCCGCGCTTTGCGCACCGTGGCCGGCATGGTTGCCATGGGACTGCGCCATCGCGGCGAACGCCGTGCAGGCGATCACGCCGGCGGCAAGGAAGCGGAAGCTGCGGGGCAAGCGCTGCAGGGGAATGGTCAGGATCGGACTGGTCACTGCACTCAGAAGGAAAGCTTGGCCTCGGCGTAGAACGTCCGGCCCGGGTACGGGTGGTAGACGAAGTAACGCTGGTCGGTCAGGTTGTCGATGCCAAGCCCGAGCCGCACGTTCCTGGCGGGCTTGTAGGTCACCTTGACGTCGAAGGTCAGGAAACTGCTGGTGCCGCCGAAGGTGTCGGGATTGACGTCGCTGTTATCGAGCGTATTGTACTGCCGCCCCGAATAGGTCATCGCCAGCGTGCCGGCCCATGCCGGCGTGAAGCGGTAGGTGCCGACCAGGTTCGCGCGCCACTGCGGGATGCGATAGAAATACTTGCCCACCGATGCCGGGTTATTGGCATTCTCCAGCGTCTTGGAATGGTTGTACGCGCCGCTGGCCGACAGGTCGAAGCCGCTGATCAGCACGTCGCGCCCGTCGTAGGCAAGCTCGATGCCGCGCGTACGCACGCGGTCCACGTTCTGGAAACTGGTGACGGTGGGGAACACCGTGGTATTGGTCTGGCTGACCAGCGCATCGCGGATGTCGTCTTCATACACCGACACGCGGAAGTACGAACGGTCGACCGTGCGTTCGAAGGTCAGGTCCTTCGAGAACGAGCGCTCCGGCTTCAGGTTGGGATCGTTGTTGATCAGCGAGGTGCCGGTGATGCGGCCCTGGAACAGCTCGGCGACGGTTGGGTAGCGCCAGGCCTGGCCGAGCGACAGCCGGCCCAGCCAGTCCTGACCGATGGCCTTTTCCAGCGCCAGCTTGGGCGACCAGTTGGACTCGCTGCGCACCGGGTAGGCGACATCTACGCCCGGCTGGCTGCGGCTGCCGTCATAGGCGCGCCAGTGCTCCCAGCGCACGCCCGGGATCAGCTTCCAGTCCTCGGCGAAGTACCACGCGTCCTGCGCGTACAGCGCCTGCGTCTCGGTCTTGCCGGCAAAGGCGTTGTTGAACGCGGAGATGGTGGCGGCCTGCCAGTCCGAGGTGTTGTAGGTGGTGTTGCTGAGCCGGTAGTTGTCGTAGTGGTAGCCGAGGGTGACCCAGTGGCCGCCCTTGAGCTGCTGCGGGCGGTAGTCGGCCTTCAGGTCGAGCGTGCGCCAGCCGGTGCCGTCGCCATAGGTCACCGTGCCCGGGCCATTGCCCGCGGTGCTGGCGGTGCGGCTGATGTCCTTGGTGACATCGAACAGCGATGCCACGCCGGAGAAATTCCACCCGGTCTCGTTGCGCGTGCGCAGCGACAGGCCGTAGAGCCAGCGCGCGTCCTCGCCATTGCCCGGCGCAAACGCGTTGGCGGGGATCACGTAGCGGAAGCCGCCGATATTGACCGGGCCGCTCGACACCACGTTGCCGTCGGCATCGCGCAGGTAGCTGCCGGTGGCGCTGGAGCGGTCCTGCTGCCAGTAGGCGGCGGTGAATTGCGCCTGCAGGGTATTGGTGATGTCGTAGCCGAGCTTGAGCTTGAGCTGGTCCTGCACGGTGTGCGTGACGCCCTCGCTGTTGACGCCCATCACGGTGCGGTCGGCGCCGGTCTGGTCCTGGTCGAAGTAGGCGCCCGTCACGGGCTTGTCGGCCGAAGTCGCCCGCACGCTGGAGCGCGCCGCGGTGTAGAAGCTCAGCGGCTGGCTCTTGCTGTCCTGCCGGTCGACGCTGACCAGCCACGAGAACGGCCCGGCGCGGTCGCCCACGTAGGCGTTGGCGTGCACGCCGTTGAAACTGTCGTGCGTGCCGTACAGGTTGAAGCGCTGCGTGAACAGCTGCACGCTGGCATCGCCCTCGAACTTCTGCGGTGTGCGCGTACTGATCAGCACGGTCGCGCCCAGCGAGTTGCCCGGGTACAGCGCCGAATACGGGCCATACAGCACGTCGACGCGCTCGATCTCGGCGGCGTTGACCAGCGACCAGCGCGGCGGGAAGGTGAAATCGGAGCCCAGCAGGTTGGACAGCAGCAGGCCGTCGGCATAGACCAGCCCGCGCGCCGACTGGCGCGAGCTGGTGCTGCGCACCGAGATGATCGAGTTCATATCGCCGATGAAGCGCTTGCGCACGGCGAGGTTGGGCGCGTACTTGAGCGCGTCTTCGGTGTTGACCACGTTGAAGTCCGCCATGCGTGCGGCGCTGATGCCGTAGGCGGGCGATGGCGTATTGGGCGGCGTGGCCGGCGTTTCGCCGCGCCCGGGCTTCGCCGAGACCACGACTTCCTGCAAGGGCTGCGGCGCGCTGACGGGTTCATCCGGCTGGGCGCCGGCGATGCCGGGGCCCATCAGCGCGGCCGACGCGGCCAGCGCAATCCGATTTCTTCTCACTGGAATACCTATTCTGTTCTTCTGGCTCGCCCGACCGGTGCGCCGTATCCGGCTCGTGCTACGGCGCACTTCCTCCGCGTAGCGAGTGCTGACATTCTAGGGGGCGGGTCGGCTTGACGCAGTGCGACATAGCGCCGCGCCGGTACGGAAGCGACTCGCCCCATCCATGCGAACACGCCTGGCTCTATTCGCGTTTACCCGCATATCCACATGCGGCCTTTGTCTCTAGATTTGCGCGGATTGGCGTTCGCGCCAACGTGATGCTGGGAGAGACTGATCCGGCGGCAGCCGCCGCGGACAGCGCCGAAGGAGCAACCGCCCCGGAAACTCTCAGGCAAAAGGACCGGTATCACGCGTCACAGCACTCTGAAGAATGCCGCCATCGTCAGCCGGCATACCGAAGGAGCAAGCGGCCCCCGCCACCGGTACCCCCGGGCACCACCGGCGACTGTCGTGAATCTCTCAGGTCAGGAACAGAGGGGGCGTCCGCCACGCATGTCGCGTGCGGGCTCCCACCCCGACGTTTCTGGACTGCCAGATCATGAAGACAATCGCCGTCATCGGCGGTGGCATCACCGGTGTCACCACGGCCTACGCGCTCGCCCGGCGCGGATTCTCCGTCACCCTGTTCGAGCGCCACCGCTACGCCGCGATGGAAACCTCGTTCGCCAACGGAGGGCAGCTATCCGCCTCCAATGCCGAGGTGTGGACGCACTGGTCCACCATCATCAAGGGCCTGAAGTGGATGCTGCGCAGCGACGCCCCGCTGCTGGTCAACCCGCGCCCGAGCTGGCACAAGCTGAGCTGGTTCGCCGAGTTCATCGCCTCGATCCCGCATTACCGCCGCAACACCATCGAGACCGCGCGCCTGGCCATCGCGGCGCGCGAGCACCTGTTCGCGTGGGCGGCGCAGGAAGGCATCGACTTCGACCACAAGCGCGAAGGCATCCTGCATATCTATCGCGACAAGGCGGGCTTCGAGCACGCGGGCCGCGTCTCGGCGCTGCTGGCGCAGGGCGGGCTGGAGCGCCGCGCGGTAACGCCGGCGGAAATGCGCGCAATCGAGCCGACGCTGGCCGGCACCTACTACGGCGGCTATTTCACCGAAAGCGATTCGACCGGCGACATCCACAAGTTCACCAGCGGCCTGGCCGCCGCCATCGAGCGCATGGGCGTGCACTGCCGCTACGGCGAGGACGTGCGCAAGGTCACCACCGATGGCCGCAGCGCCAGCGTGACCGTGCAGGAAGGCGCGGACAGCGCCACCTCGACCTTCGACGGCGCGGTGATCTGCGCCGGCACCGCCAGCCGCGCGCTGGCCGCCGGGCTGGGCGACCGCGTCAACATCTATCCGGTCAAGGGCTATTCCATCACCGTCAACCTGAACGACGCGGGCAGCCGCACCGCGGCGCCGACCGTCAGCCTGCTCGACGATGAAACCAAGCTGGTCACCAGCCGCCTGGGCGACGACCGCTTCCGCGTGGCCGGCACCGCGGAGTTCAACGGCTTCAACCGCGACATCCGCGCCGACCGCATCCGGCCGCTGGTGGAATGGGTGCAACAGTGCTTCCCCGGCGTCAGCACGCGCAGCGTGGTGCCGTGGGCGGGGCTGCGGCCGATGCTGCCGGATATGCTGCCGCGTGTTGGGCGGGGGCGGGCCCGGTGCGTGTTCTACAACACCGGGCATGGGCACCTTGGCTGGACGCTGTCGGCGGTGACGGCGGATATGGTGGCGGGGGTGGTGGAGCAGGCGCTGGTTGAACCGAAGGTCTCGGGCGTGGGCTCGCTGGGACTTGCCAAGGCTTGAGATTGCCAGTTGAGCGCCTCGCTATTGCCAGCGCTGGCCCTCTCCCCAGCCCCTCCCGCTCGCGGGAGAGGAACGGGGGAGAGGGCGGGAGCCTCCACGGAGTGAAGCGCCACCGCCCGCCGTGAACCGCTCAGGCCGGCGCAAACACCGGCACCGGCGCCCCATCCACGCTGGGCGCGAACCTGACCTTCACCTTCTGCCCGATGCGCACCGCATCGAGATCGCAATCGACGATATGGGTCATCATGGTCACGCCCTCGTCCAGCGTCACATAGGCAATGCAATACGCCTGCGGGCCAGCCTTGCGCGTGACGCTGTACGAGTAGATGGTGCCGCGGCCGCTGGCGGTCTTCCAGACCGTATCGCCCATGCAGAACGGGCACAGCGTGCGCGGATACCAGTGCGTCTTGCCGCATGACTGGCAGTGCTTGACCAGCAGCCGGCCTTCGCGCGCGGCCTGCCAGAATTCGATGTTGTCGGGCTGTTCGTCCGGGGCCTTGTAGGCCATGGGAGTGTGCGGGGTCGTCATGTCAGTTGCTCCGGCGATCGTTCATTATTCGCGCTCGAGGATCAGGGTGGCGCTGCCGTGGCGCGAGCCCAGGTAGCCGCCGGTGCCTTGCGCCAGCGCCAGGTCGCAGTTCTTCACCTGCACCGCCGGATGCGCCTCGCCGCGCAGCTGGCGCACGGCCTCGATCACCTTGGTGATGCCGCCGCGGTTGGCCGGGTGGTTGTTGCACAGGCCACCGCCATCGGTATTGAACGGCAGCTTGCCGACGCCCGAGATCAGGTTGCCGTCGGCCACGAACTTGCCGCCTTCGCCCTTCTTGCAGAAGCCCAGGTCTTCCAGCTGCATCAGCACGGTGATGGTGAAGCTGTCGTAGATCGAGGCGTACTTGATGTCGGCCGGGGTCACGCCGGCTTCAGCGAACGCGGCCGCGCCGGAAAACTTCGCGCCCGACCAGCTCAGGTCGACCTCGCCGCCGAGCTGGCCCTTGACGTATTCACCGGCGCCAACGATCTTCACCTTCGGACGCCTGAGCGTGGCCGCAATCTCGGGCCGCGCCACGATCAGCGCGCCGCCGCCGTCGGACACCACGCAGCAGTCGAGCTTGTGCAGCGGGTCGGCGATCAACGGCGAGTTCAGCACCTCTTCCACCGTGACCACGTTGCGCAGCATCGCGTGCGGGTTGTGCTGCGCGTGGTGCGACGCCGCCACCTTGACCCATGCCAGCTGCTCGGGCGTGGTGCCGTACTCGTACATATGGCGCATCGCCACCATCGCGTACAGGTTGACGGTGACGGGATTGAACGGCGCCTCGAACGGGGCGTCCGGCAGGTTGGCGCCCCAGTTGCGCGCCTGCGTGCCGGTCGAGCCTTCCGAGCGCGGCCGGCCCGCCAGCGTGATCAGCGCCACGTTGCACTTGCCGGCGGCAATGGCCTGCGCGGCGTGCGAGACATGCACCAGGTAGGCGGAGCCGCCGGTGTCGGTGGAGTCCACGTGGCGCACCTTCAGGCCGAGGTAGTCGACCATGTTGGTGGCGCCCAGCCCCGGCGCATCGCCGGCGCAGAAGTAGCCATCCACGTCCGCCAGGGTCAGGCCGGCATCGGCCAGCGCGCCGCGTGCGGATTCCGCGTGCAGCTGCGCCACCGACTTGTCCGGCGCCTTGCGGGTCGGGTGCTCGTAGGCCCCGACGATATATGCCTTGCCTTTGATGCTCATGGGAGTCTCGTCCTGCTTGGGATTGATATTGGGGAACTTCAGAAGCGCATCTGCACCAGCCAGGTCGCCACCATGGCCGGCCGCTCGCTGCCTTCGACCTGCATCTCTACTTTCCAGTGGCAGCGCACTTCACCGGGGCGGACATCGTCGAGCTGCTGCAGCGTGAACGCGCCGCGCACGCGCGCGCCGGCCGGCACCGGGCCGGTGAAGCGCAGCCGGTCGAAGCCATAGTTCAGCGCCAGCTTGCGGCCCGGGAAGGTAAAGCACTGCCCGAACGCCGCCGACACCATCGACACGATCAGGAAGGCGTGCGCGACCGTGCAGCCGTATGGCGAATCCGCCGCGGCGCGCTCGGGGTCCACGTAGATCCACTGCCGGTCATGCGTCAGCTCGGCGAAGGTATCGATGGCGTCCTGCCCGATGGGGAAATACTCGCTCACGGCGGCGGGCGCGGCGCAAAGCGCGCGCAGGTCGTCGAGCGATGCAATGCTGTGCATGAGGCTCCTGTCGGTCCAGGCCTGGTCGGGCGCGATCGGCGCGATCGGCCTGCGCCCGGCCGGCTGTCTCCGTTGTGTTCCTTGAGTGTTCCTTGATACGGAATCTGTTGCTGCACTGCAGCTTGCAATCGAGTGTAGCGACGCCGCGGAACCGGCGTCCAATATCGTTTGCCGCGCGATCGATAAGCGCTGTTTATCGACCCACCCGGCGCGCGCGGTTGCCCGGGGGGCGCGCGGCGCACTAAGATGTGGCTCCCGCATCCCCGCTGACCCCATGGAACTGCGCCGCATCCGGCACTTCGTCGTGCTGGCCGAGACCCTCAATTTCCGCCGCGCGGCAGAGCGCCTGCATATCGCCCAGCCCGCGCTGACGGTCTCGATCCAGAAGCTCGAGTCCGAGCTCGACGCCACCCTGTTCGTGCGCGAGCCGCGCGGCGTCACGCTGACCGAGACCGGCCGCGCCGCGCTGGCCGAGGCCCGGCGCATCCTGTTCCACGCCGGCCAGTTCAGCGAGCTGGTGCAGTCGGCCAGCAGCGGCATGGCCGGCATCTTGCGGGTGGGCTTTGTCGGCACCACGACCTCGCACCTGCTGCCACGGCTGGTGACGCGCTTCCGCAATGAATACCCCGGCGTCGAACTGGTGCTGCGCGAAGCGACCTCGACCCGCATCATGCAATGGCTGGAAGACGAGGCGCTGGACGTGGGCCTGGTGCGCACGCCGCTGCTGACGCCGGGCAATACCGCGCTGGCGCTGCTGGAGCGCGACCGCTTTGTCGCCGCCCTGCCGCGCAGCCACCCGCTGGCGGGCAAGCCCGCGCTGACGCTGGCCGACCTCGCGCAGGAGCGCTTTGTCATGTACGAGCAGGCCGAAGCGTCGGGCCTGCGCAGCGCCGCGCTGTCGGCGTGCCAGGTGGCCGGCTTCCAGCCGCGCGTCACGCAGGAGGCCACGCAGGTGCAGACCGTGCTGGCGCTGGTGGAGAGCGGGCTGGGCGTGGCCCTGGTGCCGTCGATCATGCAGCGCTTTGCCAACGACCGCATGGTGATCCGCGACCTGGCGGGTTATCCGGACAGTGCCGGTATCGGCCTGGCGCTCACCTGGCTGCCGGCGCACGACACCCCGGTGGTACGGCATTTCCGCGAGGTGGCGTTGTCGGAATTCGCGGTGGATGGCGGCAACGAGGAGCGTGGCGCGCCGTAGCCCGCAGCAGGCTATTCGCCCTCTTCTTCCGCCAGGCTCAAGGTCAATCCGCCCGCCGGCAGCGGCAGCGCCGTGCGGTACCGCACCTGCTTCAGCGCGAAGCTCGACCGGATATTGGACACGCCAGGGATCTTGGTCAGCTGCTCCAGGATAAAGCGCTCCAGGCTCTGCATGCTGGGCACGACCACGCGCAGCAGGTAGTCCGCATCGCCGGTCATCAGGTAGCACTCCATCACTTCGGGCCGCTTGTCGATTGCCGCCTCGAAGCGGCGCAGCGCGTCTTCCACCTGTTTTTCCAGGCTGACCTGGATAAACACATTGATGCGCAGGCCCAGCGCCTCGGCATTCAGCAATGTGACCTGCTGCTTGATCAATCCCATTTTCTCCAGCGCCTTGACGCGGTTGAAGCAAGGCGTCGGCGACAGGTTCACGGCGCGCGCCAGCTCGGCATTGGTGATGCGGGCGTTCTGCTGCAGCTGGTTGAGGATGGCGATATCGATGCGATCGAGCCTGAGCGAGGTGTCGTTCATGATGTAACAATTCCGGATTTTGGCATCTATTGAGAATTTTTATACTGTGATACCCGCTTCTGGCAAGGAAATTCAGACACATTCTCTGCGGCTCCAGGCGTAATCTTGTTGGCATCGGCGGGCGTGACTGACATGCCGCCACAGACAAGCAACATGGACAGGAGCGGTGCCATGACCAACCTGGCAAACGGTGTGCAATCGATGCTCGCGCTGCCTTCGGCCAACGAGGACAGCGATCCCCAGGAAACGCGCGAATGGCTGGACGCGCTCGAAGGCGTGCTGGCGCATGCCGGCAGCGCGCGCGCCAGCTTCCTGCTGCAGCGCCTGGCGGCGCATGCCGCAGCGCAGGGCCTGCCGCCGCCCGGCGCCGGCCCGAGCGCCTATGTGAATACCATCCCCGTGCAGGCGCAGCCGCCCTACCCTGGCGACCTGGAGATCGAAGCCCGGCTGGGCGCCGCGCTGCGCTGGAATGCGTTGGCCATGGTGGTGCGCGCCAACCGCGCCTATGGCGAACTGGGCGGCCATATCGCCAGCTATGCCTCCGCGGCCGATCTGTTCGAAGTCGGATTCAACCACTTCTTCCGCGGCGACAGCGCCGAACAGGGCGGCGACCTGGTCTACTTCCAGCCGCACTCGGCCCCCGGCGTCTACGCCCGCGCCTACCTGGAGGGTTTCCTCGACGAGACCCACCTGCAGCACTACCGGCGCGAGATCGGCGGCCCGGGCCTGTGCTCCTACCCGCATCCCTGGCTGATGCCGGACTTCTGGCAGTTCCCGACCGGCTCGATGGGCATCGGCCCCATCAATTCGATCTACCAGGCGCGCTTCATGCGCTACCTGCAGAACCGCGGGCTGCAGCCGGCGTCGTCGCGCAAGGTCTGGGGCTTCTTCGGCGATGGCGAGATGGACGAGCCCGAGTCGATCGGCGCATTGTCGCTGGCCGCGCGCGAGCAGCTCGACAACCTGGTCTTCGTCATCAACTGCAACCTGCAGCGGCTCGACGGGCCCGTGCGCGGCAACGGCCGCATCGTCGATGAGCTCGAAGCGCTGTTCGCCGGCGCCGGCTGGAACGTGATCAAGGTGCTGTGGGGCTCGGACTGGGACGAGCTGTTCGCCCGCGACCGCTCCGGCGCGCTGGTGCGGGCCTTCGCGCAGACCGTCGACGGCCAGTTCCAGACCTTCTCCGCCAACGACGGCGCCTACAACCGCGAGCATTTCTTCCAGCAGAACCCCGAGCTCGCCGCACTCGCCGCGCACCTGAGCAACGACGACATCGACCGCCTGCGCCGCGGCGGCCACGACCTGCGCAAGCTGCACGCCGCCTACACACGCGCCATGGGCCACCGCGGCCAGCCCACCGTGATCCTGGCCAAGACCATGAAGGGCTTCGGCATGGGCACGGCTGGCCAGGGGCGCATGACCACGCACCAGCAGAAGAAGCTGGAGCTGGAAGACCTGAAGGCCTTCCGCGACCGCTTCCAGCTGCCGCTGTCGGACGACGACGTCGCCAACCTGCGCTTCTACAAACCCGCCGACGACAGCCCGGAAATGCGCTACCTGCACGCACGCCGGGCCGCGCTCGGCGGCTACCTGCCGCGGCGCCGGCAGGCCGCGACCACCGCGCTCACGGTGCCGCCGTCCGGCCAGTGGGCCGGCTTCGCACTGGCCGCGGACGGCAAGGAAATGTCGACCACCATGGCCGTGGTGCGCATGCTCGGCAGCCTGCTCAAGGACGCCGCGCTGGGGCCGCGCATCGTGCCGGTGGTTGCTGACGAGGCACGCACCTTCGGCATGGCCAACCTGTTCCGGCAGGTCGGCATCTATTCGCCGCTGGGCCAGCGCTATGAGCCGGAAGACCTGGGTTCGATGCTGTACTACCGCGAATCCACCGGCGGGCAGATCCTGGAAGAAGGCATCTCCGAAGCCGGCGCGATCTCGTCATGGATCGCCGCGGCCACCGCCTACAGCGTGCACGACCTGCCGATGCTGCCCTTCTACATCTACTATTCGATGTTCGGCTTCCAGCGCATCGGCGACCTGATCTGGGCCGCTGCCGACCAGCGCGCCCGCGGCTTCCTGATCGGCGCCACCTCGGGCAAGACCACGCTCGGCGGCGAGGGGCTGCAGCACCAGGACGGCACCAGCCACCTGGCCGCGTCGACCATCCCCAACTGCCGCGCGTGGGATCCCGCCTTTGCCTATGAAGTGGCAGTGATCGTGGAGCATGGCATGCGCGAGATGGGCGAGCAGCAGCGCGACGTCTTCTACTACGTCACCGTCGGCAACGAGAACTATGCGCAGCCGTCGATGCCGCAGCCGGCCGATGCCGTGCGCGACGGCATCCTGAAGGGCATGTACTCGCTTACGCCCGAATGGCGCGATGCCAGCCAGGTCGACCTGCTCGGCGCGGGCGCCATCCTGCCCGAGGTGATCGCCGCCGCGCGCCTGCTCGAAGACGACTGGGGCGTGGTGGCGCAGGTCTGGAGCGTGACCAGTTTCACGGAGCTGCAGCGCGACGCGATCGCCGTGGAACGCAGCAACCGCCTGAACGACCAGCATGCCCGCTCGTATGTCGAAACAGCGCTGGCAGGGTCGAACGGCCCGGTGATCGCCGCCACCGATTATGTGCGCGCGGTGCCGGAGCTGATCCGCGCGTGCGTGCCGGGGCGCTATGTCACGCTGGGCACCGACGGCTTCGGGCGCAGCGACACGCGGCAGGCGTTGCGCGCGTTCTTCGAGGTGGACCGCCATTCTGTCGTGGTCGCGGCGCTGCGGGCGCTGGCCGATGACGGCAAGCTGCCTTCCGATGTCGTGCGCGCGGCGCGGGAGCGCTATGGCAAGTCGGGGGACAAGGCCGCGTCGTGGCAGGCGTGACACGCGGCATGCCCTGACCTTCTCGGTCAGCAGGCTTGCGTCACCGGCCCCGCAATGCCGCGGCGCGCCCGTTTTCCGGGTTGCCGTTCGCAGACAAGGTGTTCATCAAGGGGCAGCAATCCTCGGTGCCATTGGCGTGGCATTGTCCGATCAGGATCTTTAGTTCCGCGCGCATCCCGCGCAAATCCCTCAGCCTTTCCTCCACCAGGCTGAGCTTGCGCTCGGCCAGTGCTCGGGCCGTGCTGCACCGGCCATGCTTCTGCTGCAGCAGTCCCCGGATCTCATCCAGCGTGAACCCGAGCGACTGTGCCTGGCGGATGAAATGCATCCGCTGCAGGCTCTGTTGCGAATACTGGCGAATTGCGCCATGGGCGCGCTCTGGCACCGGCAGCAGCCCGCAGCGATGGTAGTACCGTACCGTCTCCACGCCAACGCCAGCCGCCTTGGCCAGCTTCCCGATCGTCAGTGTTTGCTCCATCGCTTGACTCCGTACCTTGGTACGGACCTAGCCTATGCCAAACCCGCCTTTAAGTGAAGGGGATTGCATTTCGACCGCAGAATGACGGCGGCCGCCTTACGTAGCGGTATCTCTAAAAAGGTCATCATGCAATCGCGCATCATTCGTGTTCTGCCCGCGGAACATGGCTGGACATTGGAATTCAGCGGCCTCGATATCAAGCCCCAGCGGTTTCCGACCATGGAAGCGGCAATCGCGGCCGGCTGGAACGTGGCCAGGCGGCATCAGGCCGAATTGCATATCCATCGTCTTGACGGGGATGTGCATCTGCGCAGCCCGTTCGGCGACAAGCAACAGAAGCCGGAGCAGTGATGCCGCGCAGCGGCGGCGGCCGCGTGCGTGATGCAAGGCCGTA
Source organism: Cupriavidus sp. L7L (assembly GCF_004353535.1). Lineage (NCBI taxonomy): Bacteria > Pseudomonadati > Pseudomonadota > Betaproteobacteria > Burkholderiales > Burkholderiaceae > Cupriavidus > Cupriavidus sp. L7L. The sequence goes on from NZ_SMNY01000007.1 coordinate 66,841, forward strand.
TCACTAGCGTGCGCCGGAAAGCGAGCCTTTTGCACAGATCTCGCGAGGAAAGGTCAGCAGTCGATACGTGGCCTTGATCAAGCGGCACGCCGCCAGGCGAAGCGCGCTGCGCATGTCCCAAATTAACAAACGAATGTCCCCGTAAAGCAAGCGGGCTCGCTTCGATCGCCCGATACTCCATCTCCAAGCAGGCCCTGAACCTGTACGCAGATCCAATCACTGCTGGAGACATGACATGGAGATCAGGCAGATCACCCCGGCCATCGGTGCCGAAATCACGGGCATCCACCTCGGCGACGCGGCGCGCGATCCCGCGCTGTTCGCCGACATCAAGGCAGCGCTGCTCAGGCATCGCGTGCTCTTCTTCCGCAAGCAGGACATCACGCGTGCCGAGCACGTGGCGTTCGCCAGCGCCTTCGGCAAGCTGGAAGACCACCCCGTGGTCGGCAGCGATCCGGATCATCCTGGCCTGGTGCGTGTCTATCGCAGCGACAACCCGCACAGCTACGAGAACAACTACCACTGCGACGGCCTGTGGCGTCCCAATCCGGCCATGGGCGCGGTACTGCGCTGCATCGAATGCCCCGACATCGGCGGCGACACCATCTGGGTCAACATGGTGAAGGCGTATGAGGAACTGCCCGACGACATCAAGGCGAAGGTCGACGGGCTTCGTGCCCGCGCCAGCATCGAGCAGAGCTTCGGCGCGGTCATGACGCCCGAGGCGCGCGCGAAGCTCGCGCAGGACCATCCGCCCGTGGAGCATCCGGTCGTGCGCACGCACCCGGAAACCGGCGAAAAGGTGCTGTTCGTCGGTGCCGGCTTCTCGACCTACTTCACCAACTACAGCACGCCGGCCAATGTGCGGCACGGCATCGACAAGGCGCCCGGCGCGGCCCTGCTGCTCAACTACCTGATCAGCCGCGCCACCATTCCCGAATACCAGGTGCGCTGGTCGTGGCAGCGGGGCGACGTCGCCGTGTGGGACAACCGCTGCACGCAGCACTACGCGCTCAACGACTACTTTCCCGCGCCGCGCAAGATGGAGCGCGCAGCCATCGTCGGCGACATCCCCTACTGAACCGAAGCCGCCTTCCGACACGGAGACTCCCCATGAACTTCCTCGACGGCCACCTCTTTCCCGAAAACCAGCAGCCGCTGATCATCACGGCCGCACCGTATGCCCCCGGCTGGCTGCCTTCCGATTTCCCGGAAGACATTCCGGTCACCATGGAGGCACAGATCCAGAAGGCCGTGGACTGCTACAACGCCGGCGCCACCGTGCTGCACCTGCATGTGCGCGAACTGGACGGCAAGGGCTCCAAGCGCCTGTCCAAGTTCAACGAACTGATTTCCGGCGTGCGCGCCGCGGTGCCCGACATGATCATCCAGGTGGGCGGCTCGATTTCCTTCGCGCCGGAAGATGAAGGGCAGGCAGCCAAGTGGCTGTCGGACGACACCCGCCACATGCTGGCCGACCTGGATCCCACGCCGGACCAGGTCACGGTGACGGTCAATACCTCGCAGATGAACGTCACCGACCATGCGGAAGACGCTGACTTCCACGGCACCTCGCGCCAGGACATGGCGCTCTTCGACGCCTACAAGAACATGACGGTGCCCGCCAATCCGGGCTGGGTGGAAGAGCATGTGCGCCGGCTGACCGCCGCCGGCATCCAGAGCGAATTCCAGTGCTACAACATCAACAGCCTGGAGTCGGTGGAGCGGCTGATGCGGCGCGGTTTCTACAAGGGCCCGCTGAACATCAACTGGGTGGCGATCGGCGGCGGCATGGACACGCCCAGCGTCTACAGCCTGGCCAACTTCATGCGCGCGGTGCCGGACGGCGCGGTGGTGACGGTCGAGAGCAATGTGCGCAACGTGCTGCCAGTCAATACCATGGGCATTGCCATGGGCCTGCACGTGCGCTGCGGCACCGAGGACGTGCTGTGGAACCCGCGCCGCACCGCAAAGCAGGGATCCGTGGACCAGATCGAGCAACTGGTGCGCATCTCCCGCGAACTGGGCCGTGACATCGCCACCGCCAAAGAGGCGCGCGAGATCTGCCGGATCGGCGTGTTCTACGACACGGTGGAAGAGTCGCTGCGGGCCAACGGCTTCGCGCCCAACCGCAACGGCGCTACCCAGGGGTTCCTGCGCAAGACCCAGTAAGCCGCACTCCCCCGCCGACACGGCCCGCCGACAGGGCCGGGGGGACACAGAGAAACGGAGACAGACATGAAACGCTTCCCCCAGACCCGGCGCCGCGCGGTGGTGCTCGCGCTTGCCCTCGGCGCACTGCTGCCGGCCGCCCAGGCGGTGCGCGCCGCGCCGGCCACCGAGTGGCCGACCAAGCCGGTGCGGATACTCGTCGGCGCGCCCCCCGGCGGCACCGCTGACATCCTGGCACGGCTCTTTGCCCATGAGCTGCAACGGCCGCTCGGGCAGCCCGTGATCGTCGACTACAAATCCGGCGCGGCGGGAACCATCGCCGTGCAAAGCCTGCTGTCCGCGCCGCGTGACGGCTATACGCTGCTGCTGATCCAGAAGGGCATCGCCTCGGAGGTGCCGCAAGCGATCAAGGTGTCCTACAACCCGTTCAAGGACATCGTCCCGCTGGTCCAGCTCACGCGCCAGGGCCTGGTCCTGGTCGGCAATCCCGGTCTTCCCGCGAAGAACCTCGCCGAGCTGGTCACGTACGTAAAGGCGAATCCGGGCAAGGTCGATATCGCGAACTTCGGCATCGGCCTGCGCGGCCACACCATCGGCGTCCAGTTCAACCGGCTGGCGGGGCTCGATACCGGCGCGGTCAGCTACAAGGGCTCGCCGCCCGCGCTGCAGGACATCATGGGCGGGCAGGTTCCGCTGATGTTCGACGGTCCGGCGACGTCCATGCCGTTCATCAAGGCGGGCAAGCTGCGGGCCTTCGCGGTGGCCTTCCCGCAGCGGCTCGCCGCGCTGCCGAACGTTCCCACGTTTGCCGAGCTGGGCTATCCCGACCTGAGCGAGGTGGGCTGGATGGGGCTGTGGGCGGCGCCGGGCGTGCCGCCGGCAGTGGTCGCCAAGGTGCGCGAGGCCACGCTCGCGGCCATGAAATCGCCCGCGCTGCAGCGCAAGATCGAAGAGCTGGGCATGGAGATCGGCACGCCGGCCACTACGGATGAGCTTGCCAGGGACGTGCGCGAGTCCTACGAGCGCCAGGGCAAGCTGCTGCGTTCGATTCAGTTCAAGCCGGAATGACGGCAGCCGGGGCCATGCCCCGATCCCTGTCACAGGAGACAAAATGAAAGCAGTACGAGTTCTACCGCGCGCGGAGGGTGGCCAGTTGGCCGTGCAAGATATCCCCACGCCGCAACCTGGCCCCGGCGAGGTGCTGGTGCGCGTACGCGCATCCGGCATCAACTATGGCGAAATCAAGTACATGCGGGAACACCGCACCGGTGCCCCGATGACCGCCGGCGTGGAATTCGCGGGCGAGGTCGCCAGCGTCGGCGCGCAGGTCCGCGGCTGGCGCGAAGGTGACCGGGTGATGGGCCATGGGCGTGGCTGTCATGCCCAGTACGTCATCGCGGCGCCGCTGGCGCTGATGCCGGTGCCGCCGGAGGTATCGTGGGTCGACGCGGCCGCATTCCCCAATGTGTTCATCACCGCCCATGACGCGCTGGTCAGCAACGGCGAGCTCAAGGCCGGCGAGACGGTGTTCATCAACGGCGCCTCGGGCGGGGTCGGCATGGCCGCGGTGATGGCCGCCTCCGCGCTCGGCGCGAAGGTGATCGCATCGTCGCGCTCGGCGGCCAAGCTGGAGCGGCTGGCAGGCTATGGCGTCGATGTCGGCGTCAATGCATCGAGCGAATCGCAGGTCGAGGCCATCATGGCCGCCACCGACGGGCGTGGCGTCGACGTCATCATCGATACCATCGGCGGCACTGTCTTCGAAGATCACATCAAGAGCCTGGCGGTCAAGGGCCGGCTGGTGAACCTGGCGCGCCTCGGCGGCGCCAGTACGGCCCAGGTCGATCTCAACCTGCTATGGCTTAACCGGCTGAAGCTGATCGGCGCCACCTTCCGCACGCGCACCGAGGCCGAACGCCTCGCCTGCGTGCAGGCCTGCGCGCGCGACCTGATGCACTTCTTCCGCGAAGGCAAGCTGCGCCTGCCGATCGACCGCACCTTCCAGATGGATGCGATCGGCGAGGCCTATGCCTACATCGAGCGCAGCCAGCATATGGGAAAAATCGTGCTTATTGCCGACTGACGGCAGTTCCCGCGCGCCGGCGCCCCGTGCCGGCGCGCTCCGCTGCTGGCTGGCCACCCGACACGGCTGCCTGCAAGCGCCATTGCGTGACGCTGCAGCCGAAGCTCGCGCGAAACCAATGGCTGAAACTGCTCTGGTTCGAGAATCCCAGCAGCCCCGCGATCTCGCCGAGCGGCAGGTCGCTCTCCTGCAGGTGCCGTTTGACCAGCTCGGTACGAACCTCGTCGAGCAAGTCCGAGAAGGTCAGCCCATCGACGATGAGATGGCGATGCAGCGTGCGGCGGTCCACCCGAAGATGCCGCGCCACCTGCTGGGCGGTACAGCGTCCGCCGGGCAACAGCGCCATGATCAGCTCGCGGCACGCCTCGCGCATGCCCTCGCCGCGCTGGCGCAGCGATGCCTCGAGGTAGTCCCGTGCCAGCTGGATGGCCCCGGAATGGTCGGGCGTGCGCGGCGTGTCCAGGTCGGCCGTCGCGCAGACCATGCCATTGAACGACTGGTTAAACATCGGGTTGCGGCCGAAGAATGCGCGGTGCGCCGCCATATCCGCCGGCGGCCGGTGCGTAAAGCAGACCTGCTGCGGCCGCCACTGCGGCCCGATCAGCTCGCGCAGGATCCGGAACATCATGGCCACGCTCAACTCCATCGCCTGCCGCGTTGGCGCGCCCGGCCCCGGCAGCAGGTCTTCGCGGATGACCACGGTCTGCCCCGTCTCCTCGATGCGCATGACCAGCGAAGTGCTGATCAGCTTCAGGTAGCGGCACAAGGCATCGAGCGCCTGCCTCGGCGATGGCTCCTCCTTCAGCACCAGGCTGATCGGCCCCAGGTTGGAAAGCGTGCGGCGCGCCGCCAGCCGCAGCGCAAAATCCTCCGTACCGGTGGCGCTGGCGGCCAGCTCCAGCAACTCGCGCAGCGCCTGGCTGGGAATCAGCGCCTGCGGGTCCCTGAGCAGCCGCGCGGACAGCCCGGCCTTGCGCAGCAAGGCCCCGGGATCATGCCCGAGCGACTCCGTCAGCTCGATGAAGCCACTCAGGCTGGCGCTGCGGACAAGTCTTCCGACGTTTTGCATGGCGAGGACCCGGCGCGCGCGGGGACTGCGCCGGGGCATTCGTGTGAGTCGATGGGGGCGCTGCGGGACGGGGGTCGCGCACGCGGGTGCGTGCAGTATGCCTCAAACGGAGGCCTGGGACCGGCGAGTGGGGAGCGTTGGAGATTTCAAGACACGCGATCAAGGCACGGGACCAAGGCACCAGATCAGGAGAGATCGCATGGTCGGACCGGCACATGGCACCGGTCCGTTTTGCCTGAGGTCAGTCAGACTGGTACTTGGGCGAGCGCGGCCCGTAGAGAATGCCGGCAGGCTGGCCGGCAGACAGCAGCCGGTAGCTGGCGGTGCCCGCCACGCTGTAGCTGGCATCGAACGTGTGGTTCATGACCTGCGTCACCGCCGCATTGATGAGCATGCCGATCAGTCCGCCGCCACCGCTGGAGCTGTCGGTGGCTGACACGGCCGTACCGCTCCACAGGACGTCGCCCGTCTTGAGATCGACCAGCTTGGCGTTGGCGGCCACGCGGGTCACGCTGCTGATGACCTGGTATTTCGAACCATACTCGGTGACGGTCACGTACAGCGCGGCGTCGGCCCCGAAGATCTGGCGCAGCCTGGCCACCGGCACGGAATGGATGTCAGCCGGCACGGTCAGGCCGTTCTGCCGGAACGTCTCTTCAACCACTGCGACCGGCAACACGTAGTAGCCCGATTCCGCCAGCGGGACCGTCGCTTGCGACAGCATGGCATAGGTGGCCTTGACGTCCGGCGACTCGTTCAGCGGCGGCAGCACCACGATCGAGCGGGGACGGCTGGCCTTGAACGCGGAGTAGTCCACCTGCTTGTTCTGCACCGCGCAACCGGCGAACAGCAGCACGACACCCAGGCTGGCGATATAGGTCAGGATCCGGCGCATCATTTGGCACTCCCTGCCGCGGGCGCGGCCTTGGCGGCGTCCGCCTTGATTTCAGTGCGGCTGTCGCTCTTGACGTTACGCAGCAGGAAATCCATGTACGGCGTGGCTTCGGGGAAAAGGGTTTTCTCGGTCTGGAATGCGCTGACCATCTGGTCCGGCTTGCCAAGGTTGAGGTACAGCATGCCAAGCTGGGCATGGTAGCCCGGCGGCACGGCGCCGCCCTTGGCCTGGATCTTCTGCAAGCCCGCTTCCAGCGCCGTAACTTGCGCCTCCCGGGACTCGCCCTTGAAATATTCGTAGACCTGGGCCTGGTACCCCTCCCACTGATACATGGGCTGTGGGGCCGCGCAGCCGGCAAGCAGGATACTGCCAGCGACAGACCATAACGCTGCCCTGCGCAGCGTGACCGTTTGCATCATCATTGTTTTCATTTTGGTAATGGAATGGTTATCTCTGACCCGGGTTCCACGCCCCGTTCTCGATGGCTGCCACGAGGTTGTTGATGGCCTCGCGCATGGCCAGGTCCATGACCTTGCCGTTCAGCGTCGAGTCATAGCTGGCGGTGCCGCCGAAGCCGATCACTTCGCGGTTCGACAGCGTGTATTCCCCCGCGCCCTGGGTTGAATAAACCACTTCCGAGGTCGAGATGTTGATGATGTTCAGGTTGACCTTGGCATAGGCCACCTGGGATTTGCCCCGGCCAAGGATGCCGAACAGTTGCACGTCGCCGACTTCCTTGCGGCCAAATTCGGTGATGTCGCCGGTGACGACAAAGTCCGCCCCCTTCAGGCGCTGCGCCTGGTTCTTGATGGTTGCCTCGCGCCTGATCTCGTCCAGGTTTTCACGCTCCAGCACGTTGAAGCGGTTGGTCTGCTGCAGGTGGGTGACCAGGCTGGTCTTGGCCTGGCCGCTCAGGCGATCGATGCCGTCCGAAAAAACACCACGCATGTAGTTCGAGCGGTTGTCGAACTTGCCTACCGCAATAGGCGTGCGCACGCCGTTGTACGGGCGGCTGGCGCTTTCCACCTTCTGGACCGGCAACGCGGTCGAGGATTCGGTGGCGCAGCCAGCCATGCCAAGCGCGGCAACGACGGCGAGCAGGCAGCAAGTCTTGGTTTGTTTCACTGATTTCTCCTGGTTTGCAGTGGGGACGCGGCGGCTATTATGGCGCGGCGGCGCCCGGGCCGCGACTGGTGGCACAGCCGGCGGCGTCATTCCGGGAGGAAAGAGGGAGGTGGTATCCGGCCAGCTACAGCGACCGGCTGCAGGAGGGAGCTGGAGGTAGAGAAGCCCCTGCAATGGCGGGGTTCAGGCTGCGGCCGCGGCCAGCGCGGGGGAATCGGTGAGGCCTTGCGCAACGCCGCCGAAGGGCGTTCGCGAGCAGGTTGCTGGCGAGGTTCTCGCACCTGGTGGACGACGGGATCACCGAGTAGCCGAGTTGCAGCGCCCAGGCCAGCACGACCGGGCCGGCGTCGCCTGGTGCCGCTGCGCGATCGCGCCGATCACCGGGTCGCCAAGCACCTTGCCGCACGCCAGTGTGCCCGCTTTACTTTCGCTCAAAAAGTGGTCTATAAACCAGACTGTCTTGATTTCAGATCAACAATGAACATCACGCTCGACGAAATCCAGGCGTTTGCGACCGTGGTCGACACCGGCTCGATCACCGCCGCCGCGCAGCAGCTGGACCTGACCGTGTCGGCCACCAGCCGCACGCTCGCGCGGCTCGAGGAAAAGCTGAAAACCACGCTGCTGCGCCGGACCACGCGCCGCCTGGAATTGACCGAGGAAGGCCGGGCATTCCTGCAGAATGCGCGGGCGATCATCGACTCGGTCGAAAGCGCCGAGGAACAGATGCTGGCGCGGCGCGAGAAGCCGTCCGGGCGCTTGCGGGTCGACGCCGCGACGCCGTTCATGCTGCACGTGATCGTGCCGCTCGTGCGCGGCTACCGCGAGCGCTATCCGCAGGTGGAACTGGAGCTGAACAGCAACGAAGGCATCATCGACCTGCTCGAGCGGCGCACCGACGTGGCGATCCGGATCGGCCGCCTGAAGGATTCGACGCTGCATAGCCGGCTGATCGGCAATAGCCGGGTGCGCATTCTCGCCAGTCCCGCCTATCTCGAGGCACATGGCCATCCGCGCAAGGCCGAGGACCTTGGCGGGCATGCTCTGCTCGGCTTCAACCAGCCCGAGTCGCTGAACGTGTGGCCGATACTTGGCGCGGACGGGGAACCGTACCGGATCGCGCCGGCCGTGTGGTCGTCAAGCGGTGAAACGCTCCGGCAACTTGCGCTCGACGGCTCAGGCATCGTCTGCCTGTCGGATTTCATGACCGCGCAGGACCGCGAGTCCGGGCGCCTCGTGCAGGTCCTTGCGCGCCACACGCAGGACGTGCGGCAGCCGGTGCATGCGGTCTACTACCGCAACACGGCGATTTCATCGCGGATCGCGTCGTTCGTCGAGTATCTGATCGAAGTGCTCGGCAGCGGAAGCGCCGCGCGCGGGGCGCCGGCGTGGACGGACCGGTAATCTCGCGCTCAAGCCCGGTGGCACCCTGGCTGGCCCAGTTGTCGTACTCAGCCTGGACGCCGAACCGGCCGGTATACTTCCGGCCTTCACCAGGTACCCAAGGATTACCCATGAGCGCATTACCCTCCTGCCCGAAATGTCATTCCGAGTTCACCTATGAGGATGGGGGTCTCTATATTTGCCCGGAATGCGCTCATGAATGGTCGGCGCAGGCATCGGCACCGGCCGAAGCGGAAGCCCGGGTTTATCGCGATTCAGCCGGCAACGTATTGCAGGATGGGGATACCGTCACAGTCATCAAGGATCTCAAGCTGAAGGGATCGGCCGGCGTGGTCAAGATGGGCACCAAGGTGAAGAACATTCGCCTGGTTGACGGTGACCACGATATCGACTGCAAGATCGATGGCTTTGGTGCCATGAGCCTGAAATCGGAGTTCGTCAGGAAGGTGTGACGGGATCGAGCTTGCGCTTCGCCCGCAAGGCGCGGAGACCGATGCCTATCTGGGGCTCATCTATGCCATCGATCCCGACCGGAGGTTTCCTCCGGTGCATGACCAACGTGTCGACGATGGCACCCGAGATGCCCCTGCCGCGGCTTCCGTGCTGCTGACGAAGCTCTCGCCGGTCCAGCATGAAGCACTGGCTTTGCTTATTCTGCGCGGATTTCTTGCATCACAAATATTTAAACAAATTCATTCCTTGAATCTGCATAAACGATTGCTGCGCCCCCTGCAGCGCTGTCTGCCGCTGGTAGTACTCGGTAATCGCCGCCGCATAATCCAGGTCCTGCAGCCCCGACAGCGTCTGCGAGTACGTCAGGTCGCGGTTCGTGCCGACATCGTCCAGCGCATCCAGTTCCTGCATCCGCGAACCCACCGAGGCGCGCACCGTCAGCACGTTATCCAGCGAGTTGGAAAACTGGCGCGTCGCCGTGGACAGCACGTTGCTCAGGTTGGCCTGGTCGCCCGGAGTGGTAGTCGGCTTGCGCAGCGTGTCGATCACGTTCTGCAGATTGGCGAACATGTCAGTGCCGGCTTCCCTGGCGGGTTGCATGGTCAGGGTATCGCCGTCCTTCGGCTCGCCGCTGACGTTGAAGGTCACGCCGCCGATCTCGATGCGCGCCGGTGCGTTGTAGGCAGTCGGGCCGGCCAGCGCGGGCGCGGCGGGATCGGCCATGTCGGTGATGGTGTATTCCATCTGGCCGCCGGCGTTGGCCTGGAACGTAACCTGCAGCGACTTGCCATACAGCGGGTCGCTGGGATCGGTGATCGAGACCGTGCCGAAGGTGGCGCTGCCGGTGTTGGCGCTATTGCCCTTGACGACATAACCGGCACCGCCGGTGACGCTCATGAACACGTCGCGGCCGTTGTCGCCCGCGGGCATCTGGCGCGCGACGTCGACCTGCAGCAGTTGCTGGCCGGTGTCGCCGATGTAGACGCCGGCGCCGCTGGCTTGCGAAAACGGCGCCGTACCGGAGCGGGTGCCGCCGAACAGGTACTGGCCGTTGCCGTCATCGGAGTTGGCCAGGCCGACCAGCTGGTTGTACAGGCCTTCCAGCGCGGTGGCGAGCGAGCCGCGGTCGGCGTCGCTCATGGTGCCGTTGCCGGCCTGCACCAGCAGCGTCTGGATGTTCTGCGTGACGGTGGTCAACGATTGCAGCGCGTTTTCTTCCGCGGCCAGCGCGATATTCGCCTGGCTGCGCGACGTCGCGTACTGGCCGTTGACCGCCTGGGCCTGGCTGACGCCAAGGGCGCGGGTGGCCGCGACCGGGTCATCCGACGGCGTGAGAATACGGCGGCCGGTGCCGAGCTGCTGCTGGATATGCAGCAGCGAGCCCTGCTGCAGGTTCATCGACGCCAGGCCTTGCTGATACAGGGTAGAGCTTGCAACACGCATGATGGATTGCCTATTCGGATACGTTGACTTGCCGGCTGGCCTTACCGGATGCCGATGAGGGTGTCGAACAGCGAGCCGGCCGTCTGGATCACGCGGGCGTTGGCCTGGTATAGCTGCTGGAAGCGCAGCATCGACACGGTTTCCTCGTCCATGTTGACGCCCGACACCGACTGCTGGGCGGCCTTGATCTGCGTGGTGATGCTGTCCTGCGATGCCGAGGCGATCTTGACTGACTTGGCGCGCGTGCCGACGTCGTTGACCAGCTGCGCGTAGGCATCGCTGAAGCTGGATACGCCGCCGACGGTCTTGGCGTTCTGCAGCTTGGCCAGGTTCAGCATGTTGCCGTTGTCCTTGACGCCACCGGCGTTGCCGCCGAGCGTGAAGGAATCGTCTACCTTGGGCGTGCCGCCAAAGCTGAAGGTCAGGCCGCCGATGTTGTAGTCGGTATTGCTGCCATTAGGCACGCCCGTGGGCTGCGGCGTCAGGTTCGTGCCTGCCGCATCCTTGAACACGTAACCGGCCGCGGTATAGACGGCGGTGATCTTGCCCGCCAGCGGCGTGAAGCCCGGCACAACGTTGCTCAGGCTGGCAGTGGCGCTGCCCTTGTTGCCGGGAGCGGCATCGGCCCGCGCCGGCGAGGCCGCGGCGATCCTGGCGGGATCGCTGATCGCCATGTCGAAGCCGGCTGCGGCATTGCGCGTCGGCTGGATCACGAACGAATCGTTGGCGCCCATTGCCGCATCGATCGTCACGCTGAAGCCATCGGCACTGAAGGTCAGCGGATAGGTGGGCGCGGGCGTGCCCGGCACTGGCGTGGCCACCTGCGCGTTGTCGGACAGGCGCGTCAGCGTGTAGCTGGTGCCGTCGAACTGCAGCTTGTAGTCGCTGGTGGTCAGTGCCGAGGCGTCGTCGATGGTGGCCGTGGCCACGGTGCTGATGGCAGTGTTCCTGTCGTTGGGCAGCACCGTGGCATTGCCCAGCTTGAACATGTCGGTGCCGATGTCGCCGTTCAGGTCCATGCCCAGCTTGTGCTGTTCGTTGAAGCTCTGGCCGATCGCCAGCGACAGCCGGCCGATCGCGCTTTGCGCGGCATCGAGGGTCTCGGTGCGGAACTGCAGCAGGCCGCCCAGGGAGCCGCCGGTGATCGCGCCCGGCTGGCTTTCATAGACGCTGCCGTTCGGCAGGGAATAGGCGACCACGGTACGGCCCGGGTCGGCAGCGGAAGTCACTGCCTTCAGGTCGTACGACTCGTTGCCCATCACCAGCGGCTGGCCGTTGCCGACGAAGACGTTGTAGGTGCCACCGTCCTGCACCACTACCTTGGCGCCGACGAGCTTGTTCAGCTCGGCCACCGCCTGGTCGCGCTGGTCGAGCAGGTCGTTGGGCGGCTGGCCGCCGGACGCGGCCTTCATCCGCGTGATTTCCTGGTTCAGGTTGGCAATCTGCGTGGTATAGGCATTGACCTGCGTGACCGCGGTGCCGATCTGCTCGTTGACGCCCGACTGCAGTTGCTTGAAGTAGTTGCTGGCGGAGCGGACCTGGCCGACCAGGGCCTGGCCGGCGGAGAGCATGCCCTGGCGCGCGGCGGGGTCGGCCGGCGTGTCGGCCACTGCCTGCACCGCGGCAAAGAATTTCTGCATCAGCGGCGCCAGGCCGCCCTTCTGGTCGGCGAGCAGGTTGTCGATCTGGGCGATCTGGTCGGAATAGGTCGCCAGCGAGGCGCTGGCCGAGGTGGCGCCACGCAGCTGGCCGGTCAGGAACTCGTCATAGACGCGGATCACGGTGGTGGTGTTGGAGCCATAGCCGTAGAAGCCCTGGCTGGTGTACTGGCCGCCGGCCGATGCCACGATGGCGTTCTGGCGCGAATAGCCTTCGGTCGCCGAGTTGGCAAAGTTGTGGCTGGTCGTCGTCAGCGCGTTCTGCGCGGTGTTCAGGCCGGAAAGACCAATACTGAAGAGAGACATTGTGCTCTGACCCCGGATTCGTTGGGCTGCCCGCGGCGTGGCGCGGCGGTGGTGGATGGGGGTGTTATCGGCCGATTTGAGGTGGGACTTTAGGCTGACGTGCGGGGATAGCGCGCGACCTTGAGGTCCATATGCCGCGCAACTTGCGGCGGTTTGCTCCCCTCTCCCACTTCGCGGGAGAGGGAAGCCTCGTTCCGGCGGTGTCAGCTACGGCCTGCGCGTTAAACCGCCACCTTTTTCATGATCTTCACCAGCTTGTGCCCGTACGCAGGATCCGTCGCATACCCCGCACGCTGCAACCCATGCGCCGCCTCCTCCGCCGACCCCGCGCTCACCACGCCGGCATAGCGCGGATTATTGGTCAGCAGCCGCGCGTAGTCCGCGCAGGCCTCGTCATACGATCCATACGCGCGGAACTTCGCCTTTACCTTCTGCGGCTGGCCGTCGACGTACTCGGTGGTGGTGATCTCGGCCACGCGGCCCTTCCAGCTCGATCCTGCCTTGATACCGAACACGTTGAAGGTGGTCGAGCCATCGGCATGCAGGATTTCGCGCTGGCCCCAGCCCGACTCGAGCGCCGCCTGGCCGACGATCAGCCGTGCCGGCACGCCCGAGGCACGGGATGCGGCTTCGGCCGGCGCCGCCATGCGCGCGACAAAGGCGCTGACGTGGGCGGGCGCATCGGCAGGCAGCGGGCCGAGCACTTCGCCGCCCTGGCCGTCCTGCCCGTCCTGGCCTCGGTCGCCGTAGAACTGCGACTGGTACTGGCGCAAGCCCGCGGTTGGGTTCCAGTTCTGTCCCGGCACCACCGTGCCGACAGCAGGCAGGTCCGCGGCTTCATTGCCGCCGGCGGAGGCCGCGCCGCGGCTGTCGAGCAATCGAGCCATCTCGGCATCGGCGGCACGGCCGGACTCGGCCGGCGTCATCGCATTCATGCCCGCGGGCATCGGCGTGCCCGCGGCGCGCGCCAGCTGGCGCACCATCACTTCGGCCAGCCCGATGCCGCGCGACGACATCTGCTGCGCGAGCTGCTGGTCCATCATCGACATATAGAGCTTGCTCTGCTCGTTGTCGAAGAGGCCGTCCTGCGGCGTGGCGTTGCGCATGCTCTTGAGCACCATCTGCGTGAACACCGCCTCGAACTGTTTGGCGGCCGCCTGCAGGGTTGCCGCGTCGGCACCGTTGCGCGCGCTGTGCTTGAGCGCCTCGAAGCCCTGCGTGTCGAGCGCGAAGCGCTGAGTCAGGTCCGCGGCCTGCGGTGGCATGGACGCGCTCATGATCAGATCACTTCCAGTTCCGCACGCAGCGCACCGGCGGCGCGCATCGCTTCCAGGATGGTCTGCAGGTCGGCCGGGGTCGCGCCCAGCGCGTTCAGGCCCTTGACCACGGCCGCCAGCGAGGCGCCCGCCCTGACCACCTGCAGCGAGCCGCCCTGCTGCCTCATGTCGATCTGGGACACCGGCGCCACCACGGTCCGGCCCTCGCTGAATGGCGCGGGCTGGCTGATCACCGGCTGCGTGTTGATCACCACCGACAGGTTGCCGTGCGCGACCGCGCAGTCTTCCACCGTCACCGCCTGGTTCATCACGATCGAACCGGTGCGGGCGTTCAGGATGACCTTGGCCGCGGCCTTGGCGGGGGTCACGTCGATATTCTCGATGCGGGCCAGGAAGCCCACGCGCGCGCTCGGCGCGGCGGGAGCGCGCACCTGCACGGTGCGGCCGTCGAGCGCCGCGGCGACGCCGCCGCCCATGGAACGGTTGATGGCTTCGACCACGCGCTCGGCGGTGCCGAAATCGGTTTCCTTCAGCTCCAGGTTGAGCACGCCGCCGTCCGGCTGGAACGGCGCGACCGCGCGCTCGACGATAGCGCCGTTGGCGATACGGCCCACCGCGAGCTGGTTGATCTGCACCTTGCTGCCGTTGGCCGACGCGCCCGCGCCGCCCACCAGCATGTTGCCCTGCGCGATGGCGTAGACCTGCCCGTCGGCGCCCTTGAGCGGCGTCATCAGCAGCGTGCCGCCGCGCAGGCTCTTGGCATTGCCCATCGACGACACCACCACGTCAAGCTGGCTGCCCGGCTGCGCAAACGCGGGCAACGTGGCCGTGACCATCACCGCGGCCACGTTCTTGAGCTGCATGTTCTTGCCGGCCGGCAGCGTGATCCCCAGCTGCGAGAGCATGTTGGTCAGGCTCTGCGTGGTGAACGGCGTCTGCATGGTCTGGTCGCCGGTGTTGTCCAGGCCGACCACCAGGCCGTAGCCCACCAGCGGGTTGTCGCGCACGCCCTGGAAAGTGGCCAGGTTCTTCAGGCGCTCGGCCTTGGCAGCGGTGGCGAAGGCGCCGAAGGCCACGCCCAGCGCCAGGCTGATCACGCTCACGCGCAGCAGGCGTGACAGGAAATAGGCGAGCATGGAAGCGGACATGGCGCGGTCAGAACGGTAAGACATTGAGGAAGAAGCGCTGCAGCCAGCCCATGTTCTGCGCTTCGTCGATCACGCCCTTGGCGGTGTACTCGATGCGCGCGTCGGCCACCTGCGTGGACAGCACGGCGTTGTCGCCGGTGACGGTGCGCGGGTTGACCACGCCCGAGAAGCGGATGAACTCGGCGCCCTGGTTGATCGCCATCTGTTTTTCGCCGGAGACCACCAGGTTGCCGTTCTGCAAGACTTCCAGCACGGTGACGGTGATAGTGCCGTTGAAGGTGTTGGCCGCGCTGGCGCCGCCGCTGGCCTTCATGTTGTTGCCGCCATTGATGTCGGCGTTCTGGCTGGCGCCGAACAGCCCGCCCAGTGCGCGCGGCACGGCATCGAACGTCAGCGTGGTGCTGCCGCTACGGCTGGTATTGGTGCCGGAGTTCTTGCTGGCGTTGACGTTCTCGGTGATGACGATGGTCAGGATGTCGCCCACGTTGCGCGGGCGGCGGTCCTCGAACAGCGGGTTGCCGGCATACGACGACTGGTAGATCGATCCGGAAGCCGGCCCGACCGGGCGCGGCTCGGCGCGCGCGGTGGTGGGCAGTTGCACCAGCGGCTCGCGCGGCACCAGCGCGCAGCCGCTCGTGGCCAGCATTGCCACGCCGGCCAGGCAAACCAGCGCATGCGCGCCCAGGCGGGAAAGCAAGGTGGCCATGTCCACAACTCTCAACCCATCTGCGCCAGGCGCTGCAGCATCTGGTCTGAAGTCTGCACGGCCTTGCTGTTGATCTCGTACGCGCGCTGGGTCTGGATCATGCTGACCAGCTCTTCCACCACGTTGACGTTGGACGCTTCCACGTAGTTCTGCTGCAGCACGCCGGCGCCGTTCAGGCCCGGCACGGTGGTATTGGGCGCGCCCGAAGCATCGGTCTGCACATACAGGTTTTCGCCCATGCTTTCCAGGCCGGCCGGGTTCATGAAGGTGGCCAGCTGCAGCTGGCCGACCTGCACGTTGGCGCTCGAGCCCGGCTGCGTCACCGACACCGTGCCGTCGCGCGCCACCGTCAGCGACAGCGTGTTGGCCGGGATGGTGACGGCGGGCTGGATCACGAAGCCGCTGGACGTCACCAGCTGGCCGTTCTGGTCCACCTGGAACGAGCCGTCGCGGGTGTAGGCGGTGGTGCCGTCGGGCAGTGCCACCTGGAAGAAGCCCTGGCCGATGATGGCCACGTCCTTGTTGTTGCCGGTCTGCTGCGGATTGCCCTGGGTGTGGATGCGCTCGGTCGCGACCGGGCGCACGCCGGTGCCCAGCTGCATGCCCGAGGGCAGCGTGGTCTGGTCCGACGACAGCGCGCCGGGCTGGCGGATGGTCTGGTACATCAGTTCCTCGAACACCGCGCGGCCGCGCTTGAAACCGTTGGTCGACACGTTGGCCAGGTTGTTCGAGATCACGTCCATCTGCGTCTGCTGCGCATCGAGGCCGGTCTTGGCAATCCAGAGAGAGCGGATCATGGTGGTCCTTGCTGGGAGTCTTTCTTGTAGCTGGTAGCTGGAGCGAGGGGCGCGCAATCGGCGCGCCCCTCGCTCCGGTCCTGTTTTGCCGCCGCGTCAGTTGGTCGACAGCAGCTGGTTGGCGCGCTGCTCGTTGCCGTCCGCGCCCTGGATCATCTTCATCTGCATCTCGAAACGGCGCGCGTTGGCGATCATCTCGACCATGGCTTCGGTCGGGTTGACGTTGCTGCCCTCGAGCGCGCCGGAAATGACGCGCACGGTGGGGTCGGCTTCCAGCGGCTGCGCGCCGGGGCGCAGGCGGAACAGGCCATCGTCGCCGCGCGCGATGGCGTCGTTGGGCGGGTTGACCACGCGCAGCTTGCCTACCTGGGCCAGGCCAGCCGAGGCTTCGCCGGGGCCGCGCGCGGTGATGGTGCCGTCCGTGCCGACCGTGACCTGCGAACCCGGCGGCACCGCCAGCGGGCCGCCGTCGCCCATCACCGGCAGGCCGGACAAGGTCTGCACCTGCCCGTCCTGCGCCACCTGCAGCGCGCCGGCACGGGTATAGGCCTCGGAGCCATCAGGCGCCTGCACCACCAGCCAGCCGTTGCCCTGCAGCGCCACGTCGAGATTGCGGCCGGTGTAGGTCAGCGGACCGGCGCGCATGTCGGCGCCGGGCGTCGAGGCCAGCGTGAAGGCGCGCGTGCCGGCCTCGGCACCGACCACGGGCACCGCGCGGTACAGGTTGACCTGCGCGCGGAACCCGGGCGTCGACACGTTGGCCAGGTTGTTCGATACCGCCGCCTGCTGGTCGAGTATCTGCTTGGCGCCCGACAGGGCGGTATAGATCATGCGGTCCATCGACTTGCCTCAGCTGGTTTGCTCTTCACGCGACGCGTCGTGCCTTACATGTTCACCAGCGACTGCATGACCTGGTTCTGGGTCTCGATGGTCTTGGCGTTGGCCTGGTAGTTGCGCTGGGCGATGATGAGGTTGACCAACTCGGCGGAGAGGTCGACGTTGGACGCTTCATTGGCGTTCGACATCAGCTGGCCGCGCGAGCCGCCCGGCGTGCCGATGACCGGCTGGCCGGAGGCGCCGGTGGCTGCCCACGTATTGCCGCCCTCGGCGCGCAGGCCTTCGGCGTTGCCGAAGCTGGCCAGCACCACGGTGCCGAGTTCCTGGGTCTGCTCGTTCGAGTAGCTGCCGCGGATGGTGCCGTCGGCTTCGATCGAGAAGCCGAGCAGGCTGCCCGAGGCATAGCCATTCTGTTGGGGCGGCTTGGCGTCGTGGTCGGAGCCAAATTGCGTCGTGCCGGCCAGGTCTACCTTCATCGACATGGCGCCGGCGCCGTTTGCCGCCGGCGAGGTCAATGCGAACGAGGCGGGGTTGGTGGAGACCAGTTTGCCGGCACTGTCGAACGCCAGCGTGACCGTCTGGCCGGCGGGGGTGGGCGGCGTCGTGGCGGCATCGCCGATTCCAAGCCGGTTGCCGGCCTCGTCGGTCACGTTTAGCACCCAATCGGTGCCGCCGGGCACCGTCGGCGCCCCTCCCATCTCCTTGCCGAAATAGGCAACCACCTGCCTGGCATTGCCGAGCGAGTCGTACACCGTCATGCTGGTGCTGTAGTTGTACATCGACGAGTCAGGCAGGTTGCCGGGCGTGCTGGCGAACGCGGTCGTCGGCACGGTGCTGCGCGAATCGAGGTTGTACTGCGCCGTGATGTCGGTGGTTTCCTGGGGCGGCATCTGCGCATTGGATACCACCAGCGGCTGCGGCGTGGCGCCGCCGCCGGCCGCGGCTGCCGGATAGCCTGTCAGCTGCAGGCCCTGCGCGTTGACGATGCGGCCGTCATCCGTGCGCAGGAACTGCCCATTGCGCGAGAAATGCACCGATCCATCAGTCCCGACCAGCCGGTAGAAGCCGCTGCCATTGGTGATGGCCACATCCAGCGATCGCCCGGAGGCCTCGATATTGCCCTGCTTGAACGACTGGACCACCGAGTTCACCGTGGTGCCCAGGCCGATCTTGCTGCCGGCGTAGACATCGGCGAACTGCGTGCTCGATTGCTTGTAGCCGACCGTGTTGGCATTGGCAATGTTGTTGCCGATTACATCCAGATTGGCTGCCGCGGCGTTGATGCCGCTTACCCCTTGACCGAAACCCATGGATATCTTCCTTTTGACTTGGCTGTCGTTGATGCCGGTGCGCGCAGCATGCGCCAGCGCCTGCGATTAGAGAATGCGCCGCACCTCGTCGACGTTCGCTGCCTGGCCGTCGGCCAGGTTGACCAGCACGCCGGACGCGTCGCCGCTGATGCTCTGTACCTTGCCGTAGACCAGCGCCACCGGCTGTACCGAGGTGCCGTTGGCTGTGGCGTTGACGCGGAAGGTGTATTCGCCGTCCGCGACCGCGACACCGGCATCGTTCTTCCCGTCCCACGCCACGTCGTGCACGCCCGAGGTCTGGCCCTTCATGTCGATGGTGCGCACCACGTTGCCCTTGTCGTCGAGCACGTCGACCGTGACGGCGTCCGCCGTGGACGGCAGGTCGACGCCGAACCTGGTAGGCACAGCGCCTTCGACCGACACCTGCTTGCCCGGCACCATCACCGTGCGGCCGATCAGCGCGGCGGAGTCCATCGCGCGGCTGGCGCTGACCTGGTTCAGCAGCTGCGACAGGGTCGCATTCATGGTCTGCATACCGCTGACTGTGGAGATCTGCGCCAGCTGCGAGGTCAGCTGCGAGTTGTCCAGCGGCTTGAGCGGGTCCTGGTTGTTGAGCTGGGTCACCAGCATCTTCAGGAAGTTGTTCTGCAGGTCGGCGGCGCTGGCGCTGCTGCTCTTCAGAGCATCGTTGATGTTGGTGGTACTGCTGTTGCTGTTGACCGAAGAAGTGGTTGTCATGTCGCGCGGTTCCTCTTTCCTTAGCTCGTCGAG
This sequence comes from Cupriavidus sp. L7L, assembly GCF_004353535.1. Taxonomy (NCBI): domain Bacteria; kingdom Pseudomonadati; phylum Pseudomonadota; class Betaproteobacteria; order Burkholderiales; family Burkholderiaceae; genus Cupriavidus; species Cupriavidus sp. L7L. Next base: position 86,295 of record NZ_SMNY01000007.1, read on the forward strand.
GGCCGTTACTGGCCGATCGTCAGCGTCTTGAGCATCATGTTCTTGGCGGAGTTGAGCACCTCGACATTGGCCTGGTACGAGCGCGAGGCCGAGATCATGTTGACCATCTCTTCCACCGGGTTGACGTTGGGCATGACCACGTAGCCCTGCGCGTTCGCCATCGGATGCGTGGGGTTGTGGACCATGCGCGGCGGCGACGGGTCTTCGCTGATGCCGGCCACCTGCACCCCGCCGACGTCGCTCTGGCCGGGCGTGGGCGCCATGCCGAACACGACTTGCTTGGCACGGTAGGCCTGCCCGTCTGGGCTGACCACGCTGTCGGCGTTGGCCAGATTGGACGCGGTCACGTTCATGCGCTGCGACTGCGCCGCCATGGCCGAGCCAGCGACGTCGAAGATGTTCATTGCCGGCATGCGCTCCCTCCTTGCTGCTGGATCTGTTGCTCGCTTATTGCTGGATCGCCGCCAGCATGGTCTTGATCTTCGAGTTCATCACCGTCAGGCCCGACTCGAAATGCACCGCGTTGTCGGCGAAGGCCACGCGCTCGGCATCCATTTCAACGGTGTTGCCGTCGACGCTGGACTGCAGCGGAATGCGGTAGGCCAGATCGAACGCCTCGCGGGTCGGCGCCTGCGCGGGCAGGTGGCGGACCTGGGTGGTCGACAGCGACATGCCGTCGTTGCGATGGCCGCGTTCCACGGACTGCGCCAGCGTGCTGGCGAAATCGAAGTCGCGGGCCTTGTAGCCCGGGGTATCGGCGTGCGCGATGTTGGAGGCAATCACCGATTGCCGCTGGTTGCGCAGGCTCAGCGCTTCCTGCTGGAAGCGTAGCGACGCGTCGAGTCTGTCGATCATGCTGGCATCTCCCTGGACGACCTTCTTCAGGGGTGCCATCTTAGGCGGGGGCATGTCGCGCCAATCGGATGAATAAGGACGGGAAATCCTTGCATTTCGGCACGCCCTCGCGCGAGGCGCTGCCTACAATCGGAACCCGATGACTGATGTAGACGGGGGCGCGCCGCCGGTCACGGGGCAACGCGCCGGGCATGCCAGCGCAGGCCCGCCGTCCTTGCCGGGAAGACCAGATGAACCCCAATCGCCGCTCCCTCCGACGCACCCTCGGCCGCTATTCCCGCCGCAACGGCCCGCGCAAGGCGCAGACCCTGCTGGCGGCATGCCTGCTGTGCCTTGCCGGGGCCGCCGGCGCTGCGCCGGCGCAGGCCACTCCGGTCGCCATGCAGGCACCGGCGGCCGGCCAGCACACGGCCGCTGCAAGCCCCTTCGCCGAGGATCCCGCACGCGCTGCCGTGGAGCGCTTCCTGCTGCAGCAGACCGCCGGCCTGCCCGGCAAGGTCAGCGTGCAGGTGGCTCCGCCGTCGGGCGGCCGCGCGCCGGAGTGCGTATCGCCCGACCCGTTCCTGCCCGCCGGCGCCTCGCCGTGGGGGCGGGTCTCGGTCGGCGTGCGCTGTGGCGGCGAGCGGCCGTGGGTGCGCTATATGCAGGCGCGCGTATCGGTGCTGACCGACTATTACGTCGCGTCGCGCGCCCTGGGTCCGGGCGAACCGGTCAGCCAGGCCGATATCGAAGTGCGCCAGGGCGACCTTGCCACCTTGCCGCGCGCGGTCATCACCGACCCGGCCCAGCTCGCCGGCGCCGTCGCCGCCAACCGCATCGCCGCCGGCTCGCCCATGCGCAGCGACCTGCTGCGCAAGGCCATCGCGGTGCGCCAGGGACAGACCGTCACGGTGTCGGTCGAGGGTGAGGCGTTCCAGATCTCCAGCGAGGGCAAGGTGCTGGCCGACGCCGCCACCGGCAATACCGTGCAGGTCCGCCTGCGCAACGGCCAGGTGGTCAACGGGCTGGTGCGCAGCGGTGATACCGTCGTGCTGCAATAAGCACTTCGAGTCTGCCGATCGTAGCTGGCAGCCGGATTCCGATGGCACCGCGGCATGCGAAAATGCCGCCGGTCCAGCCGTGCGGGCGATATGGGACGCACCCCTGGGGCACGTTCCCTAAAGATTTCCCCGCCACGGCCGTAATGCCATAGGAAACCAGCAAGGAACGCCCGTGAAGATCAACCATTCCACCTCGTCCCGGCCCGCCGACGCGCCCGCAGGCGACGCCGCCGCCCGGCCCCAGGCCGCACCGGCCAGCGCCGCCCCGCCGTCCTCCGGGCTGAGCGTCAGTCCGCTGGCCGCACAGGTGCGCGAGATCAGCAGCCGCCTGGCGCAGGAAACCGACGACGATATCGATACCGCCAAGGTCGAAGAAATCCGCCAGGCCATCGCCGAAGGCCGGATCAAGATCGACCCGGGCAAGATTGCCGATGGCCTGCTCGCCAGCTTGCGCGAGCTAGGCCAGGCCGACCCTCAATAGCCAAATCATGAGCCAAAGCCTGATCCAGTCCCTGCAGCGTGAAACCGAAGGTGTTGAAGCTTTCGGGCAACTTCTTGCGCAAGAGCGAGATGCCATCAAGCGCGGGGATTTCACTGCGCTCAGCGAGTTGCTGACGCGCAAGGTGGAAGTGGGTCAGGGGCTGTCGCGGCAGGTCCGGGCGCGGGAAGCGCAGATGCAGGCGCTTGGCTTGCAGGCCGGACCGGATGGGCAGCTGCTCGGACGCCATATCGAGGCAGGCGTCGCCGAAGCTTGGCGCAAGCTGATCTTTGCCGCCCGCGTGACGCGGGATGGCAATGCGCTGAATGGCGCCGTCATCAAGGCACACCTCGAATTCACGCAGGAAGCGATTCAGGCGCTGCGCCAGCATAGTGGCGGGGATGCCGGGTTGTATGGGAAGAATGGGAAGGCGGCGGCCGGGGTGGGGGGTGTTAGCCTGGCGGCTGGGTGATTTGGGCTTAGGCTGATTTGGGCTTAGGCTTGCGGCTGGGCATCTGGTAGCCATTTGATATGCCCGGTTCCGCCCTAAAGGGCGGGTAACTTTTTGTCCGAGCGACAAAAAGTCACCAAAAAGCGCGTTTACGGCCCTGCGGGCGGCCACACTTATCGTAGTGTGCCGGGGTTTTCGTACGGGGCTTTGCTTCGTTGCAGGGCAGGACTGCCTGACGCCATGGTGCGCGACGGTGGCTCGGGATTGATGCGGTGATTGAACGAGCCCAGAGCTGTTGGGTGGCCCCTGCTGCGGGCGGCATGGCAGGAACGCCTTCGGCTGCGCTGCGCGCGGGTCCTAGTTGGTCTGCGGGGCGGGGCGATATGGCTATCGCTAGTCCAGTGCGTCATTGAAAAAGCACCCCATTTATGGTTAGATCAGGTGCATGGGAAAAATGAATCTGACCGAGCTCGAGCGTGAACAATTGCTGTCGGCGACTCGCAGCCGAACCATTCGGGCAGCCGACGCGCGCCGGGCCAAGCTGATCCTGATGCTTGAAGACGGTGAATCGCGCGACGCGATCATTGAGCGGCTGGGGTGCGATTCGCGTTTCATCT
>NZ_SMNY01000070.1:0-15128 GCF_004353535.1 Cupriavidus sp. L7L
GGCGCACTCCGCATCGTACTGCGCAATCCAGCGCCGAACGGCCGTCTCACCAAGCTCCATCGACCGGCACACCTCGCTGACCGATAATCCTTGGTCTCGCACCATCCGTACCACTTCCAGCTTGAAGCTGGCGTCAAATTGTCGGCGCCTTCTTGTCATCTATCTTTCTTCCTCGTCGATTCCGGATTGTCCTCCTATCGACCTGTCCGAGGAAATTAGACCACCACAAACAAATGAAAGTGTCAGCGACGAAACCTTTTCGCTGGCACCGCACCGGGCCAATTGATCTTCACCCAGTCGCGCGACCGCTCGCCATCTTCGTTTCCCCCTTCAGCCGTATCAATTTTCACGGGAGGCACGATCCCCCTAGGGAGTGGTGGGCAAGCGCGCCGGCTCGAAGTGGGGAATTCGCATCTCAGCGTATTATCTGCACCGAAAACGCGATGGCCCCAACTCGTGGGATGCTCAGGGCGCCCTGGTTCAGCGCTAATTGGCAAGCTCACCCTCCCCGCTGGTGCCGCTGTAAGATAGGAGCGCGCAATCCCCAACGGACGAAACCGGCTTGTCCACGCTTCAGCTTCGTTGAGGCGACCGCCGACACACGGGGCTCCGGTCGCGTGTTCGATCAACAATCAGCAGCTTTTGGCCCGCCGGTCTGGCGTCACCGCGCGACGCGAGCCGTATAGCCACAAAAGGGAGGCTCTTTTCAGGGTCTAACGTCGTTAAGCCGTTGGCGAATCTGCCAGGCTAGCATGTCTACCGAGCGCGTGGCTGGGGCGAAACGAAAGCGACCAGGGGCGACCCACTGCCCCAGGCGCATCCATCCGTCCGGAAATATGCAGACGTGCAGGTCATTGTTAATGACCACCACACCAGCCAAACCAGGATGGGTTGTTACTCCGTGGCAACGAATGCCGAGGCGCTCCAGATGACGTCGCACGGCACTTGCTCGCATGGCGGCTTACCCCGGTTGGACCAACATTTTGGGCCAACTCCAGGAGCGCGTCAGTTCGCGGGCGAACCGACAAGCCTTGTGTCAAGCGCGCACCGTCAAAACTCCTCCTCCGCCCATCAGTCCGTCGGGACGAACTTGGGCTCCTTACTCATTCCCTATTGCGATCTGCGTCGCGGCAGTGACTTCCCTACGATCACGGCTTGGGCGATCCTCGCCAGCGTTCTGACTGATACGACCGTTGTTTCGGTGCTCTCCGCGCTCGCGCCATCGTTCCCGGACATCCTCTCGAGTCGCTGAACCTTCGCAGCGCTCACACGCAGGCGGGCGGTCATGGAGAAGCCGGAGTGAGTCGTGGCTCCCCATGCCGATAGCGGTCACCGTAGCTCACGATGCAGCGCCGGTTGTTCTCAGGTAGGCGATGAACTCATGCTTTTGTGCGACACCACACAATCTTGCGCTGCCATGTTGGCTAGTTCCGGATTAGTCTGCGGATCACAATATGAATTGTCACGTGACCCGCAACGATTCGCATCACTTCTCTTAGCCAACATTCGCTGGGGTGAGGGCAAAGCCTTTTCCCAGAGGACGGCTGATCCCGATGCGGGGCCCCTGCGCAGGACACTAACTGCGTAACTCCCGGAGGCGCTCATGTCATGCAAGAATATCCACGTAGTGCCTACCCATGATGGCTGGGCGGTTGAATCGGAAGATGGCTCCAGTAGTCAACACCGATTCACCTCCTTGGAGCATGCGATCGCCGCCGGTACAGAGAAGGCTAAGCGCGCAAAGGTAGACTTGCTGATTCACGGCCGTGACCGTCAAGTGCTAGAGCGAAGCTCTTTTAGGAACGAGTCGCGCGATGTTCAGACGTAGCTACACTGCCGGCACCCCCAACTGGCAGAGCGGTCACTTCTCAGTGCGACATGAAGACTGGCAAAGATGACTGGCGAAGCAGGGCCCGGGTGGTGCCGCCCAGAACAAGCTCCCTCAGCCGGGAGCGGCCATAGCCGCCAGCGACCAACAGGTCGGCCTGTACCTTTTCCGCAAGTTGCGGCAGAACGTAGTCGGGGTCGCCCTCCCCGACAAGGAGATTGGCTTTGATGCCATGGCTGGCCAGCCACGCGATCAGCCGGTTCCCGCTGTCACGGTGGACTTGTTCCTCAATCGCAGCGCCATACTTGTCTGCGCTGACCATCAGGACGGAAACTGCACTGGCATGCGTGAGCCACGGCAATGCGTCCGCTGTCGCCCGCGCGGCCTCTCTGCCGCCGTTCCAGGCAATGGCGACATGGCCACCAAAGCGCGGTCCGGACGCGCCGGGCACCAGCAAGATGGGCCGCCCGGCATTGAGCATCGTATACTCGGCAACCCCGGCCAGCAGGGCCGGCACATCGGCATCCGCCGACGGCGGTGCGGGCAGGATGAGGTCGGCGAAGCGGCCGTCGTCGGCAAGCGCCCAGCCGGACTCGGCGTCGACAACGGTGTGCCGCGTGGGAATGTCCGGCGACACTTGCCCGGTCAGCGTGTCGAGGACTTCCTTGTGAGCGGCAACCAGTTTGTGCAACTGGCTGGCTGCAAGCGCCGCGTATTGTCCGGCTTCTTCGCCCGCCCCGCGAAACGGCTCGAGGTTGGTTCCCGTTGCCGTCAGTCCGACCACGCTTCCGCCCCGAGGGCGCCAATGTGCGGCCGCAGGCTACCCCGCGCTCCGTTGCGGAGGTGGACAGACGGCTAACGCCAGGCTCTCGCTATTCGTGCAGATACCGCAGCTTCGCCGGCGCCGCGCCGAAGAAGCGCACCGACACAGCACTGCCCTGCCTCGGCGCGAACTGTGCGTCGCTGAACACGCGCGCCATGCCGTCCGTTTCTGTCAGATGCACGAGCGCCGGGCTCCAGCGTTGGGCACCAAGCTGGACTCGGACCGCGCCAGCATATTGCCCCACAGGCGGCAAGCAGATTCCCTCCGGAAGACGAATTTCCGCCGCGCCACTGGCGCGGGCGGGCGTCCGGATCACTACCATGGCGCGGATCTCGTGCGGACGCGCCAGCAATGCAGCAGCAGCGCGCACGTCGCCGCTCTGGATCAGGCGGCGGGCCTCCGTGGATGAACAGCGCACGCCTGCCCCGGCTGCATCGGTGGCCCGCAGCCGAACCGGCTCGACGGCATAGCCGTACGCTTTGCCAAGCTGGCCGAGGTAATCGACGTCGCCCTGCCGTCCTCGTCCGCAGCAAAAGTTCGCGCCAACCACCAGCCGCCGCATGCCCAGACGCGCCAGCAGCAGTCCACGGACAAAGTCATCCGCACTGGCTTCGCTGAGGGCGCGGTCGAACGGCAGTACCAGGCAGTGGTCGACGGCGCCGCTTTCAGCCAGCAGCGCGATACGGTCATCAACGGTGGAGATCATGCGGGGCGCGCTCTGCGGCTGCAGGAACGCACGCGGATGCGGGTCAAATGTCAGCAACACGGTCGGGAGCCCGAGCGAATGCCCCGCGGCGCGCAACTCGGCCAGGACCGCGCGGTGCCCGCGGTGCACGCCGTCGAAGGTGCCGATCGAAACAACGGATGCTGCCAGCCGCAGCGGGTCGGCTCGTCTTGTCACCTGCATGATGGACTCCTCGTCTTGTCATGAACCGCATGCTAGGAGGGGACGGCGCGGGATGCCAATCTCTTGTTTTCATGACGACTATAACCGGCGCTCATCCCTCCATGCCGATCCCGGCACCCGCGTCCGCCACGGCATCATGGCGGGCAAAGAGCCTGTGTACCAGCGCGCGAATCCACTGGTTGCCCGGCTCCCGGTGCACGCGATCGTGCCAGTGCTGGGCGATGTCCATGCCGGGCAGCGACAGCGGAGGCGCCACCACTGCCAGGTCCAGGTCCGCGCATAGTGCCCGGGCCAGCGTCAGCGGCAGGATAGCCACCGCGTCCGAATGCCGGGCGATCAGGGCCGCCGTGGCAAAGCTCGGCACGCGGCAGACGATGTTGGTATGCGGCACGCCGGCTTCGATGGCGCGCTCGACGCTGAGGTGTTCATGACCGGTCCCGACCGCGGAAACCAGCACATGCTTCTCGGCTATGAAGGCGTCCGGCTCGCCAAGCTGCGCCAGCCGCGGATGGTTCTTGCGTACCACGGCGCCGTAGGTCTCACGCCATAGCAACTGGCGACGGATGCTCTGCGTCAGCGTGGGGAACGAGCCAATCGCCAGATCGACAAGGCCATTTTCCAGCCAGAGATCGAGATGCGTGGCGTCGGCGTTGACCGCCTGCACTAGGATACCCGGCGCTTCCTCCGCCAGCCGGCTTAGCAATGGTGGCAGCATTTGCGAGGCGCCGGCATCTAGCAGGAAGAAGCGGAAGCTGCGCTGGCTGGTGCGTGGATCAAAGCTGGCATGGTCTGAGCGCAATGCACGCACGCTCTGCAGAATGTCCCGCACCGGCTCGCCAAGCTCCATTGCCTTGGGCGTGGGTTCCATGCGCAGGCCCACCCGGACGAACAGCGGATCACCGAAATAGTGGCGTAGCCGCGCCAGGGTCTTGCTCAGCGCCGGCTGGGTCAGGTTGAGCACGCGCGCGGCCTTGGTAAGGCTGCGCTCGCTGAGCAGCACATCGAGCACCAGCAGGTGGTTCAGGCTGAGTTCGTCTTCATGACGCTGGGGAATAGTGTCCATGACGCGAGGTGATTAGCAAACGGGCCGACTCGGCTGTAGTCTAGTTTCACATAGCTGACACAGATCAGAAAGCAGGTTTCAAGAGACGAAACTTCGTCTACGCCCTGTTGCAGCGCGAGGACGAAGGCCCCATCAGGAGGAGATTGCCATGTCGTCCGCACTATCCATCGAAGCCGTAGCAAGCCGCATTACCGATCCTGGCATCGATGCCGCAAGCTTTCGCGATGCCTTGTCGCATGCCGTCACCGCCGTGACCGTGATCGCTACCGACGGCGCAGGCGGTCGTGCCGGCGTCACGTGCTCGGCGGTCTGTTCGGTCAGCGACTCGCCGCCCACTGTGCTCTTCTGCATCAACCGCCGCAGCGCCGCAAACAGCGTGATCAAGACAAACGGCGTGGTCAGCATCAACTGGCTGCACGCGAGCCAGACCTCGGTGTCCCAGCTGTTCGCCGGGGCCGGCGCGGTACCGATGGCGCAGCGCTTCGATGGTGACAGCTGGGGCGTGTTCACCACCGGCGCGCCATACAGCAAATCCGCGATGGTCGCCCTCGACTGCACGGTAGTCGACCAGATCGAGATCGGCACCCACAGCGTCTTCGTCGCGCAAGTCTTCGGCAGCGCCGGCGGCGAACGCGGCAACGACACGCCGCTGGTCTACTGCCGCCGCAACTACGCCACCACGCAGCCGGTCGCGGACTGACGCGCGCGCCCCGCAGCACCGGAATTCCATATCCATGTCCGTATGCCCTTCTCCAGGGCAGGGACTGTCACACCCCCAAAACCCACCAAGGAGACCTCGCGATGATTCGCACCGGCAAGCAGTACCTGGAAGCGCTCAACGACGGCCGCAACGTATGGGTCGGCAACGAGAAGATCGACAACGTCGCGACGCACCCCAAGACACGGGACTACGCGCAGCGCCACGCCGATTTCTACGACCTGCACCATCGCCCCGACCTGCAGGATGTGATGACCTTCGTCGACACCGACGGCGAACGCCGCACCATGCAATGGTTCGGCCACTTCGACAAGGAGCAGCTGCGCCGCAAGCGTAAGTACCACGAGACCGTCATGCGCGAGATGGCCGGCGCTTCGTTCCCGCGTACACCGGACGTCAACAACTACGTGCTCCAGACCTACATCGACGATCCGTCGCCGTGGGAAACGCAGACTATCGGCGCTGAGGGCAAGATCAAGGCAAAGAACATCGTCGACTTCGTCAATTTCGCCAAGCAGCACGACCTGAACTGCGCGCCGCAGTTCGTCGACCCGCAGATGGACCGCTCGAACCCGGATGCGCAGCAGCGCTCGCCCGGGCTGCGCGTGATCGAGAAGAACGACAAGGGCATCGTCGTGTCAGGGGTCAAGGCCATCGGGACTGGCGTAGCCTTTGCCGACTGGATCCACATCGGGGTGTTCTTCCGCCCCGGCATCCCGGGCGACCAGATTATCTTTGCCGCTACGCCGGTCAACACCCCGGGCGTGACCATCGTCTGCCGCGAGAGCGTGGTCAAGGACGATCCCATCGAGCACCCGCTGGCCTCGCAGGGCGACGAACTGGACGGCATGACGGTATTCGAGAACGTCTTCATCCCCTGGTCGCACGTGTTCCACCTGGGCAATCCCGAGCACGCCAAGCTCTACCCGCAGCGTGTGTTCGACTGGCTGCACTATCACGCCCTCATCCGCCAGTCGGTGCGCGCCGAACTGATGGCCGGCCTGGCGATCCTGATCACCGAGCATATCGGCACCAACAAGATCCCTGCAGTGCAGACTCGCGTGGCCAAGCTGATCGGCTTCCACCAGGCCATGCTGGCGCACATCGTCGCCAGCGAAGAGCTCGGGTTTCATACGCCGGGGGGCGCTTACAAGCCGAACATCCTCATCTACGACTTCGGCCGCGCGCTTTATCTCGAGAACTTCTCGGAGATGATCTATGAGCTGGTGGACCTCTCCGGGCGCAGCGCACTGATCTTCGCCAGCGAGGACCAGTGGAACGACGGGGCCCTGAATGGTTGGTTCGAGCGCATGAACAACGGCCCGGTCGGCAAGCCGCACGACCGCGTGAAAATCGGCCGCGTGATCCGCGACCTGTTCCTGACCGACTGGGGCAACCGCCTGTTCGTCTTCGAGAACTTCAACGGCACCCCGCTGCAGGCCATCCGCATGCTGACCATGCAGCGCGCCGAGTTCTCCGCAGCAGGTCCCTACGGCACCCTGGCGCGCAAGGTCTGCGGCATCGAACTCACTGAGGACCACGAGAGCGAGTACAAGGCCACCGCCGGCTACGCCCAGGCACTGGATTCGGCGCGCCATCAGGAAAAGCTCGCCCTGAGCGGCACGATGACGGTGTGACCGCCTGACCTCCCGGCCGGCCCGTCCGGCCGGAACCCCTCAACCATGGAAGGAGTGCAACATGCAAACCAATGAACTGCTTGACAAGATTTTCCGCGGCGCGCGCAGCCAGAACGGCTGGCTCCCTACGCCCGTGCCCGACAGCAAGCTGCATGAACTGTATGAGCTGATGAAGTTCGGCCCTACCTCGGTCAACTGCTCGCCGGCCCGGCTGGTGTTCGTGCGCACAGAGGAAGGGATGGAGAAGCTGCGTCCGGCACTGGCGCCGGGCAACGTCGAAAAGACCATGGCCGCGCCCGTCGTCGCAATCGTCGGCTACGACACCCGCTTCTACGAGCACCTGCCGGATCTGTTTCCGCACAACCCGGCGGTCAAGGCGTGGTTCGAGGGCGACGAGAAAGTAGATTTCGCCACCACCACGGCGTTTCGCAACGGAACTCTGCAAGGCGGCTATCTTATCGCCGCGGCACGCGCGCTGGGCCTCGATTGCGGCCCCATGTCCGGATTCAACAACCAGGCTGTCGACCAGGCCTTCTTTGACGGCACCAGCATCCGCTCTAACTTCATCTGCGCCCTTGGCCACGGCGATCCCGAAAAAGTGTTCGCCCGCAGTCCACGCCTGTCGTTCGACCAGGCCTGCCAGCTCGCCTAGCGGCAAGGAGTCTCGCCATGCAAGAGTACGACCAGCATAACCTGACCAGCGCCGTCATTGCGCGCCTGGCCGATACGCCTGACCGGCGCACCAGGGAGATCATGACCAGCCTCGTGCGGCACCTGCACGACTTCGCACGCAAGATCAGGCTGACCGAAGCCGAATGGATGCGCGGGATTGAGTTCCTTACCGCCACCGGGCAGAAGTGCGACGACAAGCGCCAGGAGTTCATCCTGCTCAGCGATGTGCTGGGCCTGTCGATGCTGACGGTGGCAATGAACCACCAGAAGCCCGATGGCTGCACCGAGGCTACCGTGTTCGGGCCCTTCCATGTCGAGGGCGCGCCGCACTACGAGGACGGCGCGGATCTGGCAAACGGGGCCAGGGGCGAGCCCTGCACGGTCTACGGACGGGTCACAGGCGCGGACGGGCGGCCAATTGCCGATGCCGTGGTGGAAACCTGGCAGGCCGACGCCGACGGCCACTATGACGTGCAGTATGAAGGGCTGGAAGTGGCACAGGGCCGTGGCGTGCTGAAGTCGGGCGATGATGGCCGCTTCCACTTCCGCACCATCGTCGCACAGGCCTACCCGATTCCTGACGATGGCCCCGTGGGCGAGCTACTTCGCGCCACCGGCCGTCATCCATGGCGGCCCGCGCATCTGCACTTCATGATCAAGGCACCTGGCTACGAGACACTCGTCACGCACGTTTTCCGGCGCGGCGACAAGTACCTCGACTCCGACGCCGTGTTCGGCGTGCGCACGTCCCTGATCGGCGACTGGGTCCGCCTGACCGATGGCACCTACCGGCTCGACTTCGACTTCGTGCTCAACCCAGCCCGCTAGCATCGGCACCTGGCGCGCCGCCCGAGCGGGCGGTGCGGATGCAACCACGCACCGCGGCTTCCGGCCCGGTGCTCCATGCGGTCATTCGGAGTGGCAAATGGGTTCGATTGATGGCACGAAGGCCCAGCGGGCGCGCGCACTGCTGCCCGTCCGGTTCGGGCGGCTGGCCCTCGCTGCGGCCTGCGCGGCGGGCAGCGTGCCGGCACGCGCCACCGAGGGTGGCGGCAACTCCTACCCCATCGGGGTCGACAATCTCTATTCCGGCCTGATGCTGCCCGAGGGCGCCAACTGGCTGCTGTTCTACCAGCACTACGATGCGGGCAGTTTCAAGGACAACACCGGCCACGACAACCCCAAGCTGGCCAGTTTCCACTTGCGCCTCGATGCGCTGGCGCCGCGGTTGTCGTATGTGTGGCCCGACGTCAGGCTGTTCGGCGCCAACCTGGAAACGCGCGTGGTGGTGCCCGTCGGGTCGGCGAATCTCGACATGTCAGTGGCCAGACAAGTTCCCCTGCCGCCGCTCGCCAAAGGCGGTAACAAGACTGGCCTGGCCGACATGACGCTGGCGCCGGTGGTCCTCGGCTGGCACGGCGGCGCATTCCACCAGATGGCGGGCGTCGAGTTCCACCTCAAGACCGGCGCCTATGATGTTCACGACCCCGTCAATATCGGCCGGAACTACTACCAGATTGCACCGAGCTACGCCTTCACCTGGTTCCCCACGCGCAACGTCGACATCAGTGCCAAGCTCCGCTACGGCTTCAACACGCGCAATGAGGCCACCCGCTACCAGTCGGGTAACGAGGCGACCATCGAGTTCAGTGCCGGCTACCGGGTAACGCCGAGGCTGACGCTGGGCCTGAACGGCTATTACTACGTCCAGACGACCGACGACACGCAGAACGGCGCGCGCGTCAACGGCAATGGCAACCGTGGCCGGGTCACGGCGCTGGGGCCGGATATCTGCTTCCAGCTCACCGACAAGGTCAGCTTCTCGCTCAAAGGGCAGTTCGAGTTCGGCGCGCGCAATCGCCCGGAGGGCAACCGGATCTGGGCCATGGCGCGTATATCGCTGTGACTGGCCGATCCATCCCGAGCAACATTGGAGACCATACGATGAACGCCTTCCAGTACTCCACGCGTGCCCAGCGCATCGTCTTCGGCGCCGGAAAAATCCGCCAGGTCGGCCAGGAAATCGATGTGCTGGGTGTGTCGAGTGTCCTGGTGCTCAGTACACCCGAGCAGCGCCCGCTGGCTGAACAGGTGGTGGACCTGCTTGGCGCCCGCGCGATCGGCATCTTCGACCGTGCAGTGATGCATGTGCCGGTCGAGACGGCGCGCGCGGCCTGTGCGATGGCATTCGAGCTGGGCGCCGACAGCGTGGTGGCGATCGGGGGCGGCTCGACCACGGGCCTCGCCAAGGCCATCGCCCTCGAGATGAGCCTGCCGGTGGTGGCGGTCCCTACTACCTATGCCGGCTCGGAGATGACAGCGATCTACGGCCTCACCGAGGCTGGCCTGAAGCGCACAGGCACTGACGTGAAAGTGCTGCCGCGCATCGTCATCTACGATCCTGAACTCACTTACTCGCTGCCGGTTGCGGTCAGCGTCACAAGTGGCATCAATGCGCTGGCCCACGCCGCAGAGGGCTTGTACGCCCACGACCGCAACCCGATTTCGGATTTGATGGCGACAGAGGGCATACGGGCCATCGCAGCGGCGTTGCCGGTACTCGCGACCGAACCGGATACGGCCATGCTGCACGAAGCGCGCGCGCAAGCCTTGTATGGAGCATGGTTGTGCGGCGCCGTGCTCGGCACCGTGGGAGTGGCGTTGCATCACAAGCTCTGCCACACGCTTGGCGGCAGCTTCAACCTGCCGCATGCCGAGACGCACACCATCATCCTGCCGCACGCGCTTGCCTACAACGAGAAGGCCGCACCGGGCGCCATGGCCACCATCGCGCAGGCCATGGGCGCAGCCAGTGCTGCGCAAGGCGCTTTCGACCTGGCACGTACGACCGGCGCCCCGCTCGGCTTGCGGCAAATCGGCATGCGCGAGGATGAACTCGACAAGGCGTGCGAGATCGCGTTGCAGAACCAGTACCCCAATCCGCGTCCGCTCGAAGCCGGCGCGATCCGGGAACTGCTGCAGAACGCCTGGGAGGGACGCCGGCCGGTCTGACGCCGGCGTAACGCTTGACCGCTACCTGCGCAATTCGCAGCAGCGCCGCAGGCTTTCGCACAGGTCACCGTTTCGGACAAATATTCAAAGGTACGAGATGTGGAAGCTTCCGAAGGAATACAACCATTTTGCGTTTGGCGTGATACAGGCTGGCGTCACGTGTGCGGTCGCATCGGCGATCGCAAGCATGCAGTTCGTGGCGGAAGGCACCTTTGTTTCGCACTGGCTGCGTGCGTACTTATATTCGTGGGTGGCGATGCTACCCGTCGTCGTGGCCGCGGCGCCGTTCATTCGCTGGCTCGCGGACCGAATCACGCGTTGAACGCTTGCGGAGGTTCTGCCGGCCGCAATGCGGCTCGTCTCAACGGTACATATCCATTGGGTGGATAACGATGATCAAACATATTGTGATGTGGAAGGTGAAGGGTTCGACGCCGGAAGAAAAAAGCGAGGGCGTGCATCGCATACAGGCTGCATTCCACGGACTGGTTGGCGTCATCCCGGGCCTGACGGCTCTGGAGGTGGGCGCCGACGTCAGTCGCATCGACTACGCGTGCGATGTGGTGCTCTACACGGAGTTCGATTCCGAGGAGGCATTAGACTCATATGCCAGCCATCCTGACCACCTGAGGATCAAGCGCGAACTGGGCGATGTCAGGATTGCCCGTCACCAGGTGGACTACGTCATTGGCTAGCGGGCGGATGTGCGACGCCTCTGTGCGGGGATGTACCCCGAGCAGCTACATGGCGCGCAAGTCAGCCATCAAGGCATGCCCGTAACGTATCCGCGAGACGGCCCGCTTCGTTCGCATCGGTGATGTTCGCGAAACCCATCACCAAGCCTCGCGGCGTGTCCCGCATACGGCCGTGCGCATACCAGATCGAAAGTGGCAGCACCGCGAGTCCCGCTTGGCGGGCACGCGAGGCGACGGCGACATCATCGACCGGACCATGGGCAGCCTCGGCGAATTGCACTGAGAACTGGATTCCGCCGGGCGGCAACTCAACGGTCAGCTGTTCGCCAAACGTCTGCTTCAAGGCTTGCGCAATCAAGAGGCGCCGCTGTCCATACAACGTGCGCATCCGCTTTACATGCCGCGCAAAATGGCCCTGTTCAAAGAAATCTGCCAACGCCGCCTGAAACAGCGTTGGCGCGCCGGCATTCATGCTGCACGCCACCCGTCCAACACGCTCGACCGCGCGCTCCGGCACCACTGTGTACGCGAGCCGCAGACCGGGGAACATCACCTTGCTGAACGTGCCGCAATAGAGCACGCGGTCATGCCGGTCGAGGCTCTTCAAGGCCGGCAAGGGTCGACCCAGGTAGCGGAACTCGCTGTCGTAGTCGTCTTCGATAATCCAGCGAGACGCTGTCTCCGCCCAAGTCAGCAACGCCATGCGCCTTGCGAGCGACAGCGTGTTCCCCAGGGGGCTCTGATGCGATGGCGTGACGAGCGCGAAGCGCGCCTCCGGGGCCCGTTCGATGCCGCGCTCGACATCGATGCCTTCTTCATTGATGGGCACCGGGACGAGCTGCACGCCGGTCTCGGCCAGGAAGCTGCGCGCAAGCAGATAACCGGGGTCCTCGAACCACATGCGGTCGCCGGGGCGCGCAAGACTGCGCAATACCAGCTCGAGCGTCGCGCGGTAGCCACTGGTAATGAACACCTGGTCGGGCAGACATGTGACGCCACGCGACAGGCCAAGATAGGTGGCGATATGCTCGCGCAGCGGCAGATAACCAACCGGATCCGGGTAAGCAAGCAAAGTGCGTTCGCCGCTGCGCGCACGCCGCGCAACGAGCCGGCTCCATATCTTGCGCGGAAATGCGTCAAGCGCCGGCAGCCCTGGCTGCAAGGGTCGCGGCTCGCCGCTGAGGGCGACGGCGATCGCCGACTGGCGTGCCATCGGCTGGCCGCTGGGTGATGCGCCTGTCTTCGCCGCGTCCGCGCCTTCAGTGGTCGGCGCGTCAGGGGCATCCTGGCGGCCGCGTGCAGGTGCCGCTTGCATCAGGGATTCCGATAACGAAGGCGATACAAACGTGCCGGCAGCGCCACGCATCTGCAGGTAGCCCTCGTCGACAAGGATCGTATAGGCCAGTTCGACGGTGCCTCGCGCCGTGTTCAACTGCGTGGCGAGGACGCGCAACGCCGGCACCCGATCACCCGGGCGAAGATGTCCCGCCGCGATCGCCGTTCTGAAACGCTCGCAGATCTGCAGATAGATCGGCAACGCCTTCTGGCGGTCGATCTCAATGGCCAACGAGGGGTTTCGTACCGTCATGACAGTTTCGCGGGTAACAGGGTGCAGAAAAAATTTGGACTAGTCAAATGGTTAATTCTTGGCCCTTATCCATAGGGCATGATTGTTCCACAATGGCTTCATACGATGCGACGGTGACAGGCACGTTCAGTGATACCCCCCACACCAGGTGCGCAGCGCGTTCCTCTACCCTCATATGGAGAATCTGCCATGAAAATCGTTGTAATCGGTGGTTCTGGCCTGATCGGCTCACGGCTTGTCACGCTGCTCAATGAAGCGGGCCATACGGCAGTCGCCGCATCGCCGCGTACCGGTGTCAACACGGTGACGGGCGAAGGCCTAAGCCAAGCACTGTTGAATGCGGATGTCGTCGTCGATGTGGCGAATGCGCCGTCTTGGGAGCCGCAGGCGGTGCTGGACTTCTTCCGCACCTCGGCACGCAATCTCGGCAAGGCCGAGGTGGCCGCGGGCGTGCGCCATCACGTCGCACTGTCGATCGTCGGTACCGACCGCATGCCGGACAACGCGTATTTCACGGCCAAGGTTGCACAGGAAGCGGTGATTGAAGTGGCCGGTGTGCCATACACGATCGTGCGCGCCACGCAGTTCATGGAATTCATCGGTGGCATCGCGGATTACGGCACGGATGGCAGCACTGTGCGCATTGGTGACGGGATGTTCCAGCCGATCGCTGCGGATGACGTCGCGGCGGCGCTTGCGCAGGTCGCGCTGGCGGCGCCGCTAAATGGCACCATCGACATCGCCGGACCAGACCGAGCGTCCTTCGCGGAGATAGTTTCGCGCTATCTGAAGTCGGTGGGCGACCCGCGCACCGTCGTGACAGATCGCGATGCGCGATATTACGGCGGCCAAGTCGAGGAACTGTCGCTCGTGCCGCTAGGCGACGCGCGGATAGGCCGCACCAGTCTCGATCAGTGGCTGGCGCGCGCTCATGTGTAGTAAGCCATGAATTCGGGAAGGTATGACGGTTTTTCCTCCCCTACTATTCACTCGGCGCTGCACAATCGCAGCCCTCAAGTGGAGCACGTCATGCGTTGCCGCTTTTCAAGCGGAGCTCGCCGTGGCAGCTCCAGTCAATGGCATCGTCGAAATCGCCGGTCCGGAGCGTCAACCTGCCTGAAGATATCGACTGTGAGCGATATGCCTACATCCACCGGAGACACAACATGAAGCTCCTTATCGCGTCAATGATCTTGGCCGCCCTACCCTTGCAGGCAGCCTTCGCCCAAGACCATTCCGGCCATCAGGCAACTGTGGCAGTACAAGGATTGGCAACCACCTCCACGGGCGTGAAAGTCACGCTCGTGTACCAGCAGGAAATCCCTAACTTGCCGGGCAAGAGTGTCAAGGGCGTATTGGTGGAGTATGAGCCGGGCGGCGTCAACGCCGCGCATACCCACGCCAAGTCAGCAATGATTTACGCAACAGTGCTAGAAGGCGCCGTGCTGAACCAACTCAACGGCGGACCACTTCGCACGTTCACGAAGGGGCAGAACTTCACCGAAATGCCTGGCGACCGGCACGACGTCAGCGCCAACGCGAGCAAGACTGAGCCCGCCAAGCTGCTTGCGGTGTTCGTCGTGGATACGAATGAGACCGTGCTAACCACACCATTGAAGCGTTAAGGCAGCCTGCGTAGCCAAGCCAGCTATCTGACTTGGCGTTGATCCTGCAAGATGCGCTTTGGTACGTCATTGCGGCCCGAGAGGCGGCACCTGGCGACCGCGGCGAACGAACGGGCTAGATCGGGCGTAATGTCAAAAGGCCGTCTGATGAGGCCTGTGCCAGCATCGTCAACCCAAGCGCTAAAAATCAGCGTTTGGCTGCATGAATGAGGCGCCAACTAGCTTGACGCGCGCCGCTGTTCGAGCGGCACCTAGGTGGTCAGCTGCCTGAGATCCTGCTCGAGATCGACAGCGCCACCCACTTTAGTTGGCTCTTGCTGGGAAGAGAGCCGCATTCCCGCAGCGAATTGCTATTGGTCTATGCAGCGATACTCGCGCACGGCACATCGATGTCAGCGGCGGATCTCGCCCGAATGGTGCCGGAGTTGTCGCCTCCCGCGATCCGGCAGATGATGCATCGCGTTGCGGTCGAACGGAAGCTGCGCCACGCGGCTGAAGCCGTGCTGACCTTCATGCATCAGCACCCGATTTCCCAGCATTGGGGGCGCTCCGATCTGGCC
>NZ_SMNY01000071.1:0-4424 GCF_004353535.1 Cupriavidus sp. L7L
AAAGTGGGCGCGGCCTGGCGCACCTCGAGCAATGAGAGGCCGCCGTGCGTCAACGTCGGGTAGCCGCCTTGGCTCTTCCACTTCCAGCGGCCGACGGCCAGGAGGTGAGCGCCGTGCGGGCTGTTGATCTGGAGTGCCACGGGTGGCACGAAGGGGCCGGTCTCACCGGTGCCCTTGGCGCTGCGCCCACTGGCGAAGGTTTTCTTGAGGAACTGGCCGACCTCGCCATCCGCGTCAGGGAAGTAGCCTGTGGCGGCGTAGCCGTGATCGGATGTGATGACCAGCCGTCGCCCGGTCGCCAAGCGCTCGACGAAAGCCCAGAAGTCATTGCTGCTGAGTTGATCGGCGGCATCCCGGGTCAGCGTGTCGAGGCCCTGGCCTGCGCCTGATCCGTCGTGAACCTTGCTGTCGGGCCAGTGGTGCCAAAACACCCAGTTCGGCGTGCCGTTGATCAGGCCCTCGCAGTCCTTCCACGGCATATCGACACACTCGGTGTGCGCCGGTTGAAGCTTGTGGGCAAGACCGCCGCCATTGTTCTGAAGCTGACTGCGGCTGCCGAAGCCCAACGCTTGCGCGAACTGATTGGTTTCACCGGGCAGTTCGGATGCGTTGGCGGACACCTCATGCAGTGTGAAGCCGCGTTCCTTGGCACCTTGCAGCAGCCAAGGCAGTTCACGCAGGGAGAGGCCATCCAGTATCAGCACCGCCTTGGCGCTGTAGGGCTCGGTCCACCAGCGAGCCAGTCGATCCGAGGTTCGCTCGACGGAGTCGCCAAAAGCTTGCCACAAGTCCCAGCCGGTGGAGGACAGGAAATGGTCAAGAGTGCCGATTTCGCGGTCGCGCTTGATGACCTCGCTGGGCGCGTTGCCTTCAGTCAGCGGCTTGGACGCAATCTCGACGGCGTTGCTGATAATGACGCGCCACGCGTCCTCGGCAGAGCCTTTGGTCAGCCTGTTCAATACCCCGGCGTCGAGTGCCATCAGGTGTCCTCCTTCTCAAGGCTGAGCTCGAAGGTCATGCCGTCGGGCAGCTTCTTGAGCATTTCCTTGAGTTGCGCCCCGGTTGCAGCCGACACTTTGATCGAGACTTCGGCGACTGGGGTGGCAGGGCCAATGCCCCAGCCTTCGAGTTTGCCGATCAGATTCAAGGGGGAGGTTGCGGGGTTGCTCAGGGGGATGCGAGGCTTGCCGCCAGTGCTGGAAACACCGCCGAAGATCCCGCCACCCGCCGGTGGCGTGCCGCCTCCCGGTGTTGTTTCACCTCCCGTGGGTGGCGGCGGTGGCGTTGTGCCACCACCGAACAGGGCGCCGCCTTCGCCGCCAGTCGGCGGCTGAGGCGCAGGGGGCGTCGTGCCACCCGTGGTTGGCACCGCTGACGGTTCCATCAGGAACACTTCATCGAGCTGGCGGCCGGTATAGGACAGCTTTGGACGCAGACGTTTCCAGGCTGAGTCCTCATCCTCACCGGGCTGGGTCTGCAGGTACTCAAGGCCGCGCAGGTTGATGGCGATCTTGCCCCGCGCGCACAGGCGCAGGATGCGTTCCTTCATTGCGGTTTCGCCAAGCCAAGGGATGCAGTCCTGACCAGCAGGGCGAGGCTCTTGCAGTTCGCGCAGCAGCTTGCCAACCGCGGAGTTATCGGCGGCAGCCTCGAGCACGAGGTCTTCAAAGTCCTCCGGCACGAACAGGTCGTTGGTCAGCGCTTCCTCGATGCATTCGGGGATCTGCGCACCTTGTTTCTTTAGGCTCTCGACGCTGAACATGCACTGGTTCGGATCGGCGAAATTCCACCGATGCAGCACCGCGAAACGGTCGAAGCGCTTTTTTAGAATGTCGCGCAGCGCACCCTGGTATTCGGTATGTAGCTTCTTGTACTCAGGGTTCTGCCCGCTCCATTCCTGCGCCTTCATCTCGGCACGCGCGAGGATCAGCAGGTCGCGATCCTGGAATGCATTTGCGGAGCCGGATCTCGGCAGCAGGAAACGGATGGTGTTACGGCGCTTCTGCAGGTAATCTTTGATCCAGCGGCCAAGGCGCTGGTCGATGTTGTCTGGTTCCTCCGGCAGCACCAGGATGGGCAGGCGGTCGTCCCAACGCTCCGGTTGCTCGGCTTCATCCAGCGTTGACCAGGGATCGGTCTGCCAAGCTTTCGGCAGCGCGATCACACGGAAGGTCTTGGCGACCTCGTCGGAGCCGCCGATCACGTAGCGAACCTGCTTGGCAAGCTGGGCTTGGTCGGAACCGTCGGTGAACAGCTTGTCGTTGCGAGCACAAGCCATCAGCTTGGCGCGAGGGTTCTCTTCTTCTTTGAAGACCAGCCGAGGGCCGTCCTGGTGGATGTTGAAACTGTTCTCGACGATGGTCGCCAGCTCGACCTGGAACGCATTGTCGTCGACGGCCTTGTTGCGCGTGATGTCGACCTGCAGCGTTGCCGGTTCGGCACCAGCCAAGTTACCGACAGCAATGGATCGCAGCCACAAAGCGCCCACAATCTCCTGAAGGTGCGGGGCAACGTCCGCGTGATCCGATACCGCTTCGGTGACCGAAATGATGTTCTGCTGGGCCTTCGCGCGCAGGGTGCGGTGGTGCTCGTTGGAGACGGAGTCAAGCAGTGCGCCGATACCCGAGGCATCGTCATCAAGACGGAAGTCCGCAGCCGTGAGCACCGGGGCCGCCTCACCACGACTCTTGTAGAGATTGGCCAGGATGCGAATCATGTCGCGCGTTTCCTGCGCGTCGGTCGCAATCAGTACCTGTTCTTCAAGCAGGCGCAGCAGATGTGGGGCAAACGGCCAAGAGACCAAGAATTCCTTGCGCTTGCGCTCATGCTCAGCGGTAGGCACCTCCATCAACCGCAGGCTCTCGGTCACGTGAGGTTCAATGAGCGAAGCGATCTGAGGCTTGGTGATCTGCAGGCGGTTGGTGAACAAGCGATGCAGCAGCATCCGGCGGCGATCCTGCTGTACCCGCTCGGGATTGCCGCCCGCCATGAAGTCGATAGCGACCGGATTGACGCGATGCACTTGCTGATAGGCGTCGCTGCCACCGTTGCGAACCGAGATGACAAGCACCAGCAATTCCGGATGCTCCTTGGCGATCTCGGACAGGATCTGGATGAAGTTGAACGCCCAGTTCTTCCAGGGGTACTGCTTGGTGTTGGTCAGGCCGTCGTACCAGGTCTGGAATTCGTCCAGCAGCAGCATCGTCGGGGTGTGCTGCAACAGTTCGAGGATCAGCTTGTCGGACGGGATGTCGGTTTTGGCCGCGCCCATACCCTCCCACTTGCCCTTGATGTAGGTGCCGTGGGGATGACGCTCGAACAGCAAGTCCCATAGAAACTTGTAGCGCTGCCGGTGAAGGCTCTCGCCGATGACCGTCATTCCGCTGCGCAGCCCAATCTTGCCGATCTGCGGATCACCCAAGGTGGTGGCCCACGAGTTCAGCCACGCACTTGTCGAGGTCGCATCGTTCACTGCATGGTACAGCGCGGCCATCAAGTGAGACTTACCGAGGCCCCGCTCGCCGATCACGACCACCGGACGCCCTTGGTTCGGGCCAACCGCCTCGATGCCTTTCAGCAGATCGTGGGTCGGATACGTGATCTCCAAGAACTCCTGGGCTGCAATCTGAGTCGCGCCGGTGTTCGTGTCGTTGGAGAGCTCAATGGCTGTCCCTTTGAGGCGTTTGCCCCGAAACTCTTCTCGTAGAGTCAGTCCAAGCATTACTTTCGCTCCCCATTGTTCGGTTGGCCAGTGGCGTCGCCATCTTGTTCACGGCCGGTTTCGAGTCCCTCCATCGACTGCTGCTTGATCCAGCTATCGATGTCTGCACGCGAGAACCGCCAGCTCCCACCCACTTTGAAGGCAGGGATCTGCTTGGCGGCCGCCAACCGGTAGATCGTCCGCTCAGTGACCTTCAGGTAGTCGGCGACCTGCTTGATGGTTAGGATCTCGCCCTCGCTGGTACTTTTAGACATGGTGATGGCCAATTTAGGGCAAACGGCGACAGAATAGTGCAAAATTTTCAAGACAGCAACGACAGGTAGCTGATTTGCGAAGAATTTTCTAGGGGAGAGGCTCATCGAGTGAGCCAGCAGGCTCTGGCCCACAGGGGAGTGCGAGGACGGGCGAGGGTGGGTGGCATCTGGCCCCGGTCGGCCAAATCATCGAATCCACGCCCTCAAAGCCAAGGCGTTCCTATCTAGTTCTGATTACGGACGCGGGTTCGGTTCCGTATTCCACCACAAAGTACCGAGAAATCAACCGTTCTCGACTGATCCTTTCCGCCCGTTTTTGCACACCTCCGCCCAATATGGCCACGGAAAAGTTCCAGGAGCCTAGGGTGTGTTGACATTTGACATTAGACAAGCCAGATGCAGGCGGCGGCAATGGCGACAAAGGAAGCAGAGCGTTCGGAGAGCTTGTC
>NZ_SMNY01000072.1:0-616 GCF_004353535.1 Cupriavidus sp. L7L
GCGTCCGCAGCTTCGGTATATAGCTTAGCCCCGTTACATCTTCCGCGCAGGACGACTCGATCAGTGAGCTATTACGCTTTCTTTAAAGGGTGGCTGCTTCTAAGCCAACCTCCTGACTGTTTTAGCCTTCCCACTTCGTTTCCCACTTAGCTATATTTGGGGACCTTAGCTGGCGGTCTGGGTTGTTTCCCTCTTGACACCGGACGTTAGCACCCGATGTCTGTCTCCCGTGATTGCACTCTTCGGTATTCGGAGTTTGCTATGGCGGGGTAATCAGCAATAGACCCCCCAACCATGACAGTGCTCTACCCCCGAAGGTGAGACACGAGGCACTACCTAAATAGTTTTCGGAGAGAACCAGCTATTTCCAGATTTGTTTAGCCT
The DNA here is from genome assembly GCF_004353535.1 of Cupriavidus sp. L7L. Lineage (NCBI taxonomy): Bacteria > Pseudomonadati > Pseudomonadota > Betaproteobacteria > Burkholderiales > Burkholderiaceae > Cupriavidus > Cupriavidus sp. L7L. Next base: position 385 of record NZ_SMNY01000072.1, read on the forward strand.
TTCACCCCTATCCACAGCTCATCCCCTAACTTTTCAACGTTAGTGGGTTCGGTCCTCCAGTACGTGTTACCGCACCTTCAACCTGGCCATGGATAGATCATCTGGTTTCGGGTCTACACCCAGCGACTCAACGCCCTGTTCGGACTCGCTTTCGCTACGCCTGCCCTAATCGGTTAAGCTTGCCACTGAATGTAAGTCGCTGACCCATTATACAAAAGGTACGCCGTCACCC
>NZ_SMNY01000073.1:0-463 GCF_004353535.1 Cupriavidus sp. L7L
CCCTAGCAGGTGATAGCCCTGTATGCGAAAACAGCGTTGTGGAACTAGGTGTACGACAAGTAGGGCGGGACACGTGAAATCCTGTCTGAAGATGGGGGGACCATCCTCCAAGGCTAAATACTCGTGATCGACCGATAGTGAACCAGTACCGTGAGGGAAAGGCGAAAAGAACCCCGGGAGGGGAGTGAAATAGATCCTGAAACCGCATGCATACAAACAGTCGGAGCCTGGAAACGGGTGACGGCGTACCTTTTGTATAATGGGTCAGCGACTTACATTCAGTGGCAAGCTTAACCGATTAGGGCAGGCGTAGCGAAAGCGAGTCCGAACAGGGCGTTGAGTCGCTGGGTGTAGACCCGAAACCAGATGATCTATCCATGGCCAGGTTGAAGGTGCGGTAACACGTACTGGAGGACCGAACCCACTAACGTTGAAAAGTTAGGGGATGAGCTGTGGATAGGGG
>NZ_SMNY01000074.1:0-18957 GCF_004353535.1 Cupriavidus sp. L7L
TGGCGGTTGGCCGTCTCGTACTCGACGTGGGCGGTATTGATGGTAATACCGCGTGCCTTCTCTTCCGGCGCTGCGTCGATTTCGTCGTACTTCTTGGCGGCACCGCCGAACTTGGCAGCCAGCACCGTGGCGATCGCTGCGGTCAGCGTGGTCTTGCCATGGTCAACGTGACCAATCGTACCAACGTTCACGTGCGGCTTGGTCCGCTCGAACTTTTCCTTTGCCATTTCTTAGCTCCTGATAGGAATGCAGTCTTGTTGTTTCATCGCGCCGCCGCACCGGCAGGCGCGGCGGCAAACTTCGAATTACTTGCCCTTGGCCGTCATCACGGCTTCGGCGATGTTCTTCGGTGCCTCAGCGTAGTGCTTGAATTCCATGGTGTACGTGGCGCGGCCTTGCGTGGCCGAGCGCAGCGACGTGGAATAACCAAACATTTCCGACAGCGGGACTTCGGCCTTGATGATCTTGCCGCCACCCACCATGTCGTCCATGCCCTGCACGATGCCGCGGCGGGACGACAGGTCGCCCATCACGGTACCCGTGTAGTCTTCCGGCGTTTCCACTTCCACGGCCATCATCGGCTCGAGCAGGACCGGGCTGGCCTTGCGCATGGCTTCCTTGAAAGCCATCGAGCCGGCCATGCGGAACGCGTTTTCGTTCGAGTCCACGTCGTGGTACGAACCGAACGTCAGCGTCACCTTCACGTCCACCACCGGGAAGCCAGCCAGGATACCGTTCGGCAGCGTGTCGACGATACCCTTCTCGACCGCCGGGATGTATTCACGAGGAATCACACCGCCCTTGATGGCGTCGATGAACTCGAAGCCCTTGCCCGGCTCTTGCGGTTCCAGCGTGATCACGGCGTGACCGTACTGGCCGCGGCCGCCCGACTGCTTGACGAACTTGCCCTCGACGCCTTCGGCCGTCTTGCGAATGGTTTCGCGGTAGGCCACCTGCGGCGCACCGATGTTAGCTTCCACGCCGAATTCGCGCTTCATGCGGTCGACCAGAATTTCGAGGTGGAGCTCGCCCATGCCCGAAATGATGGTCTGGCCCGATTCTTCATCGGTACGCACGCGGAACGACGGATCTTCGGCGGCCAGGCGGTTCAGGGCGATGCCCATCTTTTCCTGGTCAGCCTTGGTCTTCGGCTCGACGGCCTGCGAGATCACCGGCTCCGGGAACACCATGCGCTCGAGCACGATCGGTGCAGCCGGATCGCACAGCGTGTCGCCCGTGGTGGCGTCCTTCAGACCCACTGCAGCGGCGATGTCGCCGGCCAGCACTTCCTTGATTTCTTCGCGCTGGTTGGCATGCATCTGCAGAATACGGCCGAGGCGTTCCTTCTTGCTCTTGACCGGGTTGTACACGGTGTCGCCCGAATTGATCTTGCCCGAGTAGACGCGGAAGAAGATCAGCTGGCCAACGAACGGGTCGGTCATGATCTTGAACGCCAGTGCCGAGAACTTTTCGTTGTCGTCAGCCTTGCGCTCGAGCTTCTTCTCGCTGTCGTCCTCGTCCGTGCCCGTAACCGGCGGAATGTCGACCGGCGACGGCAGGAAGTCGATCACGGCGTCGAGCATGCGCTGCACGCCCTTGTTCTTGAACGCGGTGCCGCACAGCATCGGCTGGATTTCGCAGGCGATGGTACGGTCACGCAGCGCCTTGACGATCTCGGCGCGGGTCAGCTCTTCGCCGCCCAGGTACTTTTCCATCAGCTCTTCGCTGGCTTCGGCGGCGGATTCGACCATCTTCTCGCGCCATTCGTCAGCGGTGGCTTGCAGCTCGGCCGGGATGTCCTGATATTCGAACTTCACGCCCTGGCTGGCTTCGTCCCAAACGATCGCCTTCATTTCCAGCAGATCGACGACGCCCTGGAAGCCGTCTTCAGCGCCGATCGGTACCACGACGGGCACCGGGTTGGCCTTCAGGCGGGTCTTCAGCTGATCGTAGACCTTGAAGAAGTTCGCGCCGGTACGGTCCATCTTGTTGACGAACGCCAGACGCGGCACCTTGTACTTGTTGGCCTGACGCCAGACGGTTTCCGACTGCGGCTGCACGCCACCCACTGCGCAGTAGACCATGCAGGCGCCGTCCAGCACGCGCATGGAACGCTCCACCTCGATGGTGAAGTCCACGTGGCCCGGGGTGTCGATGATGTTGAAGCGGTGCTCGGGGTAGTTGCCGCCCATGCCCTTCCAGAAGGCGGTGGTCGCAGCAGACGTGATGGTGATGCCGCGCTCCTGCTCCTGCTCCATCCAGTCCATGGTGGCCGCGCCATCATGCACTTCACCGATCTTGTGGTTCACACCGGTGTAGAACAGGATCCGCTCGGTCGTGGTGGTTTTACCCGCGTCAATGTGAGCCGAAATACCGATGTTACGGTAGCGCTCAATAGGAGTCTTACGAGCCACTTTAATCCTCTATTCGTCCATGAGGCGCAGAGATCTCATGACCTGCGCCCTTAACACAAACGGGCGAGATGTGTGAAAACACAGCCCGCCCGGCAACCAACAGTGTTTTCGCGCGCTTTAGAAGCGGAAGTGCGAGAACGCCTTGTTGGCTTCGGCCATGCGGTGCACTTCGTCGCGCTTCTTCATCGCGCCGCCACGGCCTTCCGATGCTTCCAGCAGCTCACCTGCCAGGCGCAGCGCCATCGACTTCTCGCTGCGTTTCTTCGCGGCCTCGCGCAGCCAACGCATCGCCAATGCCAGACGACGCGACGGACGGACTTCGACCGGAACCTGATAGTTGGCGCCGCCCACGCGACGGCTCTTCACTTCCACCACCGGCTTCACGTTGTTGATGGCAACGGAGAACACTTCGATGGGGGCCTTGCCTGCCTTCTTTTCGATCTGGTCGAACGCGCCATAGACGATACGTTCGGCAACCGACTTCTTGCCGTCCAGCATCAGCACGTTCATAAACTTGGCAACTTCAACGTTGCCGAACTTCGGATCAGGCAGAACATCCCGCTTGGGGACTTCACGACGACGTGGCATCTTCTTTCCTTTAGATTCAGTTGAGAGCGCGGTCAGTTGTTTCCGCTCTCCGGCCACCAACTAGCTTGCATGCAATAGACAGCAAATTCGCCGGGTGACCACTTACTCGACGGCACGGTTGCCAAAAGGGCGCTCCGTTGTACCGCCGCCTGGTGACAGCACCATGACTTGCGCCACAGGCTATCGGTTGTTGCTGCTGTGGGTCTTTCGGACCCAGGCACCCTAAGCTTAGGCCGCCTTCGGACGCTTCGCGCCGTACTTCGAACGGGCCTGCTTGCGGTCCTTCACGCCTTGCAGGTCCAGCGAGCCACGGACGATGTGGTAACGCACACCCGGCAGATCCTTCACACGGCCGCCGCGGATCAGCACGACCGAGTGTTCCTGCAGGTTGTGGCCTTCACCGCCGATGTACGAAATGACTTCGAAACCGTTGGTCAGGCGCACCTTGGCGACCTTACGCAGTGCCGAGTTCGGCTTCTTCGGCGTCGTGGTGTACACGCGGGTGCACACACCACGGCGCTGGGGGCAGTTCTCAAGCGCCGGGCTCTTGCTCTTGACGACTTCAGAGACGCGCGGCTTGCGAACCAGTTGGTTGATAGTTGGCATTGTTCAATCCAGCTTGGTTTTACGAAAAACGCCCCTCGCACCGGCATGAACCAGGATGGAGAGGCAACTACAAGTTTTTGGGCGGGAGAGATGAGCGGACGCGCTCTGGAGACGGGACTGTGCGGTAACAGCATGCCAAAGAGCGCGAGCCGGCATCCGGATCCCGCATCTGCCGCCACCGGTCCATCAAAACCGGTCCGGAAGGCTTGCCGGCAGCGGCATGAAAGCCACATATCCGACGGGCGAGCGAAATCCAAAGCCAAAAACTCGAATCTGGCACTCTAGCAGGGGAATCGTATACCGTCAAGCCGTATACCCGGCTGACAAGCAGCGCCGGCTAGACCCCGCGCAGGGTGTCGAGGATGCCCTGCCCGTAGCGCTCCAGCTTGGATGCACCAATCCCGGGAATGCCCTGCATCGCCGACAGCGAGTCCGGCGCCGTGCGCGCCAGTTCGGCCAGCGTGGCGTCGTGGAAAATCACGTAGGCCGGCACGCCGTGCTCGCGCGCGGCCTCGGTGCGCCAGCGGCGCAGCGCCTCCCAGTTGGCCAGCGTATCGGCGTCCATGTCCGCGGTATGGTCGATGCGGTTGCCGCGCGCCGCGCGCTCGCCGGACTTGGCCGGCTTGGCAGCCTGGCGTCGCAGGATGATCTGGCGCTCGCCCCTGAGCACCTCGCGCGCGCGTTCGCCCAGCAGCAGCGCGCCGTGACCGCCATGGTCGATCATCAGCAGACCCTGGGCGATCAGCTGGCGGAAGACCGTGTGCCATTCATGCACCGATCGGTCCTTGCCGATGCCGAAGGTCGATACCTTGTCATGGCCCCACTGCTTGATCTTTTCCGAGGCATTGCCGCGCAGCACGTCGACCAGGTGGGTCGCACCAAAGTGGATGCGGCTTGCCTGCGCGGTGCGGTACACGCAAGACAGCGCCATCTGCGCCTCGCGCGTGCCATCCCAGGTGGCCGGCGGCTCCAGGCAGGTGTCGCAGTTGCCACAGGGCTCGCTGGCTTCGTCGAAGTACGCGAGGATGCGCTGGCGCCGGCAGCCGGCGGTTTCGCACAAACCCAGCAGCGCATCGAGCTTGGCCGACGACACGCGCTTGAACGCCTCGTCCGCCTCCGACTCGTCGATCATGCGCTTCTGCTGCACCACGTCGCCCAGGCCGTAGGCCATCCAGGCATTGGCGGGCAATCCGTCGCGCCCGGCGCGTCCCGTCTCCTGGTAGTAGCCTTCCATGCTCTTGGGCAGGTCAAGGTGAGCGACGAAGCGGACGTCCGGCTTGTCGATCCCCATGCCGAAGGCAATGGTGGCCACCATCACCAGCCCTTCTTCTTCGCGGAAGCGTGCCTGGTGGCGCTGGCGCGTGCCGGGGTCCATGCCGGCATGGTAAGGCAGCGCGTTGATGCCCTGCCCTTCCAGCCACGCCGCGGTGTCTTCCACCTTCTTGCGTGACAGGCAGTAGACGATGCCGCTGTCGTGTGTGCCGTCGGCGGCGGTGTGCTCGGCCTTGATAAAGGCCAGCAACTGCTGGCGCGCATTGTCCTTCTCGACGATGCGGTAGCGGATATTCGGCCGGTCGAAGCTGGAGATGAAAACGCGGGCGTCGTCCAGCGCCAGCCGCTCGATGATCTCGTTGCGCGTCAGCGCGTCGGCGGTCGCGGTCAGCGCGATGCGCGGCACGTACGGGAAGCGTTCGTGCAGCACTGACAGCTGGATGTACTCCGGCCGGAAATCGTGGCCCCACTGCGATACGCAATGCGCCTCGTCGATGGCGAACAGCCCGACGCGGGTACGCTCGAGCAGGTCGAGGAAGCGCGGCGTCATCAGCCGCTCGGGTGCGACGTAGAGGATCTCCACCCTGCCGGCGAGCAGGTCGCGCTCGACGGCGGACGCTTCCGAACCGGTCAGCGTCGAATTCAGTACCGCGGCGCGCACGCCGGCCTCGGTCAGCGCCGCGATCTGGTCCTGCATCAGCGCGATCAGCGGCGATACCACGATGCCGACGCCCTGCCCTGAGCGCTGGCGCAGCAGTGCCGGAATCTGGTAGCACAGCGACTTGCCGCCGCCGGTCGGCATCAGCACCAGGCTGTCGCCGCCTTCGGCAACGTGGTCGATGATCTCGGCCTGGCGCCCGCGGAAGGCGTGGTAGCCGAAGACATCCTTGAGGATCGCCAGTGCTTGCGACATGGACTGCGGAATTGCTGAAGCCGGAAAAGCCGTAACCTTACCACTAAGGGACCCGGCTACCGCGCCTCGCGGGCAAACTCTCCGACGATTCTCACGAAAGGTCACGCCACCCGCGGATAAAAAAAAGCCCGGCTGGATCAGCCGGGCTTTTTGACCGCCTTGCGGCGGGCATTCACTACTGCGAGATCAGGCGTTGTCGCCTTCACCCTCGGTCGTCGCCTGCACCACCGGCGGCGGCTCGATGAAGAGCGACTGCTCTTCTTCGGCGATCGCCTGGGCGCGTTCGCGCTCGGAGGCCTCGCGCGCCTTGCGGGCACGGTGGTAGGCCAGGCCGGTACCGGCCGGGATCAGACGACCCACGATCACGTTTTCCTTCAGACCACGCAGGTCATCGGTCTTGCCCATGATCGCGGCTTCGGTCAGCACGCGCGTGGTTTCCTGGAACGATGCCGCCGAGATGAAGCTGTCGGTCGACAGCGACGCCTTGGTAATACCCAGCAGCAGGTTCTCGTAGGTTGCCGGACGCTTGCCTTCGGCGATCACGCGGTCGTTCTCGTCGAGCAGTTCCGAGCGCTCCACCTGTTCACCCGGGATGAACTTGGTGTCGCCCACATCGGCGATCTGCACACGACGCAGCATCTGGCGAACGATCACCTCGATGTGCTTGTCGTTGATCTTCACGCCCTGCAGACGGTACACGTCCTGCACTTCGTCCACGATGTAGTGCGCCAGCTCTTCGATGCCCTTCAGGCGCAGGATGTCGTGCGGGTCCGCCGGACCTTCCACGATCATTTCGCCCTTGTTCACCACCTGGCCGTCGTGCACCAGCACCTGCTTTTCCTTAGCGATCAGGAACTCGTGGGCATTGCCGTCCAGGTCAGTGATGACCAGGCGCTGCTTGCCCTTGGTGTCCTTGCCGAACGAGGTCGTGCCCGTGACTTCCGCCAGCACGGCGGCGTCCTTCGGCGAACGCGCTTCGAACAGCTCGGCCACACGCGGCAGACCACCGGTAATGTCGCGGGTCTTCTGCGATTCGGTCGGGATACGTGCGAGCACTTCACCCACGTGCACCTGCTGGCCGTCCTTCACGGTAATCAGCGCGCCGACCTGGAAGCCGATGGTCACGGAGTGGTCCGTGCCCGGGATCTTCACTTCCTGGCCGTTGGCGTCGAGCAGCTTCACCTGCGGGCGGATGCCCTTGGTTGCAGCCGTGCGGCGCTTGGCGTCGATCACCACCAGGGTCGACAGGCCGGTCACTTCGTCCATCTGCTTGGCGACGGTCACGCCTTCTTCGACGTTCTCGAACTTCGTCGTACCGGTGTATTCCGAGACGATCGGGCGAGTCAGTGCATCCCACGTGGCCAGCTGCGTGCCAGCCTTGATGGCCTGGCCGTCCTGCACCAGCAGCGTGGCGCCGTACGGGATCTTGTGGCGCTCGCGCTCGCGGCCGTGGTCGTCGGTGATCAGCGCCTCGCCCGAACGCGAGATGACGATCAGTTCGCCCTTCGCATTGGTGACGTAGCGCATGGTCGCCGTGAAACGCACGGTACCGGTTGCCTTCGCTTCCACGCTCGATGCCACCGCCGCACGCGATGCCGCACCACCGATGTGGAACGTACGCATGGTCAGCTGCGTGCCCGGCTCACCGATCGACTGGGCGGCAATCACGCCAACCGCTTCGCCGGAGTTCACCATCACGCCGCGGCCGAGGTCGCGGCCGTAGCACTTGGCGCACAGGCCGTAGCGCGTGTCGCACGACAGCGGGGTGCGGACCTTGACTTCGTCCACGCCGATGTTGTCGATCAGCTCGACCAGGTCTTCGTCCAGCAGCGTGCCGGATTCGATCGCGGTTTCCTGGGTTTCCGGGTTCACCACGTCGGCCACGGTCACACGGCCGAGGATACGGTCGCGCAGGGCTTCGATCACTTCACCGCCTTCGACCAGGGCCTTCATGGCCACGCCGTTGGAGGTGCCGCAATCGTCTTCCACCACGACCAGATCCTGGGTCACGTCGACCAGACGACGGGTCAGGTAACCCGAGTTCGCGGTCTTCAGTGCCGTATCCGCCAGGCCCTTACGGGCACCGTGGGTCGAGATGAAGTACTGCAGAACGTTCAGGCCTTCACGGAAGTTCGCCGTAATCGGCGTTTCAATGATCGAGCCATCCGGCTTGGCCATCAGGCCACGCATACCGGCCAGCTGGCGGATCTGCGCTGCGGAACCCCGTGCGCCCGAGTCGGCCATCATGTAGATGGAGTTGAACGACTCTTGCTTCACGGTCTTGCCTTCGCGGTCGACCACGTCCTCGTGCTGGAGCTGCTCCATCATCGCCTTGCCGACCTGGTCGCCGGCGGCGCCCCAGATGTCCACGACGTTGTTGTAGCGTTCCTGGTCGGTCACCAGACCCGACATGTACTGCTTGTCGTATTCCTTCACCTTGGCCGAGGCCTCGGCGATGATCTTTTCCTTGGCGGGCGGCACCAGCATGTCGTCGATGGCGATCGAGATACCGGCGCGGGTTGCCAGGCGGAAGCCCGACTGCAGCAGCTTGTCGGCGAAGATCACGGTCTCGCGCAGGCCGCACTTGCGGAACGCGGTGTTGATCAGGCGCGAGATTTCCTTCTTCTTCAGCGGCTTGTTCAGCACCGAGAACGGCAGGCCCTTCGGCAGGATCTCGGACAGGATCGCGCGGCCGACCGTGGTGGCCTGCAGCGTGATCTTGGGTGCGAAACGGGCGTCGCCTTCGGCGTCCTTGTCGACCAGCTCATACTCGGTGATACGCACGTTCACGCGGGAAGCCAGCTCGACTTCCTTGTTCTCGTAGGCGCGGATCACTTCGCTGATGTCGGCAAAGGTCATGCCCTCGCCGCGGCCGTTGATCTTGTCGCGGGTCGTGTAGTACAGACCCAGCACCACGTCTTGCGACGGCACGATCGACGGGTCGCCGTTGGCCGGGAACAGCACGTTGTTGGAGGCCAGCATCAGGGTGCGGGCTTCCATCTGCGCTTCCAGCGACAGCGGGACGTGGACAGCCATCTGGTCACCGTCGAAGTCGGCGTTGAACGCCGCGCAGACCAGCGGGTGCAGCTGGATGGCCTTGCCTTCGATCAGCACCGGCTCGAACGCCTGGATACCCAGGCGGTGCAGCGTCGGCGCACGGTTCAGCATCACCGGGTGCTCGCGGATCACCTCTTCGAGGATGTCCCACACCACCGGGGTCTGGCTTTCGACTTCCTTCTTCGCCGCCTTGATGGTGGTGGCGATGCCCATCGTTTCCAGCTTGTGGAAGATGAAGGGCTTGAACAGCTCGAGCGCCATCAGCTTGGGCAGGCCGCACTGGTGCAGCTTGAGCGTCGGGCCCACCACGATGACCGAACGGCCCGAGTAGTCGACGCGCTTGCCCAGCAGGTTCTGACGGAAACGGCCGCCCTTGCCCTTGATCATTTCGGCCAGGGACTTCAGCGGACGCTTGTTGGCGCCGGTCATCGCCTTGCCGCGACGGCCGTTGTCCAGCAGCGAGTCAACCGCTTCCTGCAGCATGCGCTTTTCGTTGCGCACGATGATCTCAGGCGCCTTCAGCTCCAGCAGGCGCTTCAGGCGGTTGTTACGGTTGATGACGCGGCGATACAGGTCGTTCAGGTCCGAGGTCGCGAAGCGGCCGCCGTCCAGCGGCACCAGCGGACGCAGCTCGGGCGGCAGCACCGGCAGCACTTCGAGGATCATCCACTCGGGCTTGATGCCCGAACGCTGGAAGGCCTCGAGCACCTTCAGGCGCTTGGCGAATTTCTTGATCTTGGCTTCGGAACCGGTGGCCTGCAGCTCGGCGCGGATCTGTTCGATCTGCTTCTCGATGTCGATGCCGCGCAGCAGTTCACGGATGCCCTCGGCACCCATCATGGCGACGAACTCGCCCTCGCCGTACTCGTCGCACTTCGCCAGGTAGTCGTCTTCCGACATGATCTGGCTCTTCTTGAGCGGGGTCATGCCGGGCTCGAGCACCACGAATGCTTCGAAGTACAGTACGCGCTCGATGTCGCGCAGCGTCATGTCCAGGACCATGCCCAGGCGCGACGGCAGCGACTTCAGGAACCAGATGTGCGCGGTCGGCGCGGCCAGTTCGATGTGGCCCATGCGCTCGCGGCGCACCTTGGCCAGCGTCACTTCAACGCCGCACTTCTCGCAGATCACGCCGCGGTGCTTCAGGCGCTTGTACTTGCCGCACAGGCACTCGTAGTCCTTGATCGGGCCAAAGATCTTGGCGCAGAACAGGCCGTCGCGTTCCGGCTTGAACGTACGGTAGTTGATCGTTTCCGGCTTCTTCACTTCGCCGTACGACCACGAACGGATCTTCTCGGGCGAGGCCAGGCCGATCTTGATCGCGTCGAACTGCTCTTCCTGCTGTACCTGCTTAAAGAGATCGAGCAATGCTTTCATTGCAACTCCTTGTTTCGCCGCCGCTCCGGAGTCTGTCCGGTGCCGCGGCATTCAATCCTGTGGGAAATCCTGCGCTGGTGGGTGCCCGCCGTGGCGGGCACCCGCATCGTCTCGATCAGTAGCGATCGAGGTCGATGTCGATACCCAGCGAGCGAATTTCCTTCACCAGCACGTTGAACGATTCCGGCATGCCGGCATCGATCGAGTGCTCGCCCTTGACGATGTTCTCGTACACCTTGGTACGGCCGTTCACGTCATCGGACTTGACCGTCAGCATTTCCTGCAGCACGTAGGACGCGCCGTAGGCTTCCAGTGCCCACACTTCCATCTCACCGAAACGCTGGCCACCGAACTGGGCCTTACCGCCCAGCGGCTGCTGCGTCACCAGCGAGTACGGGCCGGTGGAACGTGCGTGCATCTTGTCGTCGACCAGGTGGTGCAGCTTCAGCATGTGCATCACACCCAGCGTGACCGGACGCTCGAACGCTTCGCCGGTGCGGCCGTCGTGCAGCGTGACCTGCTGCTTGGAAGCCGTCAGGCCCTTCTCGGCGGCGATCTCGTCCGGGTAGGCCAGGTCGAGCATGCGCTTGATTTCCTTCTCGTGCGCACCGTCGAACACCGGCGTCGCGAACGGCACGCCCTTCTTCAGGTTGTGCGCCAGTTCCAGCACTTCGGCGTCGCTCAGGCTGTCCAGGTCTTCCGGCTTGCCGCTCTCGTTGTAGATCTGCGAGAGCAGCGTGCGCAGTTCCTGCGCCTTGGCCGAGGCCTTGAGCATGTCGCCGATGCGCTGGCCCAGGCCGCGCGCGGCCCAGCCCAGGTGGGTTTCCAGGATCTGGCCCACGTTCATCCGCGACGGCACGCCCAGCGGGTTCAGCACGATGTCGGCCGGGGTACCGTCCGCCATGTACGGCATGTCTTCGATCGGGACGATCTTCGACACCACACCCTTGTTACCGTGACGGCCTGCCATCTTGTCGCCAGGCTGCAGGCGGCGCTTGACGGCCAGGTAGACCTTGACCATCTTGATCACGCCCGGCGGCAGTTCGTCGCCCTGCGTCAGCTTCTTGCGCTTCTCTTCGAAGGCCAGGTCGAACTCGTGGCGCTTCTGCTCGATGGCTTCCTTGACGGCTTCCAGCTGGGCAGCCAGTTCCTCGTCGGCCGGACGGATGTCGAACCAGTGGTACTTGTCGACGTCAGCCAGGTATTCCTTGGTGATCTTGGCGCCCTTGGCCAGCTTCTTCGGACCGCCGTTGACGGTCTTGTCGATCAGCAGGCGCTCCAGACGCTGGAAGGCATCGCCTTCCACGATACGCAGCTGGTCGTTCAGGTCCAGGCGGTAGCGCTTCAGCTCGTCGTCGATGATCGACTGGGCGCGCTTGTCGCGGGTCACGCCTTCGCGGGTGAAGACCTGGACGTCGATCACGATGCCGCTCATGCCCGACGGCACGCGCAGCGAGGTGTCCTTCACGTCCGATGCCTTCTCGCCGAAGATCGCGCGCAGCAGCTTCTCTTCCGGGGTCAGCTGGGTCTCGCCCTTCGGCGTGACCTTGCCCACCAGCACGTCGCCGGCTTCAACCTCGGCGCCGATGTAGGTGATGCCCGACTCGTCCAGGCGAGCCAGCTGGGCTTCGGCCAGGTTCGAGATATCGCGCGTAATTTCCTCGGGTCCCAGCTTGGTGTCGCGGGCAACGACCGACAGTTCCTCGATGTGGATCGATGTATAGCGGTCTTCGGCCACCACACGCTCCGAGATCAGGATCGAATCCTCGAAGTTGTAGCCGTTCCACGGCATGAACGCCACCAGCATGTTCTGGCCCAGTGCCAGCTCGCCCAGGTCGGTCGAGGCGCCGTCGGCAATCACGTCGCCGCGGGCAACGTGATCGCCGACCTTCACCATCGGACGCTGGTTGATGTTGGTGTTCTGGTTCGAGCGCGTGTACTTGATCAGGTTGTAGATGTCCACGCCGACTTCACCGGCCACGGCTTCGTCGTCGTTCACGCGGATCACGATACGCATCGCGTCGACGTAGTCGACCACGCCGCCACGCATTGCCTGCACGGCAGTACCCGAGTCGACCGCCACAGTGCGCTCGATACCGGTACCGACCAGCGGCTTGTCCGGACGCAGGCAAGGCACGGCCTGACGCTGCATGTTCGCGCCCATCAGTGCACGGTTCGCGTCATCGTGTTCCAGGAACGGCACCAGCGAGGCAGCGGCCGACACGATCTGCGACGGCGCCACGTCGATGTACTGCACGCGGTCCGGCGTCACCATACGGGTTTCACGCTCGGAGCCTTCGCGCGCCGACACCAGTTCGTCGGTCAGGTTGCCGTCGGCGTCGACGGTCGCGTTGGCCTGCGCCACCACGTACTTGCCTTCCTCGATCGCGGACAGGTAGTCGACCTGGTCGGTCAGCTTGCTGTTCTCGACCTTGCGGTACGGGGTTTCCAGGAAGCCGTACTCGTTCAGGCGCGCATACAGTGCCAGCGAGTTGATCAGACCAATGTTCGGACCTTCCGGCGTTTCGATCGGGCACACGCGGCCGTAGTGGGTCGGGTGCACGTCGCGGACTTCAAAGCCTGCGCGCTCGCGGGTCAGACCGCCCGGGCCCAGTGCGGAGACACGGCGCTTGTGCGTGATCTCGGACAGCGGGTTGGTCTGGTCCATGAACTGCGACAGCTGCGACGAACCGAAGAACTCGCGGATCGCCGACGAGATCGGCTTCGAGTTGATCAGGTCGTGCGGCATCAGGTTCTCGGTCTCGGCCTGGCCCAGACGTTCCTTGACGGCGCGCTCCACGCGCGACAGGCCGGCGCGGAACTGGTTTTCGGCCAGTTCGCCGACGCAACGCACGCGACGGTTGCCCAGGTGGTCGATGTCATCGACCTCGCCCTTGCCGTTGCGCAGGTTGACCAGGATCTTGATGGTCTCGAGGATGTCCTCGTCCTGCAGCACCATGGCGCCTTCACCGCTGGGGCGGCCCAGGCGGCTGTTGACCTTCATGCGGCCAACGCGCGACAGGTCGTACGACTCTTCGCTGTAGAACAGGCGCTGGAACAGCGCTTCCACGGCTTCTTCGGTCGGCGGCTCGCCCGGGCGCATCATGCGGTAGATCGCGATACGCGCGGCGGTCTGGTCGGCGGTCTCGTCCACGCGCAGGGTCTGCGACATGTACGGGCCCTGGTCCAGATCGTTGGTGTACAGGGTCTGGATCTGCTTGACGCCGGCTTCGCGCAGGTTTTCCAGCAGCGTTTCGGTCAGCTCGTCGTTGGCGTTGGCAATCACCTCGCCGGTATCCGGGTCGATGATGTTCTTGGCCAGCACGCGGCCCAGCAGGTAGTCTTCCGGCACGCTGATCAGCTTGGTGCCGGCCGAGTCCAGGTCGCGGATGTGCTTGGCGTTGATCCGCTTGTCCTTCTCGACCACCACGCGGCCGTTCTTGTCGGCGATGTCGAAGCGCGCGACTTCACCGCGCAGGCGCTCGGGCACGAACTCCAGCTGCGCGCCTTCCGACTGCAGCGTGAAGTTGTCGAACACGAAGAAGTGCGCGAGGATCTGTTCCGGGGTCAGGCCGATCGACTTCAGCAGGATCGTCACCGGCATCTTGCGGCGGCGGTCGACGCGGAAGTACAGGATGTCCTTCGGGTCGAACTCGAAGTCCAGCCACGAACCGCGGTAGGGGATGATACGGGCCGAGAACAGCAGCTTGCCCGAGCTGTGGGTCTTGCCCTTGTCGTGCTCGAAGAACACGCCGGGCGAGCGGTGCAGCTGCGAGACGATGACACGCTCGGTGCCGTTGATCACGAACGAACCGGTGGAAGTCATCAGGGGGATCTCACCCATGTAGACTTCCTGCTCCTTCACTTCCTTGACCTTGCCCGGGTTCTCGCGATCGTTGATGATCAGGCGAACCTTGGCGCGCAGGGCCGAGTGGAAGGTCAGGCCACGCTGCTGACATTCCTTGACGTCGAACGGCGGGTTGGACAGGTGATACGAGACGAACTCCATACGGGCGAGCCCGTTATGCGAGGAGATCGGGAAGATTGCGTTGAATGCGGCCTGGAGGCCTTCGCTCTTGCGACGCGCGGTCGGCGTTTCCGCTTGCAAGAACTGGGTGTAGGATTCAATCTGAGTGGCAAGCAGGAATGGAACCTGATGTACCGTCGCGCGCTTCGCAAAACTTTTGCGAATGCGCTTCTTTTCGGTGAAGCTGTACGCCATGGGATCTCCGAATCATCGCAGGACGGCTGGACCTGGCCGCGCCTGAGGTGTTCAGCGACTGGGAGGGGATTTGGCGGTTGGCCGCTACCAACCTCTGGCTGACGGTGTCCGCACGCTGCGGGCGGTGTGGTCGTCGCATCAGCGCAACGCCTGCACTCACCCGGGGGACACCCGACCAAACTTGTCTTCTGCAGTCGGTTCAGAAGACAAACATCAGCAGCAACCACTTAGTGTGCCACTGATGTTTGGCCTCTGCTGAGTTGCCGGCAAATGAAGTGGTGCCGGGACCCGCAAACATCACATTTTGTAACTTTGCCGCTGTGCCGAGTGGTGACTAAAACACAATCGCACAAGCGCAAAAAGGCTGGCGCCGGGAATTTCCCTTTGCCAGCCCCATTCGCGTGCCGCAAGGGCACGCGAGTACAACATTACTTGACGTCGACCTTGGCGCCGGCGTCTTCCAGCTTCTTCTTGGCTTCGGCAGCAGCGGCCTTGTCCACGCCTTCCTTGACGGGCTTCGGTGCGCCATCGACCAGGTCCTTGGCTTCCTTCAGGCCCAGACCGGTGATTTCGCGAACGGCCTTGATCACGCCAACCTTGTTGGCGCCGACTTCGGCCAGGATCACGTTGAACTCGGTCTGCTCTTCAGCAGCGGCGGCACCGCCAGCGCCCGGAGCAGCAGCCACGGCCATGGCAGCAGCCGACACGCCAAACTTCTCTTCGAACGCCTTGACCAGGTCGTTCAGTTCCATCACGGACATCGCGCCAACGGCTTCCAGGATGTCGTCTTTGGTGATTGCCATTTGAAATACTCCTACTAGATTTTGATTCGGTATCGGTAATGCGATCTTTCGATGCTCGGCCTGGATTGCCTTAGGCGCCGGCGGCTTCCGCTTCCGCGGGAGCGCCTTCTTCCTTCTTGGCGGCCAGGGCAGCCAGCAGACGGGCGAAGCCCGACACCGGTGCCTGCATCACGCCCAGCAGCTGAGCAATCAGTTCGTCGCGGGTCGGGATCGAGGCCAGCGCCTTCACGGCGGCAGCGTCGAGAACCTTGCCGTCATACGACCCGGCGCGCAGGACCAGCTTGTCGTTGGTCTTGGCGAAGTCGTTCAGAACCTTGGCCGAGGCCACTGCATCTTCGGAAATACCGTAGATCAGCGGACCGGTCATCTGCTCTGCGAGGCCTGCAAACGGCGTACCTTCGACGGCACGGCGAGCCAGCGTGTTCTTCAGAACACGCAGGTACACGCCTTGCTGGCGAGCGGCAGCACGCAGCTTGGTCAGATCGCCAACCGCAATGCCGCGATATTCGGCGACGACGATGGTCTGGGCCTTGGCGACTTGCGCCGAGACCTCAGCAACGACGGCCTTCTTATCTTCAATATTGAGTGGCACGGTTAAGCTCCAAAATGACGCTGGGTCTCCGGCTATACCGGAGCCTTCACGTCAGCACAAACGAACGGCGTCCGATTGGCCCGAATCACCCGGGTCAGTGCCCGGTTGCTTCAATCCCTTCGGGTGCGCCATCTGCGCTGGCTGGCCGGAAGACGTCGCTCAGGCATGAAGCCTTGCCGCACGTTCCGACCGATTAAGCCCTTTCCGCATCACTGCCGCGGACAAGGACACCAGCGGTCTTTGATAACCAGCGATGCCTGCCGATGCTTGCGCATCCAGCGAGCACCGCTGCCCAAAGCCATGCTCCATCCCTTGCGGTCCGGAGACGACCCTCGCCATTGGCCAGGGTCTTCAATTCTTTTTGCCGACCGGTGTTATCGGGTGCCGGTCAGCAATTTGCCGTCAGCTCAGGCAGCCAGCGTAGCCTGGTCGACACGCACGCCGACGCCCATGGTCGACGAAACAGCGATCTTGCGCAGGTACACGCCCTTGCTGGTGGCCGGCTTGGCCTTGACCAGCGCGTCCAGCAGCGCCGACAGGTTGCTCTTCAGCGCGGCGTCTTCGAACGAACGGCGGCCGATGGTGGCGTGGATGATACCGGCCTTGTCGACACGGAACTGGACCTGACCGGCCTTGGCGTTCTTCACGGCCTGGGCCACGTCGGGGGTCACGGTACCGACCTTCGGGTTCGGCATCAGGCCGCGCGGGCCCAGGATCTGGCCCAGCGTACCGACGATACGCATCGTGTCCGGCGAAGCGATCACGACGTCGAAGTTCAGGTTGCCAGCCTTGACTTGCTCAGCCAGGTCTTCCATGCCAACGATGTCAGCACCGGCGGCCTTGGCGGCCTCGGCCTTGTCGCCCTGGGCGAACACAGCCACGCGCACCGACTTGCCGGTACCGGCGGGCAGCACCACGGAACCACGAACCACCTGGTCCGACTTTTTGGCGTCGATACCCAGTTGCACGGCCACGTCGATCGACTCGTCGAACTTCGCCGAGGCGCAGCCCTTCACCAGGCCCAGGGCCTCGTCGATCGGGTAGAACTTGGTACGCTCGATCTTCGCCTTGTTGGCGGCGACGCGCTTGGAAACCTTAGCCATTTACAGACCCTCCACGGTGATGCCCATCGAACGAGCCGAACCGGCGATGGTACGCACGGCGGCGTCCAGGTCGGCGGCGGTCAGGTCAGCGTTCTTGGCCTTGGCGATTTCTTCAGCTTGGGCGCGGGTGATCTTGCCAACCTTGTCGGTATGGGGCTTCGGCGAACCCTTGGTGATGCCGGCTGCCTTCTTGATCAGCACGGTCGCCGGCGGCGACTTCATCACGAAGGTGAAGCTCTTGTCGGCGAAGGCGGTAATCACCACCGGCACCGGCAGACCAGGCTCCATGCCTTGGGTCTGGGCGTTGAACGCCTTGCAGAACTCCATGATGTTCAGACCACGCTGACCCAGTGCGGGACCAACGGGCGGGGAGGGATTTGCCTTACCAGCCGGAATCTGCAGCTTGATAAAGCCAATGATCTTCTTGGCCATTTCTACTCCAATCCGGATCGCCCCACGTAGGGCTTGCGATCCTGTTGAGTCGTAACGCGCTGTCGCCGCACCGGTGGCACGGCCTCACGCTCCTCTTTGGCAACGCCCTGGGGCATTGCCGTTGCCCGTTGCTGCCTCACGGCCGACAACCGGCAAATTCCTTAAACCTTCTCGACCTGACCGAACTCGAGCTCGACCGGCGTTGCACGTCCGAAGATGGTGACCGAGACGCGCAGGCGCGATTTCTCGTAGTTCACTTCTTCCACGTTGCCGTTGAAGTCGGTGAACGGGCCGTCCTTGACGCGCACCATTTCTCCCACTTCGAACAGCGTCTTGGGACGCGGCTTCTCGACCCCTTCCTGCATCTGGGTCATGATCTTGTCGACTTCGCGCTGCGAGATCGGGCTCGGGCGGTTGCGGGCGCCGCCCACGAAACCGGTAACCTTGCTGGTGTTCTTCACCAGGTGCCAGGTTTCGTCGGTCATTTCCATTTCCACCAGCACGTAGCCCGGGAAGAAACGACGCTCGGTGACCGACTTGTGGCCGCCCTTGATTTCCACGACTTCTTCGGACGGCACCAGGATGCGGCCAAACTTGTCCTGCATCTCGGCGCGCTCGATGCGCTCCTGCAGCGCGCGCTGCACGCTCTTCTCCATGCCGGAGTAGGCATGCACGACATACCAGCGCTTCTTCGACGAAGGCGATTCCGGCGCGGTGGTTTCCTGCTGAGCGTTATCGGTCATGTGCTACCTCTTATTTCCAGCCCAGCACGAGCGAAAACACGATCCACTCGATGAGCTTGTCCGCCGACCACAGGAACAGTGCCATGATGACGACAAAGACGAAGACCAGCCCCGTCATCTGTCCGGATTCCTTGCGCGTCGGCCAGACGACCTTGCGAACTTCCCGATACGATTCCTTGGCGAACCCAATGAAGTCCTTGCCCGGTGCCGACACCAGTGCAACGACGACACCCAGTGCAATACCGCCGAACAGCGCAGCGCCACGTACATAAGACGGTTGCTGTGCGAGTGCATAGAAACCGATGACGCCGGCAACCACCAGCAGCACCGCGACGCCGAGCATCCACTTGCCGCTGTTGGCGTTCACGGTTTCAACATTGGGATTGGCCATGTTTCGCAAACGAGACTAAGCCGCGTCACGATTGCTCCTCGCGACGCGGCTGATTGATTTGGCAGGGGCAGAGGGAATCGAACCCCCAACCTTCGGTTTTGGAGACCGACGCTCTGCCAGTTGAGCTATACCCCTAAAACTACTGAGAGCTGACGCTAGCGCCAACCCTTTCTGGCAACGAACGCGGCCGGTTGGTGCCGCGTTCGCAATCGAACAGCTTAGTCGAGGATCTTTGCCACGACGCCGGCGCCGACGGTACGGCCACCTTCGCGGATAGCGAAGCGCAGGCCTTCTTCCATGGCGATCGGGGCGATCAGCTTGACGGTGATCGACACGTTGTCACCCGGCATGACCATTTCCTTGTCCTTCGGCAGCTCGATCGAGCCGGTCACGTCGGTCGTACGGAAGTAGAACTGCGGGCGGTAGTTGTTGAAGAACGGGGTG
>NZ_SMNY01000075.1:0-909 GCF_004353535.1 Cupriavidus sp. L7L
CGGTTCAAAGTCCAATGCAAAGCTACAGTAAAGGTTCATGGGGTCTTTCCGTCTAGCCGCGGGGAGATTGCATCATCACAAACACTTCAACTTCGCTGAGTCTCGGGAGGAGACAGTGTGGCCATCGTTACGCCATTCGTGCAGGTCGGAACTTACCCGACAAGGAATTTCGCTACCTTAGGACCGTTATAGTTACGGCCGCCGTTTACCGGGACTTCAATCAAGAGCTTGCACCCCATCATTTAATCTTCCGGCACCGGGCAGGCGTCACACCCTATACGTCCACTTTCGTGTTTGCAGAGTGCTGTGTTTTTATTAAACAGTCGCAGCCACCATTTTATTGCAACCCCTTCACCCTTCTGGCGCAGGCCAGTCAAGCTACCAGGGCGTACCTTATCCCGAAGTTACGGTACCAATTTGCCGAGTTCCTTCTCCCGAGTTCTCTCAAGCGCCTTAGAATACTCATCTCGCCCACCTGTGTCGGTTTGCGGTACGGTCTCGTATGACTGAAGCTTAGAGGCTTTTCTTGGAACCACTTCCAATTGCTTCGCAGCACTAGGCCGCTCGCCCCACATCCTTGAATCCCGCGCCCGGATTTGCCTGAGCGCCTTCTCCAATGCAGGGACCGGGACTTCCAACACCCGGACAACCTTCCGCGATCCGTCCCCCCATCGCATCATACGACGGTGCAGGAATATTAACCTGCTTCCCATCAGCTACGCATCTCTGCCTCGCCTTAGGGGCCGACTCACCCTACGCCGATGAACGTTGCGTAGGAAACCTTGGGCTTACGGCGAGGGGGCCTTTCACCCCCTTTATCGCTACTCATGTCAGCATTCGCACTTCTGATACCTCCAGCATCCTTTACAAGACACCTTCACAGGCTTACAGAACGCTCTCCTACCACGC
>NZ_SMNY01000076.1:0-464 GCF_004353535.1 Cupriavidus sp. L7L
CGACGGTGCAGGAATATTAACCTGCTTCCCATCAGCTACGCATCTCTGCCTCGCCTTAGGGGCCGACTCACCCTACGCCGATGAACGTTGCGTAGGAAACCTTGGGCTTACGGCGAGGGGGCCTTTCACCCCCTTTATCGCTACTCATGTCAGCATTCGCACTTCTGATACCTCCAGCATCCTTTACAAGACACCTTCACAGGCTTACAGAACGCTCTCCTACCACGCACTTGCGTGCGTCCGCAGCTTCGGTATATAGCTTAGCCCCGTTACATCTTCCGCGCAGGACGACTCGATCAGTGAGCTATTACGCTTTCTTTAAAGGGTGGCTGCTTCTAAGCCAACCTCCTGACTGTTTTAGCCTTCCCACTTCGTTTCCCACTTAGCTATATTTGGGGACCTTAGCTGGCGGTCTGGGTTGTTTCCCTCTTGACACCGGACGTTAGCACCCGATGTCTGTCTCC
>NZ_SMNY01000077.1:0-1979 GCF_004353535.1 Cupriavidus sp. L7L
CTCGATGTAGCCGAAACGCGTGAAGTCGAACGTTTCGACCTTGGTGATGACGCGTTGGCCGGGCTTCACATAGCCGATGTCCTTGTTCTGGACTTGGGCGTCTACCTCCAGGGCAGTGTTTTCCGGCACAACGATCGCCACGGGCTGTGCCTGGGTGACCACGCCGCCAACGGTCGTGACCGCCAGTTGCTGCACGACGCCATCAATGGGCGCCCGCAGGATCTGCAGATCACGGCGCTGGGTAGCCTTGACCAACTCCAGTTCGGCGGTCGCGGCCTTGCGGCTCTCCTCGGCGAGTTCAGCGGAATTGCGGGCGGTGAACTCAGCAACGGCTTGCGCACGCTGCTGATGCGCGGCATTCAGCCCGGCATTGGCCTCGGCCAGCCGGTTGGTCTGCAGGGCCAGTTCCTTCTTGAGATTGATCAGTTCGAGCCGCGTCTCGATCAGGCCCGTCTCGGCGATGTGTCCGGTCTTGACCAGTTCCTCGCGCATGTCGTTCTTCTTCGTGACCAGCGGCAGGCTTTCCCGGATCTGCTCGAGGCTGGCGGCGGCGCCGTCGCGGTCGGCACGTTTGCGCGCGATCTCAGCATCAAGCGCCGCCATCTTGGCGCGGTGCTCGGCCAGGGCGCTGGTGAGCAGCGCCCGCTGCGTGCGGGCGATATCGTCCGGCAGCCCCTCGATGGCCCGCATGGTAGCCTTGCCGTCCAGCAGCGCTGTGAGTCGCTGCACCTCGGCCTCAGCCTCCCAGTGATCGCGCTGCAGGCGATCGCGGTCGGCGGCGGTGGTGGTCGGGTCCAGTTCGATCAGGACATCGCCGGCCTTGACCTTCTGGCCATCGCGCACGTAGATCTGGCGCACGACGCCGGCTTCGAGCGGCTGCACCACCTTGGACTTGCCAGAGGGGATGACCTTGCCTTGCGCCGATACCACGACATCGATCCTGGCGAACACCGCATAGACGAGTGCTACCGCGGCCATGGCACAGATGCTTGTAGCGACGATCTTTGCCATGCGCGCCGGGCGGCGGTTGGTGATGCCCATCGCTGCCGTGGCAAACGTCTCGGCTGGCGATTGCTTTTCTGCGTTACGAAGTTCAGACATGCGTGCCTCCCGGCAGCGGCTGCACAGGCGCCTTATGCTTGACCGTCAGCGTTTCCAGTACGCGCGAGGCCTCGAAGAGGGCGCGATACTTGCCTGCCGGCTGGGCGATCAGTTCGATATGGTGGCCTTGCTCGACCAGTTGACCGTTGTCGAGCACCAGGATGCGGTCAGCCAGGCGCAGCGTCGACAGACGGTGGGCAACGATGAAGACCGTGCGGCCCGCGCAAATCTTCTCCAGGTTGTCGTGAATGACGCGCTCGGACTCGTAATCGAGGCTGGCGGTGGCTTCGTCGAGGAGCAGCAGTCGCGGGTTGGTGACCAGCGCCCGGGCGATGGCGATCCGGGCGCGCTGACCACCGGAGAGCAGACTGCCGCGCTCGGACTCGTAATCGAGGCTGGCGGTGGCTTCGTCGAGGAGCAGCAGTCGCGGGTTGGTGACCAGCGCCCGGGCGATGGCGATCCGGGCGCGCTGACCACCGGAGAGCAGACTGCCGCGCTCGCCAATCACGGTGTCGTAGCCCTGGGGCAGCACATTGACGAAGTCGTGCGCGCCAGCGAGTTCGGCTGCGGCCATCACGTCTTGCAGGGACAACTCCGGATTGGAGATGGCGATGTTGTCCCGTACCGACAGGTTCAGCAACGCGCAATCCTGGGAGACCACACCGATCTGGCGCCGCAGCCAGGTGGCATCGACCGTGGCGAGATCGATCCCATCGATGAAGACCCGTCCGCTCGTGGCGATATACAGGCGTTGCAGCAATCGGATAAGAGTTGTCTTGCCAGCGCCTGAGACGCCAACCACGCCGATGACCTCCCCAGCAGGGACGCTGAAGGACACGTCCGACAGCACCTGGACGCCGTTGGCCTGGTAGGCAAAG
>NZ_SMNY01000078.1:0-8563 GCF_004353535.1 Cupriavidus sp. L7L
TCCCAACCCCCCGCCGTTAATCCCCCAAGTCCCCCGATCTCCCAAACAACACCCAAATCCCCCGCCTTTTCCCATGAATGGGAAGCCCCCCACGCTTCGATAATCCGTGCTGACGAATAGCGGCCTGCCGCTTCGCACGGAGCGTGGATGTCCGAAGAAAGCGATCTCGAGAAAACCGAACCCGCCTCACCCCGGCGCCTGGAAAAGGCGCGCGAGGAGGGGCAGGTGGTGCGTTCGCGCGAGCTGGCCACGTTCATCATGCTGATCGCCGGCGTCCTCGGCCTGTGGACGCTGGGCGGCCACATGGGCCGCAGCCTCAATCAGGTCATGCAGGGCGCGCTGCGCTTCGAGCGGGAAACCGCCTTTGATACCTCGCGCATGCTGTCGCGCTTCGCGCTGATGGTGTGGGACAGCCTGCTCGCCTTCCTGCCGCTGCTGCTGCTGTTCGGCGTTGCCGCACTGGCCGCGCCGCTGATGCTGGGCGGCTGGGTGTTCTCGGCCAAGTCGTTCGCGCCGCAGTTCTCGCGCATGTCGCCGATGGCCGGATTGGGCCGCCTGTTCTCCGCGCATTCCCTGGTGGAGTTGCTCAAGGCGGTGGCCAAGTCGCTGCTGGTCGGCGCGGTCGGCGCCTGGGTGCTGTGGCAGCGCCTGCCTGAGGCGATCGCGCTGATGAACGCACCGGTGCAGGAAGCGCTGCTGCACATGGTCGACCTGGTGCTGTACTGCTGCCTGGTGGTGTCGCTGTCGCTGCTGGTGGTGGCGGCCATCGACGTGCCCTGGCAGTACTGGGAGTTCTTCAAGAAGCTGCGCATGACCAAGGAAGAGGTCAAGCAGGAATTCAAGGAGAGCGAGGGCGATCCGCATATCAAGAACCGCATCCGCCAGCAGCAGCGCGCCATGGCCCGCCGCCGCATGATGACCGAGGTGCCCAAGGCCGACGTGGTGGTGACCAACCCCACGCACTTCGCCGTGGCGCTGCGCTATGAAGAGGGCCGCATGGGCGCGCCGCGCGTGGTGGCCAAGGGCACCGGCGAAGTCGCCGCGCGCATCCGCGCGCTGGCCGCCGAGCACCGCGTGCCGCTGATGTCGGCGCCGCCGCTGGCGCGCGCGCTGCACCGCCACGTGGAGCTGGGCCACGAGATCCCCGCCGGACTCTATACCGCCGTGGCCGAAGTGCTGGCCTGGGTCTACCAACTGAAGCACTGGCACTACTCGCAGGGCCCGCAGCCGCAGGCGCCGTCGGACCTGCTGGTGCCTGATGAACTCGCCGTACCGGAAAGCCGCGAATGAATGCTCTGAGCTCATTGCTGAACCTGCCTGGCCTGCGCTCGGCCGGCCAGATGAAGGCCTTCACCGGGCCGCTGCTGATCATCATGATCCTGGGGATGATGATCCTGCCGCTGCCGGCCTTCGTGCTGGATCTGCTGTTCACCTTCAATATCGCGCTGGCGATCATGGTGCTGCTGGTCAGCATGTACACGCAGAAGCCGCTGGACTTTGCCGCGTTCCCCGCGGTGCTGCTGTTTACCACGCTGCTGCGCCTGTCGCTGAATGTCGCCTCCACTCGCGTGGTGCTGCTCGAAGGCCATACCGGCCCGGACGCCGCCGGCAAAGTGGTGGAAGCGTTCGGCCACTTCCTGGTGGGCGGCAACTTCGCGGTCGGCATCGTGGTGTTCGCGATCCTGGTGGTGATCAACTTCATGGTCATCACCAAGGGCGCGGGCCGGATTGCCGAGGTGGGCGCGCGCTTCATGCTGGACTCGATGCCCGGCAAGCAGATGTCGATCGATGCCGACCTCAACGCCGGCCTGATCGACGAAGCGGCGGCCAAGAAGCGCCGCGCCGAAGTGGCGCAGGAATCCGACTTCTACGGCGCCATGGACGGTGCCAGCAAGTTCGTGCGCGGTGACGCCGTGGCGGGCCTGATCATCATGTTCATCAACGTCGCCGCGGGCATGGTGGTGGGCATGGTGCAGCACGACCTGGACTTCGGCACCGCAGTGCACAACTACACGCTGCTGACCATCGGCGACGGCCTGGTCGCGCAGATCCCGGCGCTGGTGATCTCCACCGCGGCCGGCGTGATCGTGTCGCGCGTGGCCAATGAGCAGGATGTCGGCGAACAGCTGACCGGGCAGCTGTTCTCCAACCCGCGCGTGTTGTACCTGACCGCCGGCATCATGGGGCTGATGGGCATCATCCCGGGCATGCCGCATTTCGCCTTCCTGCTGCTGTCCGGCGCGCTGGTCTGGATGGGCCGCTACCTGTCGCGCAAGGCGGCGACGCAGCAGCAGGTCAGGCAGCGCGAGGAACGCGCGCCCGCTGTCGCGCAGGAGTCGACCGAAGCCAGCTGGGACGACGTCTCGCTGGTCGACCCGCTTGGCATGGAAGTGGGCTATCGCCTGATCACGCTGGTCGACCGCGCGCAGGATGGCGAACTGCTCGGCCGCATCAAGAGCATCCGCAAGAAGGTGGCGCAGGAAATCGGCTTCCTGGTGCCGGTGGTGCATATCCGCGACAACCTGGAACTCAAGCCCAACGCCTACCGCATCACGCTCAAGGGCGTCGAGATCGGCCGCGGCGAAGCCATGCCGGGGCAATGGATGGCGATCAACCCGGGCCAGGTCAGCGGCACGCTGCCGGGCGCGGCCACGCGCGATCCCGCCTTCGGCCTGCCTGCAGTATGGATCGACGCGGGCATCAAGGAGCAGGCGCAGTCCTACGGCTACACCGTGGTCGATGCCAGCACCGTGGTCGCCACGCACCTGAATCACCTGATCCACATGCATGCGGCCGAGCTGCTCGGCCGCCAGGAAGTGCAGGCGCTGCTGGACCGCATCGCCAGGGACGCGCCCAAGCTGACCGAAGACCTGGTGCCCAAGACCATCTCGCTGACGGCGCTGCAGAAGATCCTGCAGAACCTGCTCGACGAAGGCGTGGCGATCCGCGACATGCGCACCATCCTCGACGTGGTGGCCGAGCATGCGCCCAAGATCAGCGATCCGAACGAACTGACCGCGATGGTGCGCGTGGCCATGGGCCGCGCCATCACGCAGCAACTGTTCCCCAACAACGCCGACCTGCAGGTGATCGGCCTCGACGCCGGCCTCGAGCGGGTGCTGTCGCAGGCGCTGACCAACGGCGGCGGCATCGAGCCAGGCCTGGCCGATGCGCTGCTGCAGCAGACCCAGGGCGCGGTCAGGCGCCAGGAGCAGATGGGGCTGGACCCGGTGCTGCTGGTGCCGTCGCAGCTGCGCCCGCTGATGGCGCGCTTCCTGCGCCGCACGCTGCCGCAGCTGCGGGTGCTGTCGCATGCCGAAGTGCCTGACAACCGCAATATCCGCATCACCGCCATGATCGGCGCGTGAGCGATCACCCGACAGAGCCAACGATGAGCGTAGCTAAATTTGTTGCCGCCAACGGCCGTGAAGCCATGCGCCAGGTGCGCGAAGCCATGGGCCCCGATGCCGTGGTGCTGTCCAACCGTACCGTAGAGGGCGGTGTCGAGATCGTCGCGATGCGCGATGCCGACCTGGGCAGCGTATCGGCCAGCGCGCAGGCCTATGTGCCGCCCGCGCCGGCGGCGGAGCCTGCAGCCATTGGCGACCTGCGCGGCGAGCTGCAGTCGATGCGCGCGATGCTGGAGCGCCAGCTTGCCGGCATCGGCAATGCGCCCACCGCGGCGGGCCACGGCGTTGCCGCCAGCGACCCGCTGCGCGAATCGCTGTTCGAATGGATGGTGGGGGCCGGCTTCTCCGGCCAGCTGGCGCGCACGCTGCTGGCACGCCTGCCGCTGGGCTACGACCGTCCGGCCGCGATGACCTGGATCCGCAAGGAGCTGGCCAGCAAGGTGCCGGTGCTGGGCGACGAAGACCAGCTGTTCGCACAGGGCGGCGTGCTGGCGCTGATCGGGCCCACCGGCGTGGGCAAGACCACCACCACCGCCAAGCTGGCGGCGCGGTTCGTGCTGCGCCACGGCGCCGACAAGCTGGCGTTGCTGACCACCGACAGCTTCCGTATCGGCGCGCATGAACAGCTGCGCATCTATGGCGACATCCTCGGCGTGCCGGTGCATGCGGTGAAGGACGCCGCCGACCTGCGCTTCGCGCTGGCGGCAATGAAGGACAAGCACCTGGTCATCATCGACACCGTCGGCATGAGCCAGCGCGACCGCAGCCTGTCGGAGCAGATCGCCATGCTCGCCGGCGTGCCCGCGCCGGTGCAGCGCGTGCTGCTGCTCAACGGCGCCAGCCACGGCGACACGCTCAATGAAGTCGTGCATGCCTACCGCCACGATGCCGCACCGGACGATGGCGGCATCGACGGCTGCATCATCAGCAAGCTGGATGAAGCTACCCACCTGGGCTCGGTGCTCGATGTGGTGATCCGCCATCGGCTGCCGGTGTTCTACGCCTCGACCGGCCAGCGCGTGCCCGAGCACCTGGAGCTGGCCAGCAGCACCGCGCTGGTCGAACGTGCCTTCCTGACGCCGCGCCGCGGCTCGGTCTTTGCCGATGCCGACGCCGCACGCCGCCGCCAGGCTGCAGCAGACGATCAGTCCGCGAAGGGCGGTGCCGACGACGTGCTGCGCTCGCTCACCGACAGCGCCGATGCGCTGGGCCAGTGTGTCGCGGAACTCAATGGCGCCGGCCTCGGCTTCGACCTGGCGCGCTCGCTGTGGCAGCAGCGCACCGCGGGCGATACCGCGCTGCGCGCGATGGCGCAGCAGGTGCGCGAAGCGGTCTGCCGCGACGTCAGCCGCGCCTGCGACCAGTACGTGCTGGCGCTGGCGGCCACGCTGCCGGTCAGCGTGCCCGGCCGCCGCACGCCGCAGCCGCTGCAGCACACGCTGTGGCTGGGCGACCGCGACGGCACGCCGCTTGCCGCCACCGTCACCGCCGCTGGCCGCGCCGGCCAGCCGCTGGGCGAGGCCGACGCCGAGGCCGCCAACCTGCGCGCCGCCATGAGCGCTGCGCGCAGGGTGGTCAACGTGGTCGACGCGATGCCGTCCGCCGCCACGCTGGCGCGCTGGCAGCAGGCCGGCGAACGCTGGATCGCGGGCGCGCGCAAGACCGTGCGCGTGGTGGGCGCAGGCGCCGCCTGGAAGCTCGATGCACTCGCCGATACGCTGACCTTCCACGCCATCGGCGACGCCATCGTGCGCGAGCGCGACGCGGTGCGCTGGCTGGCCACCGCCAACGTGCGCGTGCCCGACAGCCCCGCGCGTGGCAAGGGCGCTCCCGAAGGCGGCATCGATGCCTGCCTGGTGGTGGTGCGCCTGGTCGACCGCGCCAGCGGCGAGCTGCTCGATACCCGTTATCTGCTGTGCGACCCGGCGCTGGCGCCGGATGCAGCACAGGTGGCGCACTGGGCGCCATGGTCGGACACGGCCGAAGCGCGCCTGCGCACGCTGCGCCATGCCATCGACCACTTCGCGCAGGATGCCGAAGCCGGCCACGCCGCCAGTGCCGCACTCGCGGCGCTGCAGCTTGGCCTGTCGGTGCTGTGCCTCGAACACGCGCCAACCGCGACCGCGCCGGCGTTCCTGGCACGCCTGGCCGGGCGCACCGTGCGAGCCGGCACGGCGGTGCCGGGCACCGTGCTCAATGAAGGCATGGGCCGCATGCTGGCGCTGCTCGACGTGCTGGAGAATTACTCCGGCCGCGCCGCGGCAGCACCCGCTGTCGCGGAAGCGGCCGATGTCATGGGAGCCCTGCAGTGAGCACGCTCGCCATGGACCAGGCGGAAAGCCTGCGGCGCATGCTGGCGCCGCGCACCACGCGCCGCATCGCCGTGGTCGCCAGCGAACGCGGTGCCGGCGCCACCACGGTGGCGCTGGGCCTTTCGCACGCGCTTGCGATGCAGGGAGAGCGCGTACTGCTGCTCGACGAAGACCCGGCCACGGCGCGCGCGACCAGGCTCGCCGGCGCGACCCCGGCCGGCACGCTCGCCGACGTGCAGGAAGGACGCCTGCCGCTGGAAGCCGCGGCGGGCGTCGGCACCGGCGGCGCGGTATCGGTGCTGCCGGCCGGCCGCCAACGCGCGGGGCTCGACGTGCCCGCCGCGGCGCTGTCGGCCTTTCGCAGCGTGCTGGTCGATGCCACCGCCGATGCCGACGGCGCGCTGTCGCCCTTTGCCGGCGGCGCGCACAACGTGGTGATCGTGATGCGCCCGGAGCTGGCGTCGATCACCGCCGCCTATGCCTGCATCAAGCGCCTGCATCACCTGTATGCCTGGCGCCGCTTCTACCTGGTGGTCAACATGGCCGGCACCGAAGCCGCCGTGCAGGCGATCCTGCGCAACCTGGCGCGTACCGCCAGCCAGTACCTCGGCGTGGAAGTGCTGTGCGCCGGCTGGCTGCCGGCCGACCCGCTGGTGGCGCGCGGCGTGCAGCTTGGCCGCTGCGTGGTCGAGGCCTTCCCGGCAGCACCCGCGACCAGCGCGCTGCGACGCACCGCCGGCAGCATCGGCGGCTGGCCGCTGCGCGCCGAGGCGCCGGCCCCTGCCGCGACGCCGGTGCCGGCGGTGCCGGCGTGAGCGCCACCCGAGCCATGCCTTACCAACGAACCAGACCCTGAGCCAGCCGGCGCGCCGCGTGGCGTGCCCGTCCAGCAATCCAGCATTCACGAGAATTGCACCATGTACACGATCCAGGGAAAGCTCGACCAGGCCGATGTGGTCAAGGCGCACGCGCAGCTGGTGCGTCGCATCGCCTTGCAGCTGGCCGCCAAGCTGCCTGCCAGCGTGCAGATCGACGACCTGATCCAGGCCGGCATGATCGGCCTGCTCGACGCCGCCAAACGCTATGAAGACACCCACGGCGCGCGCTTCGAGACCTACGCCAGCCAGCGCATCCGCGGCGCCATGCTCGACGAGGTGCGCGCTAACGACTGGCAGTCGCGCAGCCTGCGCCAGTTCACGCGGCGCATCGAACGCACCCAGCGCTCGCTCGAGCAGAAGCTCGGACGCACGCCGCTCGATTCCGAGGTGGCCGAGGCGATGGAGATGCCGCTGGGCGAATACCAGGTCCTGCTCAACGAGGTCTATGGCTGCCAGCTGCTGCATTACGAGGATTTCGAGCGCTCCGGGGAAGAGGATTTCCTCGACCGCCATCTTGCCGGCAGCGACGACGGCAATCCGCTGACGGTGCTGATGGAAAGCGGCATGCGCCAAGCGCTGATCCGCGCCATCGACCGGCTGCCCGAGCGCGAGAAGCTGGTGCTGTCGCTGTGCTATGACCAGGAGCTGAACCTGCGGGAGATCGGGGCGGTGCTGGATGTGACCGAGTCGCGCGTGTGCCAGATCCGGGGGCAGGCGATTACGCGGTTGCGGAACCAGTTGCGTGGGTTGTTGTGATGGGTGTTGGTGGCCTGCTTGCCCGCGGCGCCGGCGTTGTGCTGCTCGCTGCGTCGGCTTGTGCCTGGGCGGCGATCGAAGGTGGGACACGGCATGCGTGGACCGGGTCGGTCAATGGGCCGGCGTTGCATGGGCGGGGGCAGCGGGCGGTGTCGGCGCCGATTCAGCCTGTGGGGATGTTGCCGCAGGCTGAAGGGGTGATTACGACGGTGCGGTGGCGTTACAGCTTTGCGCAGACGCCGCCGGCCGAGTTGCAGGCATATTTGTGCAATGCGCAGCGGTGTGTGATGTTGCCCCAGGCCGAGGGGCTAACGTCCGCGTTCTCCGGCGATGATGCTACCAAGGGGTTTGTGTTTGCATTTCGGGTGCCGGGACAGGGGAGTCTGGTGCCGGTTTTGCAGGGGCGGAGTAATGAGGTGGTTGTGGGCTTTCGGTAGGGGGCATGCGGATTGGCAGTTGCCTTTTTCTGCCTGCGGCTTGGCATCTGGTAGCCATTTGATACGCCCGGTTCCGCCCTAAAGGGCGGGTAACTTTTTGTCCGAGCGACAAAAAGTCACCAAAAAGCGCGTTTACGGCCCTGCGGGCGGCCACTTTTATCGTAGTGGGCGGGGGCTTTCGTACGGGGCTGAGCTTCGTTGCAGGGCAGGACTGCCTGACGCCGTGGTGCGCCACGGTGGCTCGGAGTTGAAGCGATGTTTGAACGAGCCCAGAGCTGTGGGTGGCCCCTTCTGCGTGGGTCAACGTAGGAACGCCTACGGCTGCGTGCGCGCCGGCAGCATCTCAGGTCGAGGGTCTCGGCACGGAACGCGTCGCTGCGCTCGCTTGGCGCTATCGCAGAAGAGCCCACTTGCCCCGCTGCCACCGGGCCTGTTCGCTCTCCCGCTTGCGGGAGCGGGAGCGGGAGCGGGGTTGGGGGAGAGGGCCAGAGCCTCCACGGAGTGAATCCAGCTAAGTCGCCCAGGCCGGGCGCGGATCTTCACTAGTCCATCGCGTCAGTGAATTGGCACCGGGCGAATTCGCCGCGATGGATCGTCGTACTTCCACTTGATTGGCTTGGGATTCTTGTTGTGTTGACGGATATAGCGCATCAGCTTGCGATCCAGGTCCTTCACCGAAGTGAAGACGCCTCGTGCGATCACATCGCGCTGAATGCGCGCAAACCAGTTCTCGACCTGATTGAGCCAGGACGTGTAGGTCGGCGTGTGGT
>NZ_SMNY01000079.1:0-5582 GCF_004353535.1 Cupriavidus sp. L7L
CGGCGGCAGCGGGTGCGCGCGCCGCTGCCAGCGGCGGGGCGGCCTTGCGCGCGAAATCGGCACGCGGGGCGGCTGCCGCCGGCGGTGAGGGTGGTGCCGCCGGAGCAGGCGCGGATTCCGCCATGGCGGAGTACGCGGGCATTGGCGGAGCCGCTGCGACGGCGGGAGCCTGTGGCGGCAAGCTGTCGGTGGCTGGGGCTGGGGCTGGGGCTGGGGCTGGGGCTGGGGCTGGGGCGGGCATGGCCCGCGTTTCGCCGCGTGGCGTCGCCTTGCGCTCGGCGGGCGGCTGCGCGCGCTGGCGCGGGGTGGCTTCGCGTTCCTGCCGTTGCTCCCGCGATACCGACGAAGAGGCCTTGGGCACTGGCGGGGCGGGGTTCGCCGGAGCGGCGACGGGTGCTTCATGCGTTGACGCAGGGGCGTCCCCGGCCGCCGGTGCCGCAGCCTCGCCGACTGCGACGCCGGTGGCCGGTTGCAAGGCGCCTTCGTCGATCTGCCGCAGCACGATGCTGGTGGTCAGCCCGGCCACGGCCGCTACGCTGGCTACCGCACCGAGTGAGCGCCACCAGCGGCGTGCGCGTGCCGTTCGTGCGTGTTCTGTTCGTCCGGCGTGCTTCGCCCCTTCGACTGCCTGCGCGGCGGCAGCGCTGCGCGCCTGCGCCGCCAGCCAGTCGCGCGTGGCATCGCTGACAGGCGCACCCAGCGCCTGCGCCGCCGGCTGGCCCGCAGCGATGCCGGCCAGCACCGCATCGCGCCGGCCCGCCTGCGCTGCCTGCAGCCGCGCGGCTTCTTCCAGCACCGCGGACGCCAGCCCCGGCGGCGCGGCAAATGGCAGGCCGAATGGCAGGCTGCCGGCGCGGCGCGCGTCCGCTTCCTGCTGGGCCGCGTGCGCCGCCGTTTGCACGGCGGCGGCCAGCCGCTCCGGTGGCATGTAGGCGGGCAATTCCTTCAGCAACGCGGCAAGCCGGTCCTGCCCGTCGATGAAGCGGTCGGCGGCGCTCATGGCCCACGCTCCCGCGCGCCCGGCACGCCGCCCGCCAGCTCGGCACGCAACCGCGCGAAGGCGTAGCGCAGCCGGCTCCTCACCGTTTCGAACTTCTCGCCCAGCATCTGCGCGATATCCTCGACGCTCATGTCGCTGAAGAAGCGCAGCACCACCACCTCGCGCTGTGCCGCCGGCAGTTGCAGCAGTGCGCGGTGGACGTGGTGCGCATGCTGCCGCAACTGCAGCTCGGCTTCCGGCGACAGGTCATCGGCGGGCAGCTCCGGCGGCTCGCCGTCGTCCGTGTCGTGGCGCTGGCGCGCATCCGCGCTGCGCACCTGGTCGAGCCAGGCATTGCGCGCGATCTGGTACAGGAAGGTGCGGAACGCCGCGGCTGGCTGGTAGTCGCCGCAGCGGGTCATCAGCTTGATCCAGGCCTTCTGCGCGATGTCCTCGGCCTCGCCGGTGTTGCCCTGGCACAGCCACGCCACGTAGTTGTAGAGGCCGGCATTATGGCGGCGGAACAGTTCGGCGATGGGTTGCTCGATGATGCCCGAAGCGACCAGCAGCATCAGGTCCTGGTCCGGCAGCGCGGCCAACGGGGCCAACGGGGCCAACGGGGCCAACGGGGCCAATGGTGCCAGTGGGCGAGGGGGGAAGGGGTCTGGAGCCTGCATGCGCCCGAGTATAGGAGAGCGCAGGGCGGGGCAGCCAGGCGCTGCGCTGCCCTGCGCCGGGACGTTGTCAGCGCGCCGCACGCTCGGGAACCGCGCCAGCCGCATCTCCCGGCTTGCTGGTGGCCAGGCTTTGCGCCAGGTCGACCAGCTTGAGGAATTCGCCGCGGTAGCCGAAGCGGTCGGCGCCGCGCGCGCCCTGCGCCAGCGCGTGCGCCTCGGCGTAGCCCCAGTTGCCGGTGTGCTTGCCGCCGCGCAGCGCCTGGCCGAAGCCGGCGACGGCGGCGGCGAAGCGGAAGTCGTCGTCGCCCTGGGCCAGGGGCCGGATCGCCTGCCGCGCCACGGCGATATCCATCAGCTGGCTGGTGCTGGCCGCAGGCAGCTTGTAGCGCAGCTTCACATGCGCCAGTTCGCCGTCGCGGCCGGATGCGGGCCCGGTGGGCGTGGTGGGCGCGGTGGGCGCGGGGGGCTGGTAGCGCAGCGGATCGACCAGCCCGGGCTGGCCGGCCAGCGTCAGCTCGTACAGCGCGGTCACCGTATGGCCCGCGCCGATGTCGCCGGCGTCGACCTTGTCGTTGTTGAAATCCTCGCGCGCCAGCATGCGGTTTTCGTAGCCGATCAGCCGGTATTCCTTCACCGTCGCCGGGTTGAATTCCACCTGGATCTTCACGTCGCGCGCGATGGTGGCCAGTGTCGAGCTCATCTCGTTGGCCAGCACCTTATTGCCTTCCATCAGGTTGTCGATATACGAGTACGCACCGTCGCCGGCATCGGCCAGCTGCTCCATCAACTGCTCGTTGTAGTTGCCGGTGCCGAAGCCCATCGTCGACAGCGACACGCCGGACTTGCGCTTTTCCTCGACCATGCCCTTGAGCTGCCGGAAGTCGGTGACGCCGACATTGAAATCGCCGTCGGTGGCCAGCAACACCCGGTTGATCCCGCCCGCAATAAAGCCCTGCTGCGCGGCCTGGTAGGCCAGCGCGATGCCGCTGGCGCCAGCGGTGCTGCCGCCGGCCACCAACTGGTCGATGGCGGCGCTGATTGCGGCCTTGTCGCTGCCCGGCGTAGGCGGCAGCGCCACGCGGGTGCCGCTGGCATAGGTGACCAGCGTGATGCGGTCCTGCGCGCGCAGCTTGTTCACCAGCAGCTTCAGCGACGACTTGAGCAGCGGCAGCTTGTCGGGCGAGTCCATCGACCCCGACACGTCGACCAGGAACACCAGGTTGGCCGGCGGCAGCGCGCCGCTGGCGATGTCCTTGCCCTTGATGCCGATGCGCAGCAGCACGTTGGACGGATGCCAGGGCGCGGGCGCGAGCGCGGTATGCACGGCGAAGGGCCGGCCGTCGGCGGGCTGGGCGTAGTCGTACGGGAAGTAGTTCAGCAATTCCTCCACGCGCACGGCATCGGCGGGAGGCAGGCGGCCGGCATTGAGCAGGCGGCGCATATTGCTGTAGCTGCCGGTGTCGACATCGATGCTGAAGGTGGATACCGGGGCCTGCGCGACCAGTTTGACGCCGTTCTCTTCGATCTGGCCGTAGCGCTCGCGGTCCGCGGCCTGGGGTGGCGGCAGGTGGTAGGGACGCGGCATGGCCAGCGGTGCATGGGGTGCGATGGCGCGCATTTCGGCCGCGGGCGCGGCATTTGCGGCCTTGGCCACTTCGGCGGCGTGGTCCAGGACCGGCGCGGGCGCCGGGGCCGGGGTCGGGACCGGCGGAGCGGATTGCGGCGCCTGCGTCAGCGCAGGCGAATGCCCGCCGCAGGCCGACAGCGCCAGTGCCAGCGCGGTTGCGCAGCAGGCAGCTGCGGCCCGGGTCCGCCGGGCGCCAACGGTGGTCACGACCGGAGCGTGAAGTTGCATGTTGTTCTCCTGGTGGGCCGCTGGCGGGACGCCGTGGAGGCCTGTCCATGAAACGGCGCACGGTAGCCGGCGGGGTTAAACCCTCCGGTTTTTTTCGCTGCACGCTCTGTCAGGTGACGGAAATCAGACTTCGCCCCACCCCCGCATGCGGCGATCGCCACTACAATCGCCTGATTCCTTCCCCAGGAGACATCGCATGGCCCGCTTTGACCTCGATTCGATGGTGTGGCGCAGCACGCTGGCCCTGACTACGGCCGCGCTGCTTGGCGCGTGTGGAACGCAGGGCGGAGGGACAGGGACGCCCGCCGCAACGGCTGAGCCAGCTGCCGCCCCGGCCGCGGCGGCGCCCGCGGCACCCATGCCGCCTGCCCCGGAGGTTGCTTCCGGCTACCGCGCCGGCATGTCGACGGTCTATGCGCAGCGCCATATGGCCGCAGCGGCCAATCCGCTGGCCAGCGAGGCCGGGCGCGCCATGCTGCGCCAGGGCGGCTCGGCGATCGATGCCGCCATCGCCATGCAGGCCGTGCTGACGCTGGTCGAGCCGCAAGCCACCGGCATCGGTGGCGGCGCCTTCATCATGTACTGGGACGGCAAGCGCGTGCAGGCTTTTGACGGCCGCGAGACCGCACCCGCGGGTGCCACCGAAAACCTGTTCATGCGCACCGACGGCAAGCCGATGGAATTCAGCGAGGCACAGATTGGCGGGCGTTCGGTCGGCACGCCGGGCGTGATGCGCGCGCTGGAGATGGCGCACCGGCAGCACGGGCGCCTGCCTTGGGCCAAGCTGTTCGAGCCGGCGATCTCGCTGGCGGAGAAGGGCTTTCCGATCTCGCAGCGCCTGTACACGCAGGTGGCGGCCGACAAGTTCCTGGCCAACTCGCCGGAGATGGCCGCGTATTTCCTCGATGCGCAGGGCAAGCCCAAGCCGGCCGGCACGGTGCTGAAGAACCCCAAGCTCGCACAGACGCTGCGCGATATTGCGCGGCGCGGCGCGGGCGTGCTGTACGGTGGCCCGATCGCGCAGGACATCGTCGCCAAGGTCAACGGCAGTGCCAACCGGGGCTCGCTGTCGATGGCTGACCTGCGCGATTACCGGGCCAAGCAGCGCGTGCCGGTCTGCACCGACTACAAGCGCTGGAAGATCTGCGGCATGCCGCCGCCGTCATCGGGCGGTATCGCGATTGCGCAGATCCTGGGCACGCTGCAGGCGCTGGAGACCAAGAATCCCAAGTACGCGCTGGCAGCGCTCAAGCCGCAAAACGTCAACACGCCCGCGCAGGTGGAAGCCAATCCGGACGCGGTCCACGCTATTTCCGAAGCCGACCGCCTGGCCTATGCCGACCGCGGCCTCTACGTGGCGGATGCCGATTTCGTGCAGATCGACGTGGCCGGCCTGGTTAACCCGAACTACCTCGCGTCGCGCGCCGAGCTGATCGGCGACAAGAGCATGGGCAAGGCGCAGCCGGGCGTGCCGCCGGGCCCTGCGGTGGCGTATGCCCCGGACCGCTCGCCGCCGCGCATGTCCACCTCGCAGATCGTCGCGGTCGATGACCGCGGCGGCGCGATCTCGATGACCACTACGATCGAGTCGTACTTCGGCTCGCATCTGATGGTGCGTGGGTTCATGCTGAACAACCAGCTGACCGACTTCTCGTTCTTGCCGAGCGAGAATGGCAAGCCGGTGGCCAACCGTGTCGAGCCGGGCAAGCGGCCGCGTTCGTCGATGGCGCCAACGCTGGTGTTTGACCGCCAGACCGGGCAGCTCGTGGCCACGGTGGGTTCGCCCGGCGGCTCACAGATCATCGAGTATGTGTCCAAGACGCTGGTCGGGATGCTGGACTGGAATATGGATCCGCAGGCTGCGATCGGCATGGGTAACTTCGGCAGCCGCAATGGGCCTACTGAAGTGGAGAAGGGGCTGGTGTCGCCGGGGCTGGTGCAGGCGCTGCAGCAGCGCGGGCATCAGGTTGCCGAGATTGAGATGACCAGCGGCACGCAGGCTATCGTGCGTCGGCAGGGGCCAGATGGGAAGGTCGTTTGGGCGGGTGGGGCGGATCCGCGGAGGGAGGGG
>NZ_SMNY01000008.1:0-159482 GCF_004353535.1 Cupriavidus sp. L7L
CACCCCGTTCTTCAACAACTACCGCCCGCAGTTCTACTTCCGTACGACCGACGTGACCGGCTCGATCGAGCTGCCGAAGGACAAGGAAATGGTCATGCCGGGTGACAACGTGTCGATCACCGTCAAGCTGATCGCCCCGATCGCCATGGAAGAAGGCCTGCGCTTCGCTATCCGCGAAGGTGGCCGTACCGTCGGCGCCGGCGTCGTGGCAAAGATCCTCGACTAAGCACTTCCTGGGACATGCCTGCGGGCATGTCCCCATTTAACTGGGCACCTTGCCCAATCGCTCTTTTAAGGAAATATCATGCAGAACCAGAAGATCCGTATCCGCCTGAAGGCTTTCGACTATCGCCTGATCGACCAGTCGGCTGCCGAAATCGTGGATACCGCCAAGCGTACCGGCGCAATCGTCAAGGGCCCGGTGCCCCTGCCGACCCGCATCCAGCGCTTCGACATCCTGCGTTCGCCGCACGTCAACAAGACCAGCCGCGATCAGTTCGAGATCCGCACTCACCAGCGCCTGATGGACATCGTCGATCCGACCGACAAGACGGTTGACGCGCTGATGAAGCTCGACCTGCCGGCCGGCGTGGACGTCGAGATCAAGGTGTAAAGATGCTTTGGGCCGCGTTGGTGGCCTGATGCAGCAAAAACGGCGAACCGCAGGGTTCGCCGTTTTTGTTGGCTGACAAGTTTGAATCGCCGATTGTTTGCTCCCCTCTCCCACTTCGCGGGAGAGGGGAGCCTCTACCAGGGGCGTTGGC
This sequence comes from Cupriavidus sp. L7L, assembly GCF_004353535.1. Lineage (NCBI taxonomy): Bacteria > Pseudomonadati > Pseudomonadota > Betaproteobacteria > Burkholderiales > Burkholderiaceae > Cupriavidus > Cupriavidus sp. L7L. The sequence goes on from NZ_SMNY01000008.1 coordinate 765, forward strand.
TTGCGTTCAGCGCGTGGTGCACGTATGCCGGTACAGATCGGACGTCAACCCGCCCCACGCCGCCGCAGCGTCTGCGCCGGACATTCACCGAATGCCCGCCGATATTCGGCGCTGAAGCGCCCCAGATGCGCAAAACCCCAGCGCAATGCCGCGGCGCTGACCGATGCCACCGATGCATCGTTCAGCAGGTCGTGCCGCACCCGCTCAAGCCGCACGGTGCGCAGGTAGGCCATCGGCCCAGTACCGCGATGCTCGCGAAAGCCGGCAAACAGGCTGCGCACACTGACGCCGGCCACCTCCGCCAGCAAGGCCGGGTTCAACGCCGCATCAGCGTTGGCATGAATGTACTCCTCCACCACCTTGACATGGCGCGGCGCCAGCGGCTTGCCGTGCTCGCGCAGCGCGTCCGACAGGCTATGCGGCTGTGCGGTCAGCAGCGTACCGATCACCAGTTGCTCGAGCTGGCAGGCGGTGAGGGGATGCCGGGCCGATTCCGGGGCCGTCTCGAGCATCGCGGCGAGGTAGCGCATCAGCTCGTACCAGGCGCCGGTGCGCCACGCCATGCCGAGCGCAAAGCGCAGCGCGCGCTCGGGACGCCGGCCCAGGTGGGCGGCGCAGATCCGGTCGAGCGCACTGCGCTCGATGCGCACGATCAGCTGGTCGCTGTCCGCGCTCCAGCGCATCGCGAGCGCGTCGGCCGGCGTCAGCACCGAGGCGCTGTCCGGCGTGGACAGGATGTGCTGGTCGCCACAGCGGATATCGGCCTGGCCCGACAGCGGCATCTGCACCAGCAGGAAGTCGCCCAGCGGACCGGGATCGATGGTGACGTCGGCGCCGTACGCCAACCGGTTGAACGACACCGCGCCCAGCGGGGCATGGTGCATGCGCGCCTGCAGCCGGGTACCACGCACTTCCAGCCGATGCGGCTTGAACACGCGGCCGACGGCTGCGCGCGTCTCGGCTACGTCGGTCGAGGCAAACACGCACCGCGCGGGGTCGCCGAGCAGGGCGCGCGCCAACGGTCCGGCGGCCGTGGCGGCGGGGGGCAGCTGCATTGTCTCGCTCCTCTGGCGTGGACCGCGGTGCTGCCGGGCAGGCTGGGCCTGGCGCCGTGCGCGCCGCATGGTCAGGGACCGGGCCGGCGGTCGAAGTCCGCCCGGCAAACGGTTTCCCACGCGATCCACTATAGCGGATGGGCCCCGGCCGCCGTGTGCCGCCGGCGCCACAGCGTTGACCGGGTCGGCAGTTTCCTGCACTAATCGGATAGCCGCTGCGCCCAGCGGCTAGTTTGCTGCGGTGCGGAGCCACCATGATGATTCCAGCACGGCAGCCGCCCACCAGGTACCGTAAAGCGAAAACGACAAGGAGAGCAGGCCATGGGCCAGACCATCCAGATCCAGACCCCAGAAGGCAGTTTCAGCGGTTATCTCGCCGTCCCGGCGGCAGGCAAGGGCCCGGGCATCGTGCTGTGCCAGGAGATTTTCGGCGTCAACGCCACCATGCGCCAGGTTGCCGACTACTACGCCGAAGAGGGCTACACGGTGCTGGTGCCCGACCTGTTCTGGCGCATCGCCCCGGGCATCGAGCTGATTGATCGCGGCGAAGACTTCCAGCGCGCGCTCGGCCTGTACCAGCAGTTCGACGAGGCCAGGGGCGTGCAGGATGTGGGCGCGGCCCTGGACGCGCTGCGCGCCCGCCCGGAATGCGCCGGCCAGACCGGCGTGCTGGGCTTCTGCCTGGGCGGCAAGCTGGCCTACCTGGCGGCTTGCCGGCTGCCGGACGTGGCTTGCGCAGTGGCCTACTATGGCGTCGGCATCGAGCATGCGCTGGCCGAGGCCGCCAATGTGCGCGGCCGCCTGGTGCTGCATATCGCGGAGAAGGACGGCTTCTGCCCGCCGAAGGCACAGGCCGCGATCCGCGAAGCGCTGGCCGGGCGCGACCACATCGAGGTCTATGTCTACCCGGGCGTCGACCATGCCTTCGCGCGCGTGGGCGGCGAGCATTTCGACAAGCCTTCCGCGCTGATGGCGCACCAGCGCGCGATTGCCGCGCTGCGCCGCGAGATGGGGCCGCACTACGATTTCTCCACGCTGTGGGACAAGCACTGCGAATATGAATTCGCCACGCGCGACGTGGATGCCACCATGGCGACGATGGTGCCGCAGCCCTACGTGAACCATATCCCGACCATGACCGGCGGCGTCGGCTACGCGCAGCTGCGGCGCTTCTACCAGAACCACTTTGTCCACAGCAATCCACCGGATACCACGCTGATTCCGCTGTCGCGAACGATCGGCACCACGCAGATCGTCGACGAACTGCTGTTCTGCTTTACGCATACCTGCGAGATCGACTGGATGCTGCCGGGCGTGCCGCCCACCGGCAAGCGCGTGGAGATCCCGCTGGTCGCCATCGTCAAGTTCCGCGGCGACAAGCTCTATCACGAGCATATCTACTGGGACCAGGCCAGCGTGCTGGTGCAGATCGGCAAGCTCGACCCGGCGGGTCTGCCGGTGGCGGGCGTGGAGACCGCGCGCAAGCTGCTGGATGAAACCTTGCCGTCGAACACGCTGATGGCGCGCTGGCAGGAGAGCGAGGGTAAGTAGCGAGCGCAAGTAGCGAGCACAACAACGATCCGGAGCGGGTTCGCAGAGGCCTGCCCGGGCCACGGACACGGATGGCAAACAAGGAGACAACCATGAAGGGATTGCAGGACAAGGTGGCCATCGTCACCGGCGGCGCCACTCTGATCGGCGCTGGCGTGGCGCGGGCCTTCGTCGAGGCTGGTGCGCGCGTGGCGATCTTTGATATCGACGCCGCCAACGGTGAGCGCGTTGCCGCGGAGCTGGGCAAGGACGCGCTTTTTATCGCGGCCGATATCACGCAGGACGAACAGGTCCGCGATGCCGTGGGCCAGGTCGCGCAGCGCTTCGGCGGCGTGGACTTCCTGGTCAACCTGGCCTGCACCTATCTCGACGACGGCTTCCGCTCCAGCCGTGCCGACTGGCTGGCGGCGCTCGACGTCAACGTCGTGTCCGGCGTGATGCTGGCGCAGGCGGTGGCGCCGCTGATGCGCGCGCGCGGCGGTGGCGCCATCGTCAATTTCACCAGCATCTCGGCCAATGTCGCGCAGACCGGGCGCTGGCTATATCCGGTATCCAAGGCGGCCATCGCGCAGCTGACGCGCAATATGGCGATGGATCTGGCGCCCGACCGCATCCGCGTGAATTCGGTGTCGCCAGGCTGGACCTGGTGCCGGCTGATGGACGAGGTCAGCGGCGGCAACCGCGCCCGTACCGATGCCGTCGCCGCGCCATTCCACCTGCTGGGCCGCGTGGGCGAGCCCGACGAGGTCGCGCAGGTGGTGCTGTTCCTGTGCTCTGACCATGCCAGCTTCGTCACCGGCGCGGATTACGCCGTCGACGGTGGCTACAGTGCGATGGGCCCGGAGCAGAACGTCCCGGCAATCGGCAAGCTGGCCGGCTGACGCCATCGCCGCACACGCCATCCCCATCCAATCAGGAGACCACATCATGCGCCAACGCATCGCCATCGTAGGGGCCGGGCAATCCGGCCTGCAAATGGCCCTCGGGCTGCAGGCGGCCGGCTACCAGGTCACGCTGCTGTCCAATCGCACGCCGGAGCAAGTCCGCACCGGCAAGGTCATGTCGAGCCAGTGCATGTTCGACCGCGCCTTGCAGACCGAGCGCGACCTCGGCCTCAACTGGTGGGACGACAACTGCCCGCCGGTCGAAGGCATCGGCCTGGCCGTGCCGCATCCCGAACTACCCGGCGCGAAAGCCATCGATTGGGCCGCGCCGCTGGACCGGCCGGCACAGGCGGTCGACCAGCGGCTGAAGATGCCGGCGTGGATGGAAGCCTTCGCCGCGCGCGGCGGCGACCTGCGCATCGTCGATGTTGGCGTGGACGAACTGGAAGCGCTGACCGGCGAGCACGACCTGGTGCTGCTGGCCGCCGGCAAGGGCGAGATCGTCAGCCGCTTCGAGCGCGACGCGCAGCGCAGCCCGTTCGACAAGCCGCAACGCGCGCTGGCGCTGACCTATGTCACCGGCATGGTACCGCGCGAGCCGTTCTCGCGGGTTTGCTTCAACCTGATCCCGGGTGTCGGCGAATACTTCGTCTTCCCCGCGCTGACGCTGTCGGGGCCGTGCGAGATCATGGTGTTCGAGGGCATCCCCGGCGGCCCGATGGATCGCTGGGCCGAGGCACGCACGCCCGACCAGCACCTCGCAGAGAGCCTGCGCATCCTGCGCACCTATGCGCCGTGGGAGGCCGAGCGCTGCGAGCGGGTGGCGCTGACCGACGACAACGGCATCCTGTCGGGCCGCTTCGCGCCGACGGTGCGCAAGCCGGTGCTGACGCTGCCTTCGGGCCGGCTGGTATTCGGCATGGCCGATGCCGTGGTGGTCAACGACCCGATCACCGGGCAGGGTTCCAACAATGCCGCCAAATGCTGCAAGGTCTACCTCGACGCCATCCTCGCCCATGGCGAGCGGCCGTTCGACCGTGACTGGATGGAGCAGACCTTCGCCCGCTACTGGCAATACGCCGGCGATGTCGTGGCCTGGACCAACTCGCTGCTGACCCCGCCGCCGCCGCATATCCTGGCGCTGCTGGGCGCGGCAGGGCAGGCGCCCGCGCTGGCGGCGCGCATCGCCAACGGCTTCGACAATCCACCGGACTATTTCCCGTGGTGGATGGACGAGCAGGCTTGCCACCAGCTGATCGACCACCACCTGCCGCAGGCTGCCTGACATGGACACCACCAATCATGCCGCGCCCCTGCTCGATCCGCGCGAGTTGCGGCGGGTTTGCGGCCGCTACGCGACCGGCGTGGCGGTCATCGGTGCCTGTACCGCGCAGCTGCGGCCGGTCGGCATCACCGTCAACTCGTTCGCGTCGCTGTCGCTGGCGCCGCCGCTGATCCTGTGGAGCCTGGCGTCGCACTCGCCCAACGCCGGGTTGTTCGAGCCAGGCCGGCCGTTCGGTGTCAGCATCCTGCGCGCCGGGCACGGCGACCTGGCGCGCCGCTTCGCGACGCCGGCTGTAGACAAGTTCGCCGGCGTGCGCCATACGCGCTGCGCCCAGGGCGTGCCTTACCTTGACGAGGCGCTCGCCACGCTCGCGTGCCGCGTCGAGCGTGCCGATCCCGTGGGCGATCACCTGCTGATCGTCGGCGCGGTGGAGTCCATCTCGGCGGAAGAAGGCGAGCCGCTGGTCTTCTATAGTGGCGGCTTCGTGCGCGTCGCCGCCTGAGCCGCATGCCGGCGAGCGGCGTCTGCTGCCCGCCGCGCCGCCTTCGTGCCAGCTTTTGTGCACATCTGCTTGAATCCTGCCTACAACACCCATCGGCAAATCACAATTGCTTATTGCCCTTTCCTCGGGGAAGGGTTATAGTGTAAGGCTACCCGTGTCTCCGGGTAGTGGGTTGGCCGTTTTGGCCAGGCGCAGTCCTCTTTAGCGCAGCCCATCCGCGCACAAGCGCAAACACAGTTTTCGTGTATCAATCAGCCCCGGCCAATCGCAGCTGGGAATGGAGCAAACCATGAGCCTTGGCCTTGTAGGTCGCAAGGTTGGCATGACCCGTATTTTCACGGACGACGGTGAAGCGATTCCCGTGACCGTGGTCGAGGTCGGCGACAACCGCGTGACGCAAATCAAGACGGACGAGACCGACGGTTATACCGCGGTTCAAGTCACCTTCGGCGCACGACGCGCAAGCCGCGTCACCAAGCCGCTGGCGGGTCACCTCGCCAAAGCCGGCGTGGAAGCCGGCGAAATCATCCGCGAATTCCGTATCGATGCAGCCAAGGCTGCCGAACTGCAAGCTGGCGGTTCGCTGTCGGTCGACCTGTTCGAAGTCGGTCAGAAGATCGACGTGCAGGGCGTGACCATCGGTAAGGGCTACGCCGGTACCATCAAGCGCTATCACTTCGCCTCCGGCCGTGCCACCCACGGTAACTCGCGCTCGCACAACGTGCCGGGCTCGATCGGTATGGCGCAGGATCCGGGCCGCGTGTTCCCGGGCAAGCGCATGACCGGTCACCTGGGCGATGTCACCCGCACCGTGCAGAACCTGGAGATCGCCAAGATCGACGCAGAGCGCAAGCTGCTGCTGGTCAAGGGCGCCATCCCTGGCTCCAAGAACGGCAAGGTCATCGTTACCCCGGCCGTCAAGGCCAAAGCCAAAGCTTAAGGAGCGCATGTAATGGAACTCAAGCTCCTCCAGGACAATGGCCAGATCGGCGCGGGCGTTGCCGCTTCGCCCGAAGTGTTCGGCCGTGACTACAACGAAGCCCTCGTTCACCAGATCGTCGTCGCTTACCAGGCCAACGCGCGCAGCGGTAACCGCAAGCAGAAGGATCGTGAAGAGGTCAAGCACACGACCAAGAAGCCGTGGCGCCAGAAGGGTACGGGCCGTGCTCGTGCCGGTATGTCTTCCTCGCCGCTGTGGCGCGGGGGCGGCCGTATCTTCCCGAATTCGCCGGAAGAGAACTTCAGCCAGAAGGTCAACAAGAAGATGTTCCGTGCCGGCATGCGCTCGATTTACTCGCAGCTCGCACGTGAAGGTCGTATCAATGTGGTGGACGGTTTCACCGTCGACGCGCCCAAGACCAAGCTCTTGGCCGACAAGTTCAAGGCCATGGGCCTGGACTCGGTGCTGATCATCACCGACAGCCTCGACGAAAACCTCTACCTGGCTTCGCGCAACCTGCCGCACGTGGCAGTTGTCGAGCCGCGCCAGGCTGATCCGCTGTCGCTCGTGCACTACAAGAAGGTGCTGGTGACCAAGGCAGCCGTCGCGCAGATCGAGGAGTTGCTGAAATGACGCAAGTAGCCAAGAACGATCATCGTTTGATGCAGGTGCTGCTCGCGCCGGTGGTTTCCGAAAAGGCAACCCTGGTCGCCGACAAGAATGAACAAGTCGTGTTCGAAGTGGCCCGCGATGCCAACAAGGCAGAAGTGAAGGCCGCCGTCGAACTGCTGTTCAAGGTCGAGGTGCAGTCCGTTCAGATCCTGAACCAGAAGGGCAAGCAGAAGCGCTTCGGCCGTTTCATGGGCCGTCGCAACCACGTGAAGAAAGCTTACGTGTCGCTGAAGCCGGGTCAGGAAATCAATTTTGAAGCGGAGGCCAAGTAATCATGGCACTCGTCAAGACCAAGCCGACTTCCCCGGGTCGTCGCTCGATGGTGAAGGTCGTCAACAAGGACCTTCACAAGGGCGCCCCGCACGCTCCGCTGCTGGAAAAGCAATTCCAGAAGTCGGGTCGTAACAACAATGGTCATATCACCACCCGCCACAAGGGCGGTGGTCATAAGCACCACTACCGCGTGGTCGACTTCAAGCGCAACGACAAGGACGGCATCCCCGCCAAGGTCGAGCGCCTGGAATACGATCCGAACCGCAGCGCCAACATCGCGCTGGTCGTGTTCGCCGACGGCGAGCGCCGCTACATCATCGCCACCAAGGGCATGGTTGCCGGCCAATCGCTGCTGAATGGCTCGGAAGCGCCGATCAAGGCTGGTAACAACCTGCCGATCCGCAACATTCCGGTCGGTACCACGATCAACAACGTGGAAATGCTGCCGGGCAAGGGCGCCCAGATCGCCCGCGCTGCAGGCGGCTCCGCCGTGCTGCTGGCCCGTGAAGGCCTGTACGCCCAGGTTCGCCTGCGCTCCGGCGAAGTGCGCCGCGTGCACATCGAGTGCCGCGCCACCGTCGGTGAAGTTGGCAACGAAGAGCACAGCCTGCGCGTCATCGGCAAGGCCGGTGCGACCCGTTGGCGCGGTATCCGCCCGACGGTCCGCGGCGTTGTGATGAACCCGGTCGACCACCCGCACGGTGGTGGCGAGGGCAAGACCGCTGCTGGCCGCGATCCGGTGTCGCCGTGGGGTACCCCGACCAAGGGCTACCGCACCCGCAGCAACAAGCGCACGGACAGCATGATCGTCCAGAAGCGCCACAAGCGTTAATCGGTAGGTAGGAGCTAAAGATATGACTCGTTCCGCTAAAAAGGGTCCGTTCTGCGACGCCCACCTGCTGAAGAAGGTGGAAGTTGCAGTCAGCGGCAAGGACAAGAAGCCCATCAAGACTTGGTCGCGCCGCTCGACCATTCTGCCGGAGTTCATTGGCCTGACGATCGCCGTGCACAACGGCCGTCAACACGTGCCGGTGTACGTGACGGAAAACATGGTTGGCCACAAGCTCGGCGAATTTGCGATCACCCGCACGTTCAAGGGCCACGCGGCTGACAAGAAAGCGAAGAGGTAAGGTGCCATCATGGAAGTGAAAGCGATTCATCGCGGTGCCCGCATCTCCGCCCAGAAGACGCGCCTGGTCGCTGACCAGATCCGTGGTCTGCCGATCGAGCGCGCGCTCAATGTCCTGACGTTCAGCCCGAAAAAGGCTGCCGGGATTGTGAAGAAGGTGGTCGAATCGGCCATCGCCAACGCTGAGCACAACGAAGGCGCCGACATCGACGAACTCAAGGTCAAATCGATCTACGTCGACAAGGCGACCTCGCTCAAGCGCTTCACCGCACGGGCGAAGGGCCGCGGCAACCGCATCGAGAAACAAACCTGTCACATCACTGTGACGCTCGGCAACTAAGGAGTCACGATGGGACAGAAGATTCATCCGACTGGCTTCCGTCTGGCTGTCAGCCGTAACTGGGCTTCGCGCTGGTACGCCAGCAACACGAAGTTCGCCGGCATGCTGAAGGAAGACATCGAAGTTCGCGACTTCCTGAAGAAGAAGCTGAAGAACGCATCGGTTGGCCGCGTCGTCATCGAGCGCCCCGCCCGCAATGCCCGCATCACCATTTACAGCTCGCGTCCGGGCGTGGTGATCGGCAAGAAGGGTGAGGACATCGAACTGCTGAAGGCCGAACTGCAGCGTCGCATGGGCGTGCCCGTGCACGTGAACATCGAGGAAATCCGCAAGCCGGAAACCGATGCTCAGCTGATCGCCGACTCGATCACCCAGCAGCTCGAGCGCCGCATCATGTTCCGCCGCGCCATGAAGCGCGCCATGCAGAACGCGATGCGCCTGGGTGCCCAGGGCATCAAGATCATGAGCGCCGGCCGTCTGAACGGTATCGAAATCGCACGTACCGAGTGGTACCGCGAAGGCCGTGTGCCCCTGCACACCCTGCGCGCCGACATCGACTACGGCTTCTCCGAAGCAGAAACCACCTACGGCATCATCGGTGTCAAGGTGTGGGTCTACAAGGGTGATCACCTCGGCCGCAATGAAGCGCCGGTGGTGGAAGAGCCGCAAGACGACCGTCGTCGTCGCCCGGGTCGTCCGGAAGGCCGCCGCCGTGAAGGCGAAGGCCGTCCGAGTGGCAACCGCCGTGGCGGTGCCGGTGCCGGTCGTCGCGCTGCGCCTGGCGCAGATGGGAAGAGTGGAGAATAACGATGCTGCAACCTAAGCGCAGAAAATACCGCAAGGAGCAGAAAGGCCGCAACACGGGTAAGGCTACCCGTGGCAACGCCGTGTCTTTCGGCGAATTCGGCCTGAAGGCCATGGGCCGTGGCCGTCTGACGGCTCGCCAGATCGAGTCGGCACGTCGTGCGATGACCCGTCACATCAAGCGTGGCGGCCGCATCTGGATCCGGATCTTCCCGGACAAGCCGATCTCGAAGAAGCCCGCTGAAGTCCGTATGGGTAACGGTAAGGGCAATCCGGAGTACTACGTGGCTGAAATCCAGCCGGGCAAGATGCTGTACGAAATGGATGGCGTGAGCGAAGAGCTGGCGCGTGAGGCGTTCCGCCTCGCAGCGGCCAAGCTGCCGATCGCCACCAATTTCGTGGTGCGCCAGGTCGGGACGTAAGGAGAGCAGGGATGAAAGCATCCGAACTTCGCGGCAAGGACGCCGCAGGCCTGAACCAGGAGCTCTCCGAGCTGCTGAAGGCCCAATTTAGCCTGCGCATGCAAAAGGCAACCCAACAGCTGCAGAACACCAGCCAGCTGAAGAAGGTTCGCAAGGACATCGCGCGCGTGCAAACCGTGCTGACTGAAAAGGCGAACGCGAAATGACTGAAGCTGCACAAACGGAAAAGTCGCTTCGCCGTACCCTGGTCGGCCGTGTCGTGAGCGACAAGATGGACAAGACCGTTACGGTCTTGGTGGAAAACCGCGTCAAGCATCCCCTGTACGGCAAGTACGTGCTGCGTTCCAAGAAGTACCACGCACACGACGAAGCCAACCAGTACAAGGAAGGCGACAAGGTCGAAATCCAGGAAGGCCGTCCGCTGTCGCGGACCAAGTCCTGGGTGGTTTCCCGGCTGGTAGAGGCTGCACGCGTCATCTAAGAACAACACGTTCTTAGCTTGACTTGCAAGTCCAGGATTATGTAGCTATAATCCTGGACTTCCGCTTTATTGCGTTCGCCTTAGCAGTACCACCCGGGCGGGCCTGTTGAGCGAGCCAGGGCCAAGCGATTCGACATCAGTCAAGTTGCCAGGCTCCTACCGACTTCAAAGTTGATCAACCCATACGGTGCTGGCGCAAGGCCGGAACCGACGGGACCAAGACTGACCGACGGGCGCTATGGCACCTGGCGGATTAAGTTGGGAAGACAAACACCATGATTCAGACAGAAAGCCGGCTCGAAGTGGCCGATAACACTGGTGCGCGCGAAGTGCTGTGCATCAAGGTGCTGGGTGGCTCCAAGCGCCGCTACGCAAGCGTTGGCGACATCATCAAGGTGACCGTCAAGGACGCAGCGCCGCGCGGTCGCGTGAAGAAGGGCGACATCTACAACGCCGTCGTCGTGCGTACCGCCAAGGGCGTGCGCCGCGCTGACGGTTCGCTGATCAAGTTCGACGGCAATGCCGCCGTCCTGCTGAACAACAAGCTCGAGCCGATCGGCACCCGTATTTTCGGGCCGGTGACTCGTGAACTCCGTACCGAGCGCTTCATGAAGATCGTGTCGCTCGCTCCGGAAGTGCTGTAAGGAGCCGACATGAACAAGATTCGCAAAGGCGATGAAGTCATCGTCCTGACCGGCAAGGACAAGGGCAAGCGCGGTACCGTGCAGGCCGTGCTCGGTGACAAGGTTGCGGTGCAGGGCGTGAACATCGCCAAGAAGCATGCGCGCCCGAACCCGATGCTGGGCACCACCGGTGGCGTGGTTGACAAGGTCATGCCGCTGCATATTTCCAACGTTGCGCTCGTGGATGCCAATGGCAAGCCGTCGCGCGTCGGCATCAAGGTGGAAGACGGCAAGCGCGTGCGCGTGCTGAAGACCACCGGCGCCGTCGTGGCAGCTTGATTCTGGGCACGTTTAGGAGTTGAGCATGGCAGCACGTCTGCAAGAGTTTTACAAAGAACAGGTTGTGCCGAAGCTGATCGAACAGTTCGGCTACAAGTCGGTCATGGAAGTGCCGCGCATCACCAAGATCACCCTGAACATGGGCCTTGGCGAAGCGATCAATGACAAGAAGATCATTGAAAACGCCGTCGGCGACCTGACCAAGATCGCCGGTCAGAAGCCGGTCGTGACGAAGGCCAAGAAGGCCATCGCCGGCTTCAAGATCCGCCAGGGCTACCCCATCGGTGCGATGGTGACCCTGCGCGGCGAGCGCATGTTCGAATTCCTCGATCGTTTCGTCACCGTGGCCCTGCCGCGCGTGCGTGACTTCCGTGGTGTGTCGGGCCGTTCGTTTGACGGTCGTGGCAACTACAACATCGGTGTGAAAGAGCAGATCATTTTCCCCGAAATCGAGTACGACAAGATCGACGCACTGCGTGGTCTGAACATCAGCATCACGACGACGGCAAAGAACGACGAGGAAGCCAAGGCACTCCTCGGTGCGTTCAAGTTCCCGTTCCGCAATTAAGGGGTAACCGTGGCTAAACTGGCTCTGATTGAACGTGAGAAGAAGCGCGCCAAGCTGGTGGCGAAGTACGCCGCCAAGCGCGCCAACCTCAAGGCCATTATCGACGACCAAGAGAAGTCGGAAGAAGAGCGTTACAGCGCGCGTCTCGAGCTGCAACAGCTCCCGCGCAACGCGAACCCGACTCGCCAGCGTAATCGCTGCGCGATCACCGGTCGTCCCCGCGGTACCTTCCGCAAGTTTGGCCTGGCGCGTAACAAGATCCGCGAAATCGCCTTCAAGGGCGAAATCCCGGGTCTGACGAAAGCCAGCTGGTAATTACGCACAGGCTACAGGAGAAACAGTATGAGCATGAGCGATCCTATCGCCGATATGCTGACGCGCATCCGCAACGCCCAGGGCGTGCAGAAGGCGTCGGTTGTCATGCCGTCGTCGAAGCTGAAAGTGGCAATCGCCAAGGTCCTGAAGGACGAAGGCTACATCGACGATTACGCCGTCCAGGAAGATGGCGGCAAGGCACAACTGAGCATCGGCCTGAAGTACTACGCCGGCCGTCCGGTGATCGAGCGCATCGAGCGCGTCTCGAAGCCCGGCCTGCGCGTGTACAAGGGCCGCAGCGACATCCCGCAAGTGATGAACGGCCTGGGTGTGGCGATCATCTCGACCCCGCAGGGTCTGATGACCGACCGCAAGGCTCGCGCCACCGGCGTGGGCGGCGAAGTTCTCTGCTACGTCGCTTAAGGAGAGAACCATGTCCCGTGTAGGTAAGGCTCCCATCGCGCTCCCCAAGGGCGCGGAAGTGAACGTGGCAGCTGGCGTGCTCTCCGTGAAGGGTCCGCTGGGTACGCTGTCGCAACCGATTCACAGCCTCGTCAAGGTCAATGTCGAGAACGACACGCTGACCTTCTCGCCGGCTGACGAGTCGCGTGAAGCAAACGCCCTGCAAGGCACCATGCGCGCCCTGGCGGCGAACATGGTCAAGGGCGTGACCACCGGTTTCGAGCGCAAGCTGAACCTCGTTGGCGTGGGCTACCGTGCCCAGCTGCAAGGCGCTGCGCTGAAGCTCCAGCTTGGTTTCTCGCACGACGTGATCCATGAGATGCCGGAAGGCGTGAAGGCGGAAACGCCGACGCAGACCGAGATCATCATCAAGGGTGCGGACAAGCAGAAAGTCGGTCAGGTTGCCGCGGAAGTCCGCGCGTACCGCCCGCCCGAGCCCTACAAGGGCAAGGGTGTGCGCTACAGCGACGAGCGCGTCATCCTGAAGGAAACCAAGAAGAAGTAAGGGGTGCAATGATGAACAAGAAAGACGCTCGTTTGCGCCGTGCACGTCAGACCCGCGCCAAGATCGCGGAGATGAAAGTCAATCGTCTGACCGTGTTCCGTACGAATTCGCATATTTACGCCCAGGTCTTCTCCGAGTGCGGCACCAAGGTGCTGGCTTCGGCTTCGACCGCAGAGGTGGAAGTGCGCAAGGAACTGGATGGCAAGGGCGCTACCGCCGCTGCCGCCACCGTGGTTGGCAAGCGCATCGCCGAGAAGGCGAAGGCTGCCGGCGTGGAAACCGTCGCGTTCGATCGCGCCGGCTTCCGTTTCCATGGCCGCGTGAAGGCCCTGGCAGACGCCGCCCGCGAAGCCGGCCTGAAGTTCTAAGCGCATAGAGAGAGATACGTCATGGCAAAGATGCAAGCAAAAGTCCAACAGGACGAACGCGACGACGGCCTCCGCGAGAAGATGATCTCGGTCAACCGTGTCACCAAGGTGGTGAAGGGTGGCCGGATTCTCGGTTTCGCAGCGCTGACCGTGGTTGGTGACGGCGATGGCCGCATCGGCATGGGCAAGGGCAAGGCCAAGGAAGTGCCGGTTGCTGTTCAGAAGGCAATGGACGAAGCCCGTCGCAAGATGGTCAAGGTCTCGCTGAAGAACGGCACGCTGCAACACGAAGTCGTTGGCAAGCACGGCGCCGCCAAGGTGCTGATGATGCCCGCCAAGGAAGGTACCGGCGTGATCGCCGGCGGCCCGATGCGCGCGATCTTCGAAGTGATGGGCGTCACCAACGTGGTGACCAAGTCGCACGGCTCCACCAACCCGTACAACATGGTTCGCGCCACGCTGGACGGCCTTCAGAAGATGAGCACGCCGGGCGAAATCGCCGCGAAGCGTGGCAAGTCGGTCGAAGACATCCTGGGTTAAGGTGAACGCAATGTCGCAGAAAACCGTAAAAGTGCAACTCGTGCGCAGCCTGATCGGCACGCGCGAGGATCATCGCGCCACCGTTCGTGGCCTGGGCCTGCGCCGCATCAACTCGGTGTCGGAGCTGCAGGACACGCCCGCCGTGCGCGGCATGATCAACAAGGTCTCGTACCTGGTGAAGGTTCTGGCCTGATCGGGACTTGGAGAGCAAGATGCAACTGAACAACCTGAAACCGGCTGCCGGTTCGAAGCACGCCAAGCGTCGCGTCGGCCGCGGTATCGGCTCCGGCCTGGGCAAGACCGCCGGTCGCGGTCACAAGGGTCAGAAGTCGCGTTCGGGCGGCTTCCACAAGGTGGGTTTCGAAGGCGGTCAAATGCCGCTGTATCGTCGCCTGCCGAAGCGCGGCTTCACCTCGCTGACCAAGGCGTTCACCGCCGAAGTCACGCTGCGTGACATCGAGCGCCTGGAAGCGGCCGAAGTCGACCTGCTGGTTCTGAAGCAGGCTGGCCTGGTCAGCGACCTGGTCAAGAGCGCCAAGGTCATCAAGGCCGGCGAGCTGACCCGCAAGGTGACGATCAAGGGTCTGGGCGCCACCGCTGGCGCCAAGGCCGCGATCGAAGCCGCTGGCGGCCAGATCGCAGCCTGACAAGGCATTTATCGCAGCATAGGCAGTCATAGTCGGAGCATCGTTTGGCCACGGCGAAACCCAATGCAAGCGCGCAAGCCAGGAACACGGCGAAGTACGGCGACCTCAAGCGCCGGCTGATGTTTCTGGTGCTGGCCCTGATCGTGTACCGCATCGGCGCTCATATTCCGGTGCCCGGTATCGATCCGGAGCAGCTTGCGAAGCTTTTCCAGAGTCAGTCGGGTGGCATCCTCGGGATGTTCAACCTGTTCTCGGGCGGGGCGCTGTCGCGCTTTACCGTCTTCGCGCTCGGCATCATGCCGTACATCTCGGCGTCGATCATCATGCAGTTGCTGACGATCGTGCTGCCGCAGCTGGAGTCGCTGAAGAAGGAAGGGCAGGCAGGCCAGCGCAAGATCACGCAGTACACGCGCTACGGCACCGTGGTCCTGGCCACGTTCCAGGCGCTGTCGATTGCGGTGGCGCTGGAGTCGCAGCCGGGGCTGGTGCTGGATCCTGGCCTGATGTTCCGGGCCACGGCGGTGATCACGCTGGTGACCGGCACGATGTTCCTGATGTGGCTGGGTGAGCAGATCACCGAGCGGGGTCTGGGCAACGGCATCTCGATCATCATCTTCGGCGGTATCGCGGCGGGCCTGCCCAACGCGATCGGCGGACTGTTCGAACTGGTCCGCACGGGTTCCATGAGCATCATCGCGGCGATCTTCATCGTGGCGATCGTGATCGGTGTGACCTTCGCCGTGGTGTTCGTCGAGCGTGGCCAGCGCAAGATCCTGGTGAACTATGCCAAGCGTCAGGTCGGCAACAAGGTGTACGGCGGCCAGTCGTCGCACCTGCCGCTGAAGCTGAACATGGCAGGGGTGATTCCGCCGATCTTCGCATCGTCGATCATCCTGTTCCCGGCAACGATCGCGGGCTGGTTTACGTCCGACGCGACTGGATCGGTGGGCGGGTTCATCAAGGACCTGGCTGCCACGCTGTCGCCGGGCCAGCCGGTCTACATCCTGCTGTACGCTGCTGCGATTGTATTTTTCTGCTTCTTCTACACGGCCCTGGTCTACAACAGCCGTGAAGTGGCAGACAACCTGAAGAAAAGCGGTGCCTTCATTCCGGGCATTCGTCCGGGCGAGCAGACGACGCGCTATATCGACAAGATCCTGGTGCGTTTGACGCTGGCTGGTGCGATCTACATCACACTGGTCTGCCTGTTGCCGGAATTCCTGGTGCTGCGCTGGAACGTTCCGTTCTATTTCGGCGGAACCTCCCTGCTGATCATCGTGGTCGTCACGATGGACTTCATGGCCCAGGTTCAGTCCTATGTCATGTCGCAGCAGTATGAGTCGCTGCTGAAGAAGGCGAATTTCAAGGGTAATCTGACCTTGCGCTGACTTCGGATCGGTACAGGCTAGGTATGGCAAAAGACGACGTCATCCAGATGCAGGGCCAGGTCCTGGAGAACCTGCCCAATGCGACGTTCCGAGTCAAGCTGGAGAATGGCCATGTAGTGCTGGGCCACATCTCCGGCAAGATGAGAATGAACTACATCCGGATTCTTCCGGGTGACAAGGTGACGGTCGAGCTGACCCCATATGATCTGTCGCGCGCACGAATCGTCTTCCGGACGAAGTGAGCGAACAGGAATTGAAGGAAGAGGAAAATTATGAAAGTGCTGGCTTCTGTTAAGCGCATTTGCCGCAACTGCAAAATCATCAAGCGCAACGGTGTCGTGCGCGTGATCTGCTCGTCGGATCCCCGCCACAAGCAACGCCAAGGCTAATCGGAAAGAGGATTGACGAATGGCACGTATCGCAGGGGTTAACATCCCGAACCACAAGCATACCGAAATCGGCCTGACCGCCATTTACGGTATCGGCCGCTCGCGCGCCCGCAAGATTTGCGAGGCCACCGGTGTACCGTTTGACAAGAAGGTCAAGGATCTGACCGACGCCGACCTGGAAAAGCTTCGTGACGAAGTGGGCAAGGTCACGGTCGAGGGTGACCTGCGTCGTGAAACCACGATGAACATCAAGCGTCTGATGGACCTTGGTTGCTATCGTGGCATGCGTCACCGCAAGGGCCTGCCCATGCGCGGTCAGCGTACCCGTACCAACGCACGTACCCGCAAGGGTCCGCGCAAGGCCGGCGTGGCTCTGAAGAAGTAAAGCCGAAGGCAGAGGAAGAAACTAATGGCAAAAGGTCCGAATAACGCCGCTCGCGCGCGTAAGAAGGTCAAGAAGAACGTTGCCGACGGCATTGCGCACGTCCACGCCTCGTTCAACAACACCATCATCACGATCACCGACCGTCAGGGCAATGCCCTGTCGTGGGCGACCGCCGGTGGCCAGGGCTTCAAGGGTTCGCGCAAGTCGACCCCGTTCGCTGCCCAGGTTGCTGCCGAGAACGCCGGCCGCGTGGCGCAAGACCAGGGCATCAAGAACCTGGAAGTGCGCATCAAGGGCCCTGGCCCTGGCCGTGAGTCGGCTGTCCGCGCGCTGAACGCGCTGGGCATCAAGATCGCGATCATCGAAGACGTCACGCCGATTCCGCACAACGGCTGCCGTCCGCCGAAGCGCCGCCGCATCTAAGCGATGGCGTGTCCGAGCCCGGTGGGTTTACCTGCCGGTTTCGGATATGGTAGTATCGCGCGTTGACCTGCTGCATTTGATGCGGCAGGTTTTCGTTTTGCATCGATGGAATGTCGCATAAAGCACATTCCGGTGTCGATGCACTGTAAATGCTTTCAGCGTCGTATCCCGGCCCCAACAGGCTAGGTCGCGCTTCATAAGCCCACCGTCCGTCACGGTCTTCCCGGGTTTCCGGGAGGTACTGCGTTGGCGGACTCGCGGCGCGTCAAGAAGGCGCCGTGATCGATCAAAGGAAGACAACGTGGCACGTTATACCGGCCCGAAGGCCAAACTTTCCCGCCGTGAAGGCACCGACCTGTTCCTGAAGAGCTCGCGCCGCTCGCTGGCCGACAAGTGCAAGCTGGACAGCAAGCCGGGCCAGCATGGCCGCACCTCGGGTGCACGCACCTCGGACTACGGCAACCAGCTGCGCGAAAAGCAGAAGGTCAAGCGCATCTACGGCGTGCTCGAGCGCCAGTTCCGCCGCTACTTCGCCGAAGCCGATCGCCGCAAGGGCAACACCGGCGAAAACCTGCTGCAACTGCTGGAATCGCGCCTGGACAACGTGGTGTACCGCATGGGCTTCGGCTCGACCCGCGCTGAAGCGCGCCAGCTGGTTTCGCACAAGGCGATCCTGGTGAACGGTCAGACCCTGAACGTGCCGTCGGCCCAGATCAAGTCGGGCGACATCATCGCCATCCGCGAGCAGTCGAAGAAGCAAGTCCGTATCGCCGAAGCGCTGTCGCTGGCCGAGCAGTCGGGCTTCCCGACCTGGGTTGCCGTGGATGCCAAGAAGTTCGAAGGTACCTTCAAGCAAGTTCCGGATCGCGCCGATATCTCTGGCGACATCAACGAAAGCCTGATCGTCGAACTGTACTCGCGTTAATCCGCGAGGCAGACGGCCCAGCGCTTGCGTTCTCCGCAAAGCTTCTCTTTCAGCCCGACGCGCGCTACGCGCGGTCGGGCTTCGCCCATCGTTACGATGGGTATTTTCAGGTTCCAAACGTCAGCCTTATCGGTGTAACGAGCCGAGGGTATTGAAAAGGACAACCTAATGCAAACAGCACTCCTCAAGCCAAAAATCATCGCCGTCGAGCCTCTGGGCGACCATCACGCCAAAGTCGTGATGGAGCCGTTCGAGCGCGGCTACGGCCATACGCTCGGTAACGCCCTGCGTCGCGTGCTGCTGTCGTCGATGGTCGGCTATGCCCCGACCGAAGTCACGATCGCTGGGGTGGTCCACGAGTATTCCACCATCGACGGCGTGCAGGAAGACGTCGTCAACCTGCTGCTCAACCTGAAGGGCGTGGTGTTCAAGCTGCACAACCGTGATGAAGTCACGGTGTCGCTGCGCAAGGATGGCGAAGGCGTTGTCACGGCTGCCGATATCGAGCTGCCGCACGACGTCGAGATCATCAACCCGAACCACGTGATCGCCCACCTGTCGGCCGGCGGCAAGCTGGACATGCAGATCAAGGTCGAGCAGGGCCGTGGCTACGTGCCGGGCAACGTGCGCAAGTTCGGCGACGAGTCGGGCAAGGTCATCGGCCGCATCGTGCTGGACGCCTCGTTCTCGCCGGTGCGCCGCGTGTCGTATGCCGTTGAATCCGCTCGCGTGGAGCAGCGTACCGATCTGGACAAGCTGGTGATGAACATCGAAACCGACGGCGTGATCTCGCCCGAGGAAGCGATCCGCCAGTCGGCCCGCATCCTGGTCGACCAGCTGTCCGTGTTCGCCGCGCTGGAAGGCACCGAGTCGGCAGCCGAGGCTGCTTCGAGCCGCACGCCGCAGATCGATCCGATCCTGCTGCGCCCGGTCGACGACCTGGAGCTGACGGTGCGTTCGGCCAACTGCCTGAAGGCCGAGAACATCTACTACATCGGCGACCTGATCCAGCGTACCGAGAACGAGCTGCTGAAGACCCCGAACCTGGGTCGCAAGTCGCTCAACGAGATCAAGGAAGTCCTCGCCTCGCGTGGCCTGACCCTCGGCATGAAGCTCGAGAACTGGCCGCCCGCAGGTCTGGAAAAGTAATTGTGGCGCGGGGGCGTTAGCCCCTGCACCGCGGTAACCGCCCAGGCTTCGGCCGGGGCTCGTATGACTACCGGCCCGCGTCCGCCCGTATCGGACGATAGAAGAGCTGGTCAAACACTTAACTGAAAGGAATCATCATGCGTCACCGTCATGGTCTGCGGAAACTGAACCGCACCTCGTCGCACCGCCTCGCGATGCTGCGCAACATGTCCAACTCGCTGTTCCAGCACGAGCTGATCAAGACCACCGTGCCCAAGGCCAAGGAACTGCGCAAGGTCGTCGAGCCGCTGATCACGCTGGCCAAGAAGGACACCGTCGCCAACCGCCGCCTGGCCTTCGCCCGCCTGCGCGACCGCGACATGGTCACCAAGCTGTTCACCGAACTGGGCCCGCGCTACGCCACCCGTCCGGGCGGCTACACCCGCATCCTGAAGTTCGGCTTCCGTCAGGGCGACAACGCGCCGATGGCGCTGGTCGAGCTGGTGGATCGTCCGGAAATCACCGAAGCCCCGGCCGAAGAAGCCGCGGAATAAGTGCGTTTCCTGCCCGCTGCCGTCGTGAGACGGTTCCGGGCACACCGCTTACAATCGAGCCAGGCATCCGCCTGGCTCTTTTGTTTTGGGCGCCAGCCGCCCGTGCCACCCTTGCCAGCCGTACCAGGAGAGTGCCGATGCCCGATGCCAGCCAGTCACCCGACCCCGCGGAGGTGCTCGTGGTGATCACCAATACCCCTGATGCCGAGACGGCAGCGCGGCTGTCCCGGACAGTGCTGGAGGCGCGCGCGGCGGCCTGCGTGAACCGTCTGGCCCCGGTGGAATCCGAGTACTGGTGGCAAGGCGTGCTGGAGCAGGCGCGCGAATGGCCGCTGCTGATCAAGACCACGCGCGCGCGCTACGCTGCACTCGAGGCCGTGATCCGGCAACATCACCCCTATGACGTGCCGGAGATCATCGCCGTGCCGGTGACGGCGGGCTTTGCACCGTACCTGGCGTGGGTTGGCAGCGAGACGGATACCGGCGCGCAGGCGGCGGGATAATGGGCGAAGGGGGCTGCCGCGCAGCAGTGGGTACGGCAGGGCCCATCGGCCAGGACAGACAGGAAACAGCTTCATGAACATCGGTTTGGCACTTCCGGAGCGGGCACGCGGGCTGGTTCAGGCGCGGCATATTGCCGCAGGCCTGCTGGCGGTACTGGCCTGGCTTTGCCTGGCTGGTGCGGCGCTGGCGGCAACGGAGGACGACTTCCTGCCGCCGGAGCAAGCCTTCCGCTTCGCCGCGCGCCAGATCGACGACAACACCGTGGAGGTGCGTTTCGATGTCGCGCCCGGCTACTACATGTACCGGGAGCGATTCGCCTTTGCGACGGAGCCTGCCGCCGTGAAGCTCGGCACGCCGGACCTCCCGCACGGCAAGGTCAAGTTCGACGACACCTTCGGCAAGGAGATGGAGACGTACCGGGACAGCGTGACCATCCGCGTGCCGGTGGCGGCGGCGCCGGCGGACGGCAAGTGGACGCTGACGGTCACCTCGCAGGGCTGCGCCGACAAGGGCCTGTGCTATCCACCAATGGAAAGCGTCTACAAGGTCGGTGGCACCGGCCTGGCCGACCTGTTCGGCAAGCGCGGGCGCTCCGATGCGACCGCTGCCGCCCCGCTGCAGGCCCAGCCAGCCCAGCCGGCTGCCGCCGCATCGCTGCGTGCCGACGACTCCGACCGCATCGCCGGCGCGCTGGCGAGCCGCAACATGGGCCTGATCGCGGCGCTCTTCTTCGGCCTGGGCCTGCTGCTGACCTTCACGCCGTGCGTGCTGCCGATGGTGCCGATCCTGTCGTCGATCGTCATCGGCGAGCATGTCACGCGCAGCCGTGCGCTGGTGGTGTCGCTGGCCTATGTGCTGGGCATGGCGGTGGTGTACACCGCTGTCGGCGTGGCTGCCGGGCTGCTGGGCGAAGGCCTGTCGGCCGCGCTGCAGACGCCATGGGTGCTGGGCATGTTCGCCGCGCTGATGGTGGCGCTGGCGCTTTCGATGTTCGGCCTGTACGAGCTGCAGCTGCCGCAGCGCTGGCAGGCGCGGCTGACGGAATCGTCGAACCGCCGCCAAGGCGGACAGGTGGCCGGTGCGGCGGCGATGGGCGCGATCTCCGCGCTGATCGTCGGGCCCTGCGTGACCGCGCCGCTGGCGGGGGCGCTGGCCTATATCGCGCAGACGCGCGATGCGGTCATCGGTGGCGCAGCGCTGTTTGCGATGGCGATCGGCATGGGCGTGCCGCTGGTGCTGGTGGGCGTGGGTGCCGGCAACCTGCTGCCGCGCGCAGGCCGCTGGATGGAGGTGACCAAGCGCTTCTTCGGCTTCCTGCTGCTGGGGGTGGCGTTGTGGATGCTCGGGCCGGTGCTGCCGGCATGGACGACGATGCTGCTTTTGGCGGCATTGCTGCTGGTGGCCGCGGTGTTCCTCGGCGCCTTTGACGGGCTCGGGGCCGATCCGCGCAACCTGGCGCGCGTGGGCAAGGGGCTTGGTGTCTTGTTCGCGATCGCCGCGGCCATCGTGCTGATCGGCGTGGCGTCGGGCGGGCGCGATCCGCTGCAGCCGCTGTCGCACCTGGGCGCAGGCCGCGGTGGTGTGGAAAGCGCGGGCGCCGCTCAGGCGGTGCGCTTCGAGCGCGTGCGCAGCGTCGCGGAACTGGATGCCCGCGTGGCGCAGGCCGCCGCGGCCGGCAAGCCGGTGCTGCTCGATTTTTATGCCGACTGGTGCGTCAGCTGCAAGGAAATGGAGCGCATGACCTTCGTCGACCCGCGCGTGCGCGCGCGGCTGTCCGAGATCGTGCTGCTGCAGGCGGATGTGACCGCCAACAATGCCGACGACAAGGCGCTGCTCAAGCGCTTCGGGCTGTTCGGGCCGCCGGGGATCATCCTGTTCGGATCGGATGGGCGCGAGCGGCCGGTGCGGGTGATTGGCTACCAGTCGGCCAACCGCTTCCTGGAGAGCCTGGAGCGCGCCTTCGGCAAGCGCACCAGCACCTGAGGC
Source organism: Cupriavidus sp. L7L (assembly GCF_004353535.1). NCBI lineage: Bacteria > Pseudomonadati > Pseudomonadota > Betaproteobacteria > Burkholderiales > Burkholderiaceae > Cupriavidus > Cupriavidus sp. L7L. The sequence goes on from NZ_SMNY01000008.1 coordinate 23,152, forward strand.
GTACCTGCGCCTGCGCTAGTGCTCCAGCTGCCGCGCCACGGCCCACAGCGCGCCCAGCACCACCACCACCGCCCCCATCAGGCCGATCGACCACCAGAATCCGTCCGGCGCCTGCAGCCAGGGCATGCGCTCGAAATTCATGCCGAAGATGCCGGTGATCAGCGTCAGCGGCATGAACAGCGCCGTGATCAGCGTCAGCATGCGCATGGTGCGGTTGGTGCGGTGGGCCACCGCCGAAAAGTGGATCTGCACCGCCGACTCGATTGAATCCTCCAGCCGCCGCGCATGCGCGAGCACGCGCTGGATATATTCCATCACGTCGTTGATGCGCACCAGCAACAGTTCGTCGCGACCCGGGACATCTACCGGGGTGCCGTGCTGGTCGCTGCTGTAGCGGTTGTCGAGCAGGCTGTCGCGGAATTCCTGCAGCGCGTCGCGCTGTTCCTCGCTCAGGTGCTCCAGCTTGCGCAGCTGGATGCGCGCGTCGAGCAGCCCCTCCCAACTGGAAAAACTGCGGCGCGAGTTCAGCAGCGCGCGCTGCCAGCGGTCGAGCTGGCGCGTCAGCGGGGCGCGCAGTTCCAGATAGCGGTCCACCATCGCATTGAGCAGGCGCAGCATCAGATCCTCGGGCCGGTTGGGCGGGCGCACGCCGTGCAGCAGCGTCTGGCCGTTGCCGCGCGCGGGCGACGCCTGCGGCCGCGGCGCCTGGCAGAGCTCGAGCAGGCGCTGGCGCACCTGGTCGACGGTGCGCGACGGGCCGTTGCGTACCGTGACCAGCAGCGTATCGAAGACGAAGAACGTGACCGGCTGCGTATCGATTTTGGCCAGTGCGGGCAGGAAGCCGGGCGGATACCGGCGCGCACGCGCCGTCGTCGCATCGCCAGACGCTCTGGGCGCATTGGCCGGCGTTGCCTCCTGCGGCTCGGCCTCGGCGATCGCGCGGCTGGTCTCGAAGGTCAGCTTGCGGAAGATCACCATGTCATACGCGTTGGTCGTGTCGAAATACGACGGATGCGCGGCATTGGTGGCGTCGGCCAGGTGCAGGTCGAGGACCGAAGCGCCGGCGAGCTGGCGCACGTTCTCGCGCCAGGCGTCCGGGGCAGCCGTGACTTCCTCGGTGGAAAAGTCCGCCCAGACGAACAGCGCGGCGGCATTGCCGCCGAGGAAGCTGGCCGCTTCGGTCAGCGAGGCGAGCGGGTGTACCTGGCTGGCCGAGAAGCCGAGCAGTTCCATAGGCGCTTGGGTTCCCACAGAGCGATAGAGCGATCGTGCGATGCAGGTCAGGCGGCCAGCAGGCGCGCGGCGTCGCGTGCGAAATAGGTCAGGATGCCGTCGGCGCCGGCGCGGCGGAAGGCCAGCAGCGATTCCATCATGACCTTGTCGTGGTCGAGCCAGCCGTTCTGCGCGGCGGCCTTCAGCATCGCGTACTCGCCGCTGACCTGATAGACGTAGGTCGGGAAGCGGAACTCGTCCTTCACGCGGCGCACGATATCGAGGTAAGGCATGCCGGGCTTGACCATCACCATGTCGGCGCCTTCGAGGATGTCCTGCGCCACTTCGCGCAGCGCTTCGTCGGTGTTGGCCGGGTCCATCTGGTAGGTCATCTTGTTGCCCTTGCCGAGGTTGGCGGCCGAGCCCACTGCATCGCGGAAGGGGCCGTAGAAGGCCGATGCGTACTTGGCCGAGTAGGCCATGATGCGGGTATGGATGTGGCCGTTGTCTTCCAGCGCCGTGCGCACCGCGCCGATGCGGCCGTCCATCATGTCGGACGGGGCCACGATATCGACGCCCGCGTCGGCCTGGGCCAGCGCCTGGCGCACCAGGATCTCCACGGTGGTGTCGTTGATGACGTAGCCGTTTTCATCCAGCACGCCGTCCTGGCCGTGGCTGGTGTAGGGGTCGAGCGCAACGTCGCAGAGCACGCCGAGTTCGGGAAAGCGGTCTTTCAGCGCCCGCACCGCGCGCGGCACCAGGCCGTCGGGATTGATGGCCTCGATGCCATCGGGCGTCTTCAGCGAGGGGTCGATCACCGGGAACAGCGCGAGCACCGGGATGCCGAGCTTGACGCAATCTTCGGCCACCGGCATCAGCAGGTCCACGGAGACCCGCTCGACGCCCGGCATCGACGCCACGGACTGGCGCTGGTTCTGGCCGTCGAGGATGAACACCGGGTAGATCAGGTTGTCCGGCGACAGGCGATGTTCGCGCATCATGCGGCGGGAGAAATCGTCGCGGCGCATGCGGCGCGGGCGGTACTCGGGGAAGGTCGACATGGCAGGCTTCTTGTGCTGGAGACGGGACAGAAATGTCCAATTTGCCAGCCGGCAAGCACTGCGCGCGCGGCGCAAAGTTGCCGGCTGAAGAAAAACTAAACTTTTATGCGTGCCCGCCATCATACTCGCGGACACTATGTGCGTTGCGCTTGCGTGGCGCGGTGTCCCCCGCTACTCCTCCCTGAGCGGGTACCCGCCCCAGCGGCGGGAAAGTTCGCCCCCGTTGCTTGCAACGGGGCTTTTTTTGCGCGCTGGCTACGCTGCGGCGTTATGCCGCAGGGTCTGTGGTGGCAGGAGGTTCAGCCGCCGTTGGTGCCGTGGCAGCGTCCTGCGCCGCGTTCTTCTGCGCTTCCGGCAGGTTGAGCCAGCCGGCGATCACGCCCTGCGCTTCTTCGATGCCGCGACGCTTGAGGCTCGAAAACAGCTGTGCGGTCAGGGGCACCGGCGTTTCCAGCTGCTCTGCGTAGCCCTGCAGCATCTTGCGCGTCTCGCGCAGCGCCTTGGCGTTCTCGCTGTTGGTGAGCTTGTCGGCTTTGGTCAGCAGAACGTGGATCGGCTTGCCGGTGGGCAGGAACCACTCGACCATCTGGCAATCGAGATCGGTGAACGGACGGCGCGCATCCATCATCAGGATCAGTCCCGAGAGTTGCGGCCGCGTCTGCACGTAGTCGCTGAGCAGGCCCTGCCAGTGGTATTTGGCCGAGCCCGACACCTCTGCATAACCGTAGCCCGGCAGGTCGACCAGGAATGCCTGCGGGTCCGGTGCCTTGACCGGGGCCACCGTGAAATAGTTGATGTGCTGCGTGCGCCCGGGCGTGCGCGAGGAAAACGCCAGCCGCTTCTGGTTGCACAGGATGTTGATGGCGGTGGACTTGCCGGCGTTGGAGCGGCCGGCGAACGCTACTTCGGGCACGGCCGTGGCGGGCAGGTCGCGCAGGTGGTTGACGGTAATGAAGAAGCGGGCCTGGTGGAGAAGGGACATGCGCTGGAGAGGTAGGGCGGGGCGCCGCGCGGCGCGCATTGGCGCGGCCGTGGCCGGGGTACCGCCAGGGGTGGGCAGGGCTGCGGCCGGGGCCGCTCGCCGGGCTTTGATCTGGCGCAGCCCGCGGCCGGTTCAACACGGCACAGCAGGGCGCAAGGCATCAATCCGGCACATAACTTATTGTACAATACGCCGGTTTACGGTCTCCTGACCGGGTGACGCGCGACGTCCTTTGCCGCGTGGCTCGGCTGCCGTTGTCCGGACGGGAAGCCTCGTTGTGTCGTCCTATCGTGGGCACGGCCTTGTTTCGCATCACGCGTTGCACCTCGGGTGCCGCGGCGGCGGAGCAGGGGCTGGCGGAGGTCTGCCGCCAGGCAAACCGCAGCGGATCGGTCATCCGCGCGGGACGCCACGATGTCAGGCCTTTGCCCCGGCGCGTCCTCACCGCCGGCAGAGTGCCGGTCGGCATGCATCACGGTATCCAAAACAATTCAGAGAAGGTGTGCGAATGAACCGCATTGCGAAGATTCTGGGTGTCCTGGCACTGGCCGTTCCTGCAGCCGCCCTTTCCGGACTGGCATCTGCCGCAGAGCAGGCCGCCGCGAAGGCCGACCCGGCCAAGGGTGAGACGCTGTACACGCAAGGCGCCCCCGATCGCAATGTGCCTGCCTGCCTGAGCTGCCACGGCGCAGCCGGCAACAGCGCGGCCGCCGCCAACCCCAAGCTGGCCGCCCAGCATCCGGAATACGTCCACAAGCAACTGGCCGATTTCAAGTCCAAGGCGCGCAACAACGCGATCATGGTGCCGATGGCATCGGTGCTGACCGACGACGAAATGCGCAACATCGGCGCCTACCTGGCCAAGCAGCCGATCAAGCCGGCCACCGCCAAGAACAAGAACACGATCGAGGAAGGCCAGAAGATCTACCGTGGCGGCATCGCCGCCAAGGGCGTGCCGGCCTGCGCCGCCTGCCATGGCCCCACCGGCGCCGGCATTCCGGCCCAGTATCCGCGTATCGGCGGACAGTGGTCGGAATACACCGAGGCACAGCTGGTGGCGTTCCGCCAGGGCACCCGCAAGAATAATTCGGTCATGACGACCATCGCTGCCAAGATGTCGGATGCCGAGATCAAGGCGGTGGCGGACTACGTCGCCGGCGTCCGGTAACGACGTTAGCGCAGTACGCTGGCGCCGCCGGGCGCCGGCGCTTCGGCGTGCAGCCCGTGCGGCATGCAACCGAACGCGCCTGTCAAAATCGAAAAGGGTGGCCTGCTCGTTCAAGCAAGTCCACCCTTTTTCATTTCAAAGCAGCATGTTGTCTTAGGTGTCACTGCACATGTCGACCGCTTCCACTTCAGGGCTGCACCTGAAGACCTCTCACCGCGTGTTGCGCGACGCGGTCGAATTGTTGTCCTCGATGCGCTTCGCGATCGCGCTGCTGACGGTGATCTCCATCGCCAGCGTGATCGGTACCGTGCTCAAGCAGAATGAGCCGTATCCGAACTACGTCAACCAGTTCGGTCCGTTCTGGGCCGATGTGTTCCATACGCTATCGCTGCAGAAGGTCTACGGCTCGTGGTGGTTCCTGCTGATCCTGGCCTTCCTGGTGGTGTCCACCACGCTCTGCCTGGTGCGCAACACCCCCAAGATGATCGGGGACATGCGCTCATGGAAGGACCATGTGCGCGAGCGCAGCCTGCGCGCCTTCCATCATCGCGGCGAGTTCGACGGCGCGCGCGCGCGCACCGAGGCGGTCGGCAGGCTGTCGGCGCTGCTGCGCAACCGCGGCTACCGCATCAAGGCCGTCGACCATGACGGCGCCACGCTGCTGGCGGGCAAGGCGGGGGCCGCCAACAAGGTCGGCTATATCCTGGCGCATACCGCCATCGTGGTGATCTGCATCGGCGGCCTGCTCGATGGCGACATGCTGATCCGCGCGCAGATGTGGCTGGGTGGCAAGACCCCGATCAGCGGCAACGCGGTGATCAGCGAGATCCCGCCGCAGCACCGGCTGCCGGCGACCAACCCCGGTTTCCGCGGCAATGCCTATGTGCCCGAGGGGCAGACCGTGTCCACGGCCATCCTGAACGTCGCCGACGGCGCGCTGGTGCAGGACCTGCCGTTTGCGCTGACGCTCAAGAAGTTCTCGATCGACTTCTACGAGACCGGCATGCCCAAGCTGTTCGCCTCGGACGTGATCGTCACCGACCGCGTCACCGGCAAGCAGACCGAGGCCACCATCAAGGTGAACGAGCCGTTGATCGTCGACGGCATCGCCATCTACCAGTCCAGCTTCGAAGATGGCGGCTCGCGCCTGAAGTTCGTCGGCTACCCGATGCAGGGCACCGCTCGTGGCACCTTTGCCATCAATGGTGCCGTGGGCGGCAATGCGCCGCTGAAGGGCACCGGCACCGGCGCGGACAACGAAGGCGTGACGGTCGAGTTCAGCGACTTCCGGCTGATGAATATCGAGAACGTCACCGATGCCTCGGGCAAGCCTGACGCACGCGGCGTCGCGCGCAAATCGCTGAACGAGACGCTGGAAAAGCACCTGGGTGCCGCGGCCAGCGCCGACCGCGCCAAGACGCTGCGCAACGTAGGCCCGTCCGTGCAGTACAAGCTGCGCGATCGCACCGGGCAGGCGCGCGAGTACAACAACTACATGGTGCCGGTGCAGATGGACGGGCAGTCGGTGTTCCTGGCCGGCATGCGCGAATCGCCGAGCGAGCAGTTCCGCTACCTGCGCATTCCCGCCGACGACCAGGGCAGCGTTGCCGACTGGATGCGCCTGCGCGCCGCGTTGCAGGACCGCGCGCTTCGGGGCGAGGCCGCCCACCGCTTTGCGCTGGCGTCGATGCCGGGAGACGACAAGGCCGACCTGCGCCGCCAGCTTGCCGAAAGCGCACTGCGCGCGCTCGACCTGTTTGCGGGCGCCACGCGCCCGACGCCGGACTCGCCCCCGGGCGGCTTCACCGCAATCGCGGCATTCCTGGAAAAGTCGGTGCCGCAGGCCGAGCAGCAGAAGGCCGCCGACGTCCTGCTGAAGATACTGAATGGCTCGATGTGGGAGCTGTGGCAGCTGGCGCGCGCCCAGGACAAGCTGCCGGTGGTGCCAAACAGCGCACAGAGCGGCACCTTCCTGCAGCAGGCGATCAGTGCGCTGTCAGACAGTTTTTTCTACGGCGCACCGGTATTCCTGCAACTTGACGAGTTCAAGGAGATCAAGGCCAGCGTGTTCCAGATGACCCGTGCGCCGGGCAAGAACATCGTGTATCTTGGCTGTCTGCTGCTGACACTGGGGGTGTTCGCGATGTTCTATATCCGCGAGCGCCGCGTCTGGATCTGGATCAAGGACAAGCCCGCCGAGGGAGACGCCGTGCCGTCCAGCAGCCATGTACTGATGGCGATGTCGACCCAGCGCCGCACGATGGATTTCGAAAAGGAATTCACGGCACTGCGCGACGACATCGGCCGTGCTGCCGGCGGGACCCCCGCGGAAACGCCACATCAAAACGGCAGCGATTAAACGAGCAGGTACGCTATGTCTTCAAATCTGAATCCCGGCGACCAAACCATGCGCGGCGCCACGCAAGCCACGCGCGCCACGCCTGCCCCTGGGGGCGCCGGCGACGAGGCCTATCTCGAACCTTCCTTCCTGCGCCGGCTGACGTGGGTGGATTGGCTGTTCGCGCTGGCGCTGGCCGTCGGCGCGGGCGTTGCGCTGTCGCGATACGGGCAGTGGATGGATGGCTACGACAAGGCGGTGCTGATCGGCGCCGTGCCTACCTTTGCACTGCTCGGCTGGCACTGGAAGGCGGTACGTCCGCTGATGCTGGGGCTGACGGTGCTGTCGCTGTTCGCGATCCAGCTCTACCAGGGCCAGCTCGCGCGTGCGGACCAGGCGTTCTTCCTCAAGTACTTCCTGTCGAGCCAGTCGGCCATCCTGTGGATGAGCGCGCTGGTGTTCCTGTCCACGCTGTTCTACTGGGTCGGGCTGGCCACACGCTCGAACACCGGCTACAGCATCGGCAGCAAGCTGTGCTGGGGCGCGATCGTGCTGGGCTTCACCGGCATGCTGGTGCGCTGGTACGAGTCGTACCTGATCGGCACCGACATCGGCCATATCCCCATCTCGAACCTGTATGAAGTGTTCGTGCTGTTCACGCTGATCACTTCGCTGTTCTACCTGTACTACGAAGGCCGCTACGGCACGCGCGCGCTGGGGCCGTTCGTGATGCTGGTGGTATCGGCCGCGGTGGGTTTCCTGCTGTGGTACACGGTCACCCGCAACGCGCAGGAAATCCAGCCGCTGGTGCCTGCGCTGCAGAGCTGGTGGATGAAGATCCACGTGCCGGCCAACTTCATCGGCTACGGCACCTTTGCGCTGGCGGCGATGGTGTCGGTCGCATACCTGCTCAAGCAGCGCGGCATCCTGGCAGAACGGCTGCCGTCGCTGGAGCTGCTCGACGACGTGATGTACAAGGCCATCGCGGTCGGGTTTGCCTTCTTCACCATCGCCACCATCCTCGGCGCGCTGTGGGCGGCAGAAGCCTGGGGCGGTTACTGGAGCTGGGATCCGAAGGAGACCTGGGCACTGATCGTGTGGCTGAACTACGCGGCGTGGCTGCACATGCGGCTGATGAAGGGACTGCGCGGCACGGTGGCTGCGTGGTGGGCGCTGGTCGGACTGCTGGTGACGACCTTTGCGTTTCTCGGCGTCAACATGTTCCTGTCTGGCCTGCATAGCTACGGCGAGCTCTGACCGCCACTTACGATGCACCATGGTGCGATGCAAGAAAACCTGCCTCCGGGCAGGTTTTTTTTCGACTTTTTTACAAGGTGACGGAATAAAGGCATCACATCCGGTGTTTACTGTAGGAGCGGTGCCGGCTGGCGGCACCGGTTAGCATGGAGAACAAGATCATGGCACGTGTGCGTCTTACCTCTGCAGCATCCCTCGTTCGTCCCGCCGCGCTGGCGCTCGGCTGCGCGGCTGTCCTGCTCGCCGGCTGTTCCGGCATGGGCATGGGCATGGGCGGCAGCAGCGCCGGCACCATGCCGCCCACGGTGAAGGTGACCGGTGGCGTGCTGACTGACCCGCAGGGCCTGACGCTGTACACCTTCGACCGCGACACCGCCAACAGCGGCAAGAGCGCCTGCAACGGCCCCTGCGCCACCAACTGGCCGCCGCTGATGGCCGCGCCAGGCACCAACGCGTCGGGCCAATACACCATCATCACGCGCGATGACGGCGGCAAGCAGTGGGCCTACCGCGGCATGCCGCTGTACCGCTTTGCCAAGGACGCCAAGCCTGGCGACAAGACCGGCGACAACCTCAACAACGTCTGGCACGTCGCCAAGCCCTGATGGGCTGATGCCCCGGACGTACTGAAGCAAGCCACGGCATGGAAGGCTTTGAAGGCCAGCTCGTCGCGCTGGCGCCGCGGCTGCGGCGCCACGCGCGCGGCCTTACCGGCGACTCGGCGCAGGCCGACGACCTGGTGCAGGACACGCTCGAGCGCGCGCTGCGCTACCGCTGGCGCTTCCGCCTGCGCCCCGGCGCCTGGTGGGGCGACGGCGCCGACGGCCTGTTGCCGTGGCTGCTGACCCTGATGCACCGGCTGCGCCTGAACAGCTTGCGCCGCAAGGACCTGGTGGTGGCCACCGATACCCTGCCCGAGGTCAGCGCGCCCGCGGCCGACCCCGGCCTGCGCCGCGATCTGCTGCAGGCGCTGGCGCAGCTGCCCGAAGCCCAGCGCGCGGTGCTGCTGCTGGTCAGCCTGGAACAACTGACTTATGCCGAGGCGGCGCGCGTGCTCGACATCCCGCAAGGCACGGTGATGTCGCGCCTGGCGCGTGCGCGCGAGCAGATGCGGCGGCTGCTCGACGGCGGTGCCCCCGCCCAGCCGATACCTGCCGCCAGCTCACTGCAGCGGGTGAAATGATGTCCGCGATCCACGAAGCCGATCTCCATGCCTACGCCGATGGCCAGCTGTCTGGCGCGCGCCGCGCCGCGGTGGAAGCGTACCTGGCGCAGCACCCGGATGCAGCGGCGCAGGTCGCCGCGTGGCGCCGCCAGGCCGATGCGCTGCACGGCATGCTGGATCCCGTATTGAACGAGCCGGTGCCGCTGGCCGCGCTGCCGCCCGCCCTGCATGGCGAGCCGCGCCAGGCCGGGCGCCGCCGCGCGCCGCGCTGGACCATGGCGCTGGCCGCGAGCTGTGCCTCGGTGGCATTGCTGGCGCTCGGGGGCGCGCTCGGCTGGATGGCCCACGATCGCATGGACACCACCACCACCGTGGCGATGGCACCCGGCGAGCGCTTTGCGCGCGAGGCGCTTGCCACGCATGTGGTGTACGCGCCGGAAATGCGCCACCCGGTGGAAGTCGCCGCCAGCGACGAGGCGCACCTGATCGCGTGGTTGTCCAAGCGCCTCGGCATGGCGCTGCAAGTGCCCGACCTGCGCGCGCAGGGCTTCCACCTGATCGGCGGACGGCTGGGCGTGGCCGAAGGCGGCCCGTCGGCCATCCTGATGTACGAAGCGGACGACGGCACGCGCCTGTCGCTGCAGTTGCGGCGCATGGCGCAAGGCACGCCCGACACCGGCTTCCGCGTCGAACGCATGGCGCGCGAAGGTTCGCGGCGGCCGGCTCCAGGCCCGGCGCCGATGGCGTTCTACTGGATCGACCGCGACCTCGGCTTTGCGCTGGCCGGGCCGCTGGAGCGCGCCCGGCTGCTGACGCTGGCGCAGGCGGTCTACCAGCAATACCAGGGCGGCTAGCCCCTGGCGTGGTGACTACGCCGCATCGAAAAAATCTGTCAGGACTGGCCCGCACGCCACGACCAAGCACTGAGTCCAACCCTGCAAGCGCCAGGCAACGAGGAAAACCATGTTGATTCCTTCCCCCAAATGGCTCCGCGGCGGCGATATCGCCGCCGACGAGATCACCCCCCGCGATGTCTTCGAGTCGCGCCGCCGCATGCTCGCGCTGGCCGCTGCAGGTGCCGCCGGCGCCACGCTGGCACCATGGTTTGCCCGCAACGCCTGGGCGCAGGGACAGCACGGCCCGAAGCTGGCGGCCACGCCCAACAACGCCTACGTCGTGACCGAGAAGCGGACGCCCTACGAGGACGTGACCAATTACAACAACTTCTACGAGTTCGGCACCGACAAGTCCGACCCGGCCCGCAACGCCGGCACGCTGCGCCCGCGCCCGTGGCAGGTGTCGGTGGAAGGGTTGGTGAAGAAGCCCAAGGTCTACGATCTCGATGAGCTGATGAAAGTCGCGGCGATGGAGGAGCGTGTCTACCGCCTGCGCTGCGTCGAAGGATGGTCGATGGTGATCCCCTGGATCGGCTATCCGCTGGCCGAGCTGATCAAGCGCGTCGAGCCGCAACCCGGCGCGAAATACGTGCAGTTCATCACGCTCGCCGACAAGAAGCAGATGCCCGGCGTCAGCAGCAGCGTGCTCGACTGGCCCTACAGCGAAGGCCTGCGCATGGACGAGGCGATGCACCCGCTGGCGCTGCTGACCTTCGGCCTGTACGGCGAGGTGCTGCCCAACCAGAACGGCGCGCCGGTGCGCTTGGTGGTGCCGTGGAAATACGGCTTCAAGAGCGCCAAGTCGATCGTGAAGATCCGCTTTGTCGACAAGCAGCCGCCCACCAGCTGGAACCTGGCGGCGCCGCAGGAATACGGCTTCTATTCCAATGTGAACCCCGACGTCGACCACCCGCGCTGGAGCCAGGCGACCGAGCGCCGCATCGGCGAGGACCGCGGCGGCGGTTTCGGCGCGCTGTTCGCGCCCAAGCGCAAGACGCTGCCGTTCAACGGCTACGGCCAGCAGGTGGCATCGCTGTACCAGGGCATGGACCTGAAGAAGAACTTCTGATGCCGGGTGAACGCATGGCCTCCACTTCCAACGCAGTGACCGCCGCGGGCGGCGTGGCGCGCAAGCCGGCCGGCCTGGCTGCCTTGTCGCCGCAGCGCGTGCGCGCCATCAAGATCGTCCTGTGGCTGCTGGCGCTGTTGCCGTTCATCCGCCTGCTTTACCTGGGCGCAACCGGGCAATATGGCGCCAACCCGCTGGAATTCGTCACCCGTTCCACCGGCACCTGGACCCTGGTGATGCTGTGCCTGACGCTGGCGATCACGCCGCTGCGCCGGCTGACCGGCTGGAACTGGCTGATCAGGCTGCGCCGCATGCTGGGTTTGTTTGCGTTCTTCTATGGGGTGCAGCACTTCCTGCTGTGGATCGGCGTGGATCGCGGCTTCGACCTGGCCTACATGATCAAGGACGTGTACAAGCGCCCCTTCATTACGGTGGGGTTCACGGCCTTCATGCTGATGGTGCCGCTGGCGTTGACGTCGACCAACGGCATGGTGCGCCGCCTGGGCGGCAAGCGCTGGCAGGCGCTGCACAGGCTGGTCTATGCGACCGCCGTGCTGGCGATCCTGCACTACTGGTGGCACAAGGCGGGCAAGAACGACTTCGGCGAAGTCTCCATCTATGCCGCGGTGATGTTCGTGCTGCTGGGGATGCGGGTCTGGTGGTGGGCGCGCAAGGGCAGGGCTGCCTGATGAACTGCGGCGCCGCAGCCGGCCCCATAGCCGGCTGCGCTGCGCAGATCAGTCCTGCAGCAGGCGCTCGTCGCGGAACAGGTCTTCGACCAGTTCGCGCTCGCGCACCAGGTGCACGCGGGCGCCGTCCACCATCACTTCGGCGGCGCGCGGGCGGGTGTTGTAGTTCGAGCTCATGGTGAAGCCGTACGCGCCCGCGGACATGACCGCCAGCAGGTCGCCCGGCTGCACCGACAGCGCGCGGTCGCGGCCAAGCCAGTCGCCCGACTCGCACACCGGCCCGACGATGTCGTAGGTCACCATCGCAGCGTCGCGCAGCGCGACCGGCTCGATGCGGTGGTACGCCTCGTACATCGCGGGGCGGGCCAGGTCGTTCATCGCCGCATCGACGATGCAGAAATTCTTGGCTTCGCCAGGCTTGAGGAATTCCACCTGCGTCAGCAGCACGCCGGCATTGCCCACCAGCGAACGGCCCGGCTCGAACAGCACCTCGCGGTGGCCGTGGCCTCGCGCGGCCACGCGTTCCAGCAGCGTGGTGGCAAAGCCGGTGATGTCGGGCGGGGTCTCGTCGGTATAGGTGATGCCGAGGCCGCCGCCCACGTCGATGTGCTCGAGGTTGATACCCTCGCGCTCGAGCGCCTCGACCACGTCCAGCACCTTGTCCAGCGCTTCCAGGTAGGGCTCGACCTCGGTGATCTGCGAGCCGATATGGCAGTCGATGCCGGTCACTTCCAGGTGCGGCAGCGCGGCCGCGGCGCGGTAGGCCGGCAGCACGTCCTCGAAGGCGATGCCGAACTTGTTACCCTTCAGGCCGGTGGAAATATACGGATGGGTCTTGGCGTCGACATCCGGGTTGATGCGCAGCGACACCCGGGCGCGCTTGCCGATACGGCCGGCAACCTCGTTCAGGCGGTCCAGCTCGGGGATCGACTCGACATTGAAGCAGCGTACGTCGTGCGCCAGCGCCAGTTCCATCTCCGCCGCGCTTTTGCCCACGCCCGAGAACACCACCTTGCGTGCGTCGCCGCCGGCGGCCAGCACGCGCTTGAGTTCGCCGCCCGAGACGATGTCGAACCCCGCCCCCAGCCTGGCGAACACCTGCAGCACGGCCAGGTTGGAGTTGGCCTTCATGGCGTACTGGACCTGCGCCTTGCGGCCCTGGCAGGCGGCGGCGTAGGCCTGGTACGCGGCGGTCAGCGCCGCGCGCGAATAGACATAGGTGGGCGTGCCGAACTCAGCGGCGATCTGCGCCAGCGGCACCTGCTCGACGGCAAGCGCACCGTCCTGGCGATGGAAAAAAGCGGTCATGGTTATCGGGTAGTGGGGGCGGCGGGCGACGATGCCGGCTGGCTGGCCGGAGCCTGCGCCGGAAGGGGCACCGCGTCGGTACGGCCCAGGCCGGGATCGGCCGCGGTGGGCGCAGTCGGCTCGGGCGGTACCTTGGGCATGGTCAGCGGCCCGCGGATGCCGCATCCGCCCAGCAGGGGCATCGCAAGGGTGGCGGCAAACGCCGATACAATCGCAACACGACGCAGCATCGGTTGTCCCATCGGTCGTCCTTTAGGCTGTTGGCATGACGTTGGCGGAGTCCGGCGCGGCCGGATCGCCGAGGCGCTGCGCAACATGAATTCTCAACAAAAAAGCCGTTCGCGCCACGTACGCCCGGTCCGGGCAGCGGCGGCAACGGCGGTCTCGGAGTTTAGCATGCCCCCCTTGAGCGAAAGCGAGTTCCTGGCCCTGGCCACCGAGGAACTGGACCGCATCGAAGCCGCGGTCGAAGCGGCCGCCGACGCGGCCGATGCCGATGTGGAAATCAGCCGCACCGGCAACGTGATGGAACTGGAGTTCGAGAACGGCTCCAAGATCATCATCAACAGCCAGGCGCCGATGCAGGAACTGTGGGTGGCGGCGCGCTCCGGCGGCTTCCACTTCCGCCGCGACGGCGAGCGCTGGGTCGACACGCGCAATGGCGGCGAACTGTACGCGGCGCTGTCGGGCTATGTGAGCGAGCAGGCCGGCGCCATCCTCAGGCTGGGCTGAAGCAAAGCACGCGTTGCGCAAAGAAAAAGCCGGCCATGGGCCGGCTTTTCTGCATTCTGGCGATACTGCGGAGCAATCAGGCGCCGCCGAACATTTCCAGGATCTTCTTCTTCTCCTGCTCGGTATCCGGCGAAGGTGCCGTCGATGACTCGTCCGGCTTGCCCGGCCACGGATCTCCCAGGCCGACCGAGGCCACGCCGGCTCCGCCCGCGTTCTCCTCAAAGGTCCAGTCGCCGCCCACCATCAGCACGCCTTCCGGCGCCGGCCGCTCGGGCGACTCGGGCACGCCCTTGAGCGCCTTGCTCATGTAGCCGACCCAGATCGGCAGCGCCAGTCCGCCACCGGTCTCGCGCACGCCCAGGCTCTTGGGCTGGTCGTAGCCCATCCAGGCGATCGCCACCAGGTTAGGCGTGTAGCCGGCGAACCAGGCATCGACCGCATCGTTGGTGGTACCGGTCTTGCCGGCCAGGTCGTTGCGGCCCAGGCGCTGCTTGGCGCTGTTGGCGGTGCCAAAGCGGACCACGTCGCGCAGCATGGTGTCGGCGATAAACGCGGTGCGTGCGTCGAGCACGCGCACGGCATCGGTGCCGGCGCGTTGCGGATGGGTTTCGGAGATCACGTTGCCGCGCGCGTCCACCACCTTCTGGATCAGGTAAGGGTTGACGCGGTAGCCGCCGTTGGCAAACACCGAGTATGCGCCCGCCATCTGCAGCGGCGTCACGGCGCCGGAGCCCAGCGCCATCGGCAGATAGGCGGGATGCTTGTCGGCCTCGAAGCCGAAGCGGGTGATGTAGTCCTGCGCATACTGCGTGCCGATCGCGCGCAGGATCCGCACCGAAACCAGGTTCTTGGACTTGGCCAGCGCGCGGCGCATGGTCATCGGGCCTTCGAAGCGGCCGTCGTAGTTCTTCGGCTCCCACACTTGCCCGCCGGTATCGGGACCGATCGTCAGCGGCGCGTCGTTGATCACCGTGGCCGGCGAGAAGCCCTTCTCCAGCGCCGCCGAATAGATGAACGGCTTGAAGCTCGAACCCGGCTGGCGCCAGGCCTGCGTCACGTGGTTGAACTTGTTGCGGTTGAAGTCGAAGCCGCCCACCATGGAGCGGATCTCGCCGTCCTGCGGGTTCAGCGACACGAACGCGGCGGCTACTTCCGGCAGCTGCGTGACCGACCAGTTGCCCTTGTCATCCTGCGTCACGCGGATGATCGCGCCGGGGCGCATCTTCATCTTGGGCTGCGCGTTCGCCGACATCGACGGCGAGATAAAGCGCAGCGCCGAGCCTTCGATGGTCGCCACCTCGCCCGACAGCAGCGTGGCCTTGACCTGCTTGGATGACACGCTGGTGACCACGGCCGAGCGCAGGTCGCCGCTGCCCGGGTGCTCGACCAGCGCATCGTCGATCGCCTGCTCGCGCTCGGCCGGATCGGAAGGCAGGTCGATAAAGGCCTCGGGGCCGCGGTAGCCGTGCTTGCGCTCGTAGTTCATGATGCCGGTGCGCACGGCTTCGTACGCGGCATCCTGGTCGGGCTTGGTCAGCGTGGTGTAGACGGTCAGGCCACGCGTGTAGGTTTCTTCACGGTACTGCGCGTACATCAGCTGGCGCACGATTTCGGCGACGTACTCGGCATGGGTCGAGAACTCGTTGCCCTCGGTGCGCACCTTCAGTTCCTCGCGCACCGCCGCGTCGTATTGCTCGGGGCTGATGTAGCGCAGGTCGCGCATGCGCTGCAGGATGTATTCCTGGCGCACCTTGGCGCGGCGGGGGTTGACCACCGGGTTGTACGCCGACGGCGCCTTGGGCAGGCCGGCCAGCATCGCGGCCTCGGCCGGCGTCACGTCGCGCACCGACTTGCCGAAGTACACGCGCGCGGCGCTGTCGAAGCCGTATGCGCGCTGGCCCAGGTAGATCTGGTTCATGTACAGCTCGAGGATCTGGTCCTTGTTCAGGTTGGCCTCGATCTTGTACGCCAGCAGCATTTCGTAGATCTTGCGGGTGTAGGTCTTCTCGCTCGACAGGAAGAAGTTGCGCGCCACCTGCATGGTGATGGTCGACGCACCTTGCGACAGGCCCCCGCGCAGGTTGGCCAGTCCCGCGCGCATCACGCCGACGAAGTCGACGCCGCCGTGTTCGTAGAAGCGGTCGTCCTCGATCGCCAGGACGGCCTTTTTCATCACGTCGGGGATTTCGGCGATCGGCACGAAGTTGCGGCGCTCTTCGCCGAACTCGCCGATCAGCACATTGTCCGCCGTGTAGATCCGCAGCGGGATCTTGGGCCGGTAGTCGGTGATGGTGTCCAGCGAGGGCAGGTTGGGCGCGGCCACCAGCAGCGCATAGCCGAGCAGCAGCGCGATCATGACGGCACCGGCAACAACCAGCCCCACCGCCCAGAACATGAAGCGCGCCCAGATCGGGCGGCGGGCAGGATGCTTCTGTTGTGCTGTGGCCATAAGGAAAATACCTAGTCAGGGGTGCCGGGCATTATATCTTCCGGCATCGGGCGTGCCGGGCGCGCAGTGCCCCGCGCGTCGCTACAGTGCTGTTACAAGATGTAAGACAGCGGAAGGCGGCATGCAGGGCGAAGTTACATGCAGCAAGCTTAGGCGGAAGGGAACCCGACGACCGTGGGGTTTTGACAACGGATTGGCGAGAGCCGTCTGAAAAAGGAATCGTGGTCAGACCGGCACATTGCCACCGGTGCCGGTTTTTGTGAGAATCGGCCAACATATAAGAGCAAGTGTTTCGGTCAAGAAACAAGGCTCGCCCGATTAGAGCGTACAAGCCGTGGGCGAGTTCAAAGTCAGGGGGGTCACCTTGCGACGGGGCATTTTGTCGGGGCTTCTGCGCCGGACTACGGTCGGCGTGGATATCGGGTCTTCCAGTATCAAGGTAGTCGAGTTGTCCGTCGGTGGCGGCAAGCACGACTATCGGCTGGAAAAGTGCGCCAGCGAACTGCTGGACCGCAATGCCGTTGCCGATGGCAACGTCATCAACATTGAAGCCGTCGGGATCGCGCTCAGGCGTGCGCTCGGCAAGGCCGGCATCCGCTCGAAAGACGTGGTGCTGGGCGTGCCGTCCATGCTGACCGAGTCGCAGACCGTCAGCCTGCCGGACAACCTGTCCGAGGACGAACTGTATTCGCAGGTCGAGTCCGAGGCACACCGGCTCTATCCGCCATCGCAGGCGGTCAACTTCGACTTCGCCGTGATCGGCCCCAGCGAGACCGAGGGCGGCATCGGCGTGCGCGTCACCGCCGCCAACAGCGACCGCGTGCAGGAGCGCGTGACCGCCGCCGAGATGGCCGGGCTCAAGCCGCAGGTGATGGACGTCGAAGAGTACGCGGTGCAGCGCTCGATCGTGCAGATGCTGGGCGTGCCCCAGGAGATGTCCGAAGCCGATGCCCGCGCGCTGCCCGTGGTGGCGGTGGTCCACCTGGGCGGCAGCCGCTCCAAGGCGATCTTCTACCAGGGCTGGAAAGAGCTCTACGAACAGCCGCTGAACAGCTACGGCGACCAGCTCACGCAGAGCGCGGCGCGCATGTTCACGCTCGATGCGCTCAAGGCCGAGATCAAGAAGCGCAAGAACACGCTGCCCGAAGCGTGGCGCGCGCAACTGCTCAAGCCGTCGCTCGATGCGCTGGCGCTGGAGGTGCAGGCCGCGATCGGCAACTTCATCGCCAGCTCCAGCCTGGGACGCGTCGACGAGATCCTGCTGTCGGGCGGCCATGCCTCGCTGCTGGGCGTGCAGGCGGCGATCCAGCAGCAGACCAAGATCACCACCACGCTGGCGAATCCGTTCGCCAACATGGCGACCAACGCCAAGGTCAACGAGCGCTACCTGCAGCGCGACCTGCCGGCGTATATCGTCAGTGCCGGCCTGGCCCTGCGCGGCCTGCAATAACGCACCGGAGGCATTCGAATGTCCACGAACACGCTGCCTTCGGTCAACCTGCTGCCTTACCATGAAGCCCGCAAGGCGGCGCGGCGCAAGAAGGTCTATTCCCTGCTCGGCGGTGCGGCCGCGGCCGGTGCCGCCGTCGTGCTGCTGGGCGGGCTCTATATCGACGGTCGTATCGACTCCGTGGTCGCGCTGAACCAGGTGCTGAGCGCGGAGAACGCCAGGCTCGATGGCCAGATCCGCGAGGTCAACAACCTCAAGAAGGATATCGACGCGCTGCTGCAGCGCCAGAAGGCGGTGGAAAGCCTGCAGACCGAGCGCAACCGCCCGGTCCAGCTGCTGGAAGAACTGGTGCGCCAGGTGCCGGAAGGGGTCTACCTGACCAGTCTGAAGCAGGCGGGCGAGGCCTTCACCATCGCCGGCGTGGCCCAGTCCAACGAGCGCATCTCCGAACTGCTGCGCAACCTTGGCGACGTGCCGTGGCTGGACAAGGCCGAGCTGGTCGAGTCCAAGGCGGTCACGATGACCAACAACCTGCGCGAGCAGCGCCGGCTGTTCGATTTCTCGATGCGCTTCGCGTACCGCGCGCCGGAGGCGCCGGACGCCAATGGCAAGAAGGGTACGGCGGGCAATCCCGCCGGCGCACCTGCTTCAGCACCCGCTTCAGCTCCCGCACCTGCAGCCGCATCCGGAAAGGCAGCCTGACCATGGCGCTCAATACCGAAATCAACCTGGCCGACCTGACGAGCCAGTTCCGCGGGCTCAACCTCAACGAGCCGGAAACGTGGCCGGCCGCGCCGCGCGTGCTGTTCGCCGTGATGGCCGCGGCGCTGGTGCTGCTGCTCGGCTGGCAGTTCTACTGGAGCGGCAAGTTCGACGAGCTCGACCGCCAGCGGCTGGAACAGGAAAACCTGAAGCAGGCGTACCAGACCAAGGTGGCGCAGGTGGCCAACCTCGACGCATTGCGCGAGCAGAAGAAGCAGGTCGAGCAACGCGTCGCGCTGCTGGAGCGGCAACTGCCCAACAAGACCGAGATGGATGCGCTGCTGGCCGACGTCAACCATGCCGGCGTGGCGCGCGGGCTGCAGTTCGAGCTGTTCAAGCCACAGGCGGCGGTGCTCAAGCCTTACTTTGCCGAGATCCCGGTGAACCTGCGCGTGACCGGCCGCTACCACGAGGTGGCGCAATTCAACGCCGACGTGGCCGCGCTGTCGCGGATCGTGTCGATGCAGAGCCTGCAGCTTGCCCATACCAAGGAGGGTGGACTCTCCATGGAGGCGGTCGCAATGGCGTACCGTGCGCTCGATCCTGACGAGCAGGCCGCGCAACGCAAGGCCGCCGCGGCTGCCGCCGCCGCCAAGACGGGAGGTGCCAAATGAGCCGCACCCATCGCACCCATCGCGCCCATCGTCCTGGCGGCCCGGCATGGCGGCGCCTGCGGGCATCGCCCCGCGTAATGGCGGCAGCGGCGCTGGCCGTCGGCCTGCTGGGCGCGTGTGGCGCCAGCGACGAAGACGCGCTGCGCCAGTGGATGGACGCCACGCGCAACGCCCGCGCCAAGCCGCCCGAGCCGTTGCCCGAAGCCAAGCCCTACGTGGCGCGCGAGTATGCCGCGGCCAATGCGCCGGAGCCCTTCGCCCAGGCCAAGATCGGCGAACTGAACAAGACGCTGTCGGATTCGCCCGAAGCCGGGCGGCCGCGCCAGCCGCTGGAAGACTACCCCCTCGAGAATTTCAAGATGCTCGGGATGCTGAAGAAGCAGGGGGAGACCTTCGGCATCGTACGCGTCGATAACAAGATCCACCACGTAAAGGTGGGTCAGTATCTCGGCCAGAGTTACGGCCGGGTGGTCCGCATCACCGATCAGGAGATCGTGTTGCGCGAATTAGTCCGGGAGGGGGTATCCGAGTGGAAAGAGAAAATGACCAGCCTCAAGCTGGAGGTGTCGGCATGACCCCCGCGCGCTGGTATCGTGCGCTCGCGGGCGCCGCAAGCGCGACGCTCGCGCTGTTGCTGCTCAGTGCCGCACCGGCGGCACTGGCACAGAGCAACCGGATCAAGGCGGTGGACGTCAGCACGGTCGGCGAGCAGACCGTGTTCACGGTCGAACTCGAACGGCCGCTGGCGCAGAAGCCGATCGATTTCACCACGCAGAACCCGGCACGGCTCGCGATCGATTTTGCCGATACCGGCGTTGCCAACGGGCGCGCGCAGTATGACTACGGCGGCAAGCTGGTCAAGGCCGCCAACGTGCTGCAGATCGGCAACCGCACCCGCGTGATCCTCGAGCTTACCCGCAACGCCACCTATCGCACCGACCAGCGCGGCAATGTCTTCGTGGTGGCGCTGGATAATGTGGCGCCGGCGGTCAAGAACGCCGTGCCCACGTTCGCCCCGGCTGCGGCGACGACGCCTGCAGCCGCGGCGGCGCGGCCGTCGGTGCGCCATATCGACTTCCGGCGCGGCGCGGACGGGGCCGGGCGCGTGGTGGTGGACCTGTCCTCGCGCGATTCGGGCATCAATATCGCGCAGCAGGGCAAGAACGTGGTGGTCGATTTCCTCGGCACCACGCTGCCTGACCACCTGCGGCGGCGCTTCGATGTCAGCGACTTCGGCTCGCCGGTGCAGAGCATGCTTGCCTCCGACACCAATGGCAATGCGCGCCTGACCATCGAGCCGCGCGGCCACTGGGAATACAGTTCCTACCAGACCGACACGCAGTTCGTGGTCGAGGTGCGGCCCGTCAAGGAAGACCCGACCAAGCTGATCAGCGGCCCGGGCTACCGTGGCGAGCGCCTGTCGCTGAATTTCCAGAATATCGACATCCGTTCGCTGCTGCAGGTGTTCGCGGACTTCACCAACCTGAACATCATCACCAGCGAAAGCGTGCAGGGCAATATCACGCTGCGGCTGAAGGATGTGCCGTGGGACCAGGCCCTGCAGATTGTGATGGATGCCAAGGGGCTGGCGTCGCGCCGCAACGGCAATGTGCTGTGGGTGGCGCCCAAGGCTGAACTCCAGACCAAGGAAAAGCTCGAGCTCGAGTCGCAGCAGCAGATCAATGACCTCGAGCCCATCCGCAGCCAGGTGTTCCAGCTCAACTACCAGCGCGCCGAAGACGTGCGCCGGATGCTGCTGGGCATGGGTGGCGGCGGCGGCAGCGCTGTGACCCCCGTTGGGGCGGCGGGCGGCGCGGGGGCGAGTGCGCGCATGTTGTCCAAGCGCGGCTCGCTGACCGCCGATGCGCGCACCAACCAGCTGTTCGTGTCGGATATCGCCAGCAAGCTCGAAGAGGTGCAGAGCTTTATCGGCAAGATCGATATCCCGGTGCGCCAGGTCATCATCGAGGCGCGCATTGTCGAGGCCACCGATTCCTTCAGCCGCAACCTCGGCGTGAAGCTGGGCTTTGCCGGGCAGTACAACAACGCCAAGGTCGGCAACACCTATAACAACGTGCTGCCGGGCTCGACCTCGGACAACGGCCCGTTCCTGAGCCTGCCGGCCGCCTCGATCAACGGCACCAACCCGGCCAACATCGCGGTCAGCCTGTTCAACAGCGCGGCCACCCGTTTCCTGGCGCTGGAGCTGTCGGCGCTCGAGGCGGACGGCAAGGGCAAGATCATTTCCAGCCCGCGCGTGGTCACGGCCAACAACATCAAGGCGCTGATCGAGCAGGGCACCGAGCTGCCATACCAGGCCGCCACCTCCAGCGGCGCCACCTCGGTGCAGTTCCGCAAGGCCAACCTGAAGCTGGAAGTGACGCCACAGATCACGCCTGAAGGCAATGTGCTGCTGGACGTGGACGTGAACAAGGACAGCGTCGGTATCCAGACCACGTCGGGCTTTGCCATCGACACCAAGCACGTGCAGACGCAGGTGCTGGTGGAAAACGGCGGCACCGTGGTGATCGGCGGCATCTACACGCAGACCGAGTCCAACGACACCGACAAGGTGCCGCTGCTGGGCGATATCCCGGTGCTGGGCTACCTCTTCAAGAACAACGCCAAGGTCCGCAACCGGACCGAGCTGCTGGTGTTCCTGACGCCGCGGATCCTGAACGAAAGCGTGTCGCTGCGGTGATCGCACCGGGGGTTCGACGCCGGATACAGTAGACTGGCAGGCCGCATCGACAGATGCGGCCTTTTTTGTTGCCGCCGGGCTGGACCGGTGGCCAGCCAGGCCAGGAGGAGGCCGGCATGCGCGGCAATACACGCGGGGATGTGGTCGATGCTGCATCCGGCACTTGCCGTGCGCACCACAACATAAGAAGATGATGCAGTTCCTAACCGGGGAGGGCGGCCCAGGCGCCGCGCTCCCGAACGACAGTCCCGTGACAGCTTCTGCGACAGGGTCGGCACCGCGCCCGCACCCCGATCGACAGGAATCCGACCGACCGGAATCCGATCGACCCAATCTCTTTTTCGTCGGCCTGATGGGCGCCGGCAAGACTACCGTGGGCCGCACGGTGGCGCGGCGTCTGCATTATCCGTTTTTCGATTCCGACCACGAGATCGAGGCGCACTGTGGCGTGCGCATCCCGGTGATCTTCGAGGTCGAGGGCGAAGCCGGCTTCCGCGACCGCGAGACCGCGATGATCCGCGAACTGGCCGGGCGCCAGGGCATCGTGCTGGCCACCGGCGGCGGCGCGGTGCTGCGCGCCGAAAACCGCGAGGTGCTGAAGGCCCGCGGCACCGTGGTCTACCTGCGCGCGAGCCCCCACGACCTGTGGCTGCGCACCCGCCACGACCGCAACCGCCCGCTGCTGCAGACCGAAGACCCCAAGGGCAAGCTCGAGGCGCTGTACGCCCAGCGCGACCCGCTCTACCGCGAGGTGGCGGATTTCATTATCGAAACCGGCAAGCCTTCGGTGGCGCAGCTTGCTAATATGGTGCTGATGCAACTCGAAATGGCCGGCTTCGCGATCGATCCCCCGCAACCGGCGCCGCAGGACCCCACCCATCCATGATCACGCTTGAAGTCGACCTGGGAGCGCGCAGCTACCCCATCCATATCGGTACCGGCCTGCTCGACAACGCCGAACTGCTGCGCCCGCACGTGCGCGGCCAGCACGCCGTCATCGTCACCAATGAGACCGTGGGGCCGCTCTATGCGGCGCGCGTCGAGGCCAGCCTGAAGTCGCTCGGCAAGATTGTGCGCACGGTCACGCTGCCCGACGGCGAGGCCTTCAAGCAGTGGGAAACGCTGAACCTGATCTTCGACGCGCTGCTGCAGGCCGGCGCCGACCGCAAGACCACGCTGGTCGCGCTGGGCGGCGGGGTGGTGGGCGACATGACCGGGTTTGCCGCCGCCTGCTACATGCGCGGCGTGCCGTTCATCCAGGTGCCGACCACGCTGCTGTCGCAGGTGGATTCATCGGTGGGCGGCAAGACCGGCATCAACCACCCGCTTGGCAAGAACATGATCGGCGCGTTCCACCAGCCCAACGCGGTGATCGCCGATATCGACACGCTGCGCACGCTGCCCCCGCGCGAACTGGCCGCCGGCATGGCCGAGGTGATCAAGCACGGCGCCATTGCCGACGCCGGGTACTTTGCCTGGATCGAGCGCAATATCAAGGCGCTGAACGACTGCGACCCCGAGCTGATGGCGGTGGCGGTGCAACGTTCGTGTGAAATCAAGGCCGGCGTGGTGGCGCAGGACGAGCGCGAGGGCGGCCTGCGTGCCATCCTCAATTTCGGCCACACCTTTGGCCATGCGATCGAGGCCGGCATGGGCTACGGCGCCTGGCTGCACGGCGAGGCGGTGGGCTGCGGCATGGTGATGGCCGCAGACCTCTCGCACCGCCTGGGCTTTATCGACACCGAGACCCGCGCCCGCATCCGCGAACTGACGCTGGCAGCCAACCTGCCGGTGGTGGCGCCGGAACTGGGCACCGACCGCTATATCGAAATGATGAAGGTCGACAAGAAGGCCGAGGCCGGCAGCATCAAGTTCATCCTGCTGAAGAAGCTCGGCGAGGCGTTCATCACCACGGTGCCGGACGCCGACCTGCGTGCCACGCTGCAGCACGCGGTGCTTAAACCTCCCACCGAGGCCACGGTCGCTTGAGTGACCGGTTATGCCTCGCAACCCAGGCCCACAAACCTACAGCCAACGGATTGCCGCATGACCGACTTTGAAAGCCACCTCGCCCCGTACGCCGCCCGCTCCGCGCAGACGCGCGGGCGGGTGCACGCCGAACCTGCGTCGCAGTCGCGCAGCGAATTCCAGCGCGACCGGGACCGGGTCATCCACAGCACCGCGTTCCGGCGGCTCGAATACAAGACCCAGGTCTTCGTCAACCATGAGGGGGACCTGTTCCGCACCCGGCTAACCCATAGCCTGGAGGTGGCGCAGATTGCCCGCTCGATCGCCCGCAACCTGCGCCTCAACGAAGACCTGGTCGAAGCCATCTCGCTGGCGCACGACCTTGGCCATACCCCCTTCGGCCACGCCGGGCAGGATGCGCTCAACGCCTGCATGAAGAACCATGGCGGCTTCGAGCACAACCTGCAGAGCCTGCTGGTGGTGGATGAGCTGGAGGAGCGCTATGGCGGCTTCAATGGCCTGAACCTGACCTTCGAGACCCGCGAGGGCATCCTGAAGCACTGCTCGCGCGTCAATGCCGCGGCGCTGGGCGAGCTGGGCCGGCGCTTCCTGGAGGGCACGCAGCCGTCGCTGGAGGCGCAACTGGCCAACCTGGCGGACGAGATCGCCTACAACAACCACGATATCGACGACGGCCTGCGCTCCGGCCTGCTGACGCTGGAGCAGCTGGACGAGGTCCCGATGTGGGCGCGCCATCGCGCCGAGGTAGCCGATGCCTTCCCCGGCGTGAATGGCCGGCGCGCCATCAACGAGACGGTCCGGCGCATGATCAATACGCTGATCGTGGACCTGATCGAGACCACCAGCCGCAACATCGCCGCCGCCAACCCGCGCAATATCGACGCGGTGCGGGCCGCCGGCCCCCTGGTGGGCTTCAGTCCCCAACTCCATGAGGAAGCGGCGGCATTGAAGCGCTTCCTGTTCCGGCACCTGTACCGGCATTACCTGGTGATGCGAATGTCGGCCAAGGCCCAGCGCATCGTCGGCGACCTGTTCGGGGCCTTCATGTCCGATCCGCGCCTGCTGCCGCCCCAGTACCAGGCCGGCCACGGCGCCGACCAGCCGCGCCTGATCGCGCATTACATCGCCGGCATGACGGACCGCTATGCGATCCGCGAGCACCGGCGCATCTTCGCGGTCAGCGAGGGCAACTGATACGCAAGGAAGGCTTGGGCGCCTTCGGATAATTGGGGACGGATCAGGCTATCATGCGGGCATCGACGCTCGCATGACCTGCCATGGCCCGCCTTCCCCGTTTCTCCCCCGCCGGACTTCCCGCCCTGGTGTTGCAACGTGGCAACAATCGCCAGGACGTCTTCCTCGGCCCGGACGATTACCTGCATTACCTCGACTGCCTGCGCATGGCCGCGCGCGAGCATGACCTCGCCGTCCACGCGTACGCGCTGCGGCCCAATCATGTCCACATCGTGGCAACGCCCAAGGGGGCGGACTCGCTAAGCCTGACCATGCAGGCAGTCGGCCGCCGCTATGCACGCTACTTCAATCGCGTGGCCAACCGCACCGGCACGCTGTGGGAAGGGCGCTTCCGCTCGGCGGTATTCGAACCGGCGCCATGGATGCTGCCGGCCATGCTGTATGTCGAAGGCAATGCGCTGCGCGCGGGTGAGGTCTCGACGCCCGAGGCCGACCGCTGGAGCAGCTATCGCCATCACGCCGGCATCGAGGCAAGCCCACTTGTGAGCGATCACTCCGCGTACTGGGAGCTGGGCAATACCCCGTTTGAACGCCAGTCGAATTACCGCATGCTGACCGCCGAGGGGCTTTCCGGCCGCACGCTGCAAGCGCTCCGCAGCCATGCCCACAGCGGTTGGCCTCTTGGTGGCGAGGTATTCTTGGCGCAGCTTGAGCGGGGTGCAACGCGACGCGTGCAGCCGCTCCCGAAAGGGCGCCCCAAAAAGGTGCAAGTTTCGGCGGACGAGGTGCTGCCCGCCACGCAAAAGTGATGTGTCCCCATTTAAATCCGTCACCGAAACGGTGCGATATTAAATGTGTTCTGACCCCATTTAAAATTTTTGCGAGGCTTTCAGGATTCCCATATAGTTGCTCCACCCACAGTCATTGTGCGGCGCGTCACGCTCGTGTACGCCGCTGCGGCCCGCAGACAGCTTCGTCCCCATTTTCCTACCCGCCGGATCCAGTCCAGGGTGGATCTGATTAGAAAGCGCGCGGTCCCCGTTCCGGTAGTCCAGCAGTTCGCGCAGCCTTCACCGGAATTCAGCCCGTGGACCAAATGAAGAACCTTTCGGCCCAAGCGCAGACCAGCGAGCAAATCAGCGAGTCTTCCTCCGCCCTCGACCTGCACCAACTGCGTCCGCAGGCGCAAGGCATGTACGACCCGACCAACGAGCATGACGCCTGCGGCGTCGGCATGGTCGCGCACATCAAGGGCAAGAAGTCCCACGAGATCATTTCCCAGGGCCTGAAGATCCTGGAGAACCTGGACCACCGGGGTGCGGTCGGCGCGGACGCGCTGATGGGCGACGGCGCCGGCATCCTGATCCAGATTCCGGACCAGTTCTACCGCGAAGAAATGGCAGCGCAGGGCGTGAGCCTGCCGCCCGCCGGCGAATACGGCGTGGGCATGATCTTCCTGCCGAAGGAACACGCCTCGCGCCTGGCCTGCGAGCAGGAGCTGGAGCGCACGGTCCGCCTGGAAGGCCAGGTCGTGCTGGGCTGGCGCGACGTGCCGGTAGACGCCAACATGCCGATGTCGCCGACGG
The DNA here is from genome assembly GCF_004353535.1 of Cupriavidus sp. L7L. Classification (NCBI taxonomy): domain Bacteria; kingdom Pseudomonadati; phylum Pseudomonadota; class Betaproteobacteria; order Burkholderiales; family Burkholderiaceae; genus Cupriavidus; species Cupriavidus sp. L7L. The sequence continues at coordinate 49,774 of NZ_SMNY01000008.1, forward strand.
TGCGCAAGACCGAGCCGGTGATCCGCCAGATCTTCATCGGTCGCGGCCGCGACATCATGACCACGGACGCGCTGGAACGTAAGCTCTACGTCATCCGCAAGACCGCCAGCCACGCTATCCAGGCGCTCAAGCTCAAGCACGGCAAGGAATACTTCGTGCCGTCGATGTCGGCCCGTACCGTTGTGTACAAGGGCCTGCTGCTGGCCAACCAGGTCGGCGAGTACTACCTCGACCTGCAGGACCAGCGCGCCGTGTCGGCCCTGGCCCTGGTGCACCAGCGCTTCTCGACCAACACCTTCCCGGCCTGGGAGCTGGCCCACCCGTACCGCATGGTCGCCCACAACGGCGAAATCAACACGGTCAAGGGCAACGTCAACTGGATCAACGCGCGTACCGGCGCGATCTCGTCGCCGGTGCTGGGCGACGACCTGCCCAAGCTGTGGCCGCTGATCTACCCGGGTCAGTCCGATACGGCATCGTTCGACAACTGCCTCGAACTGCTGACGATGGCCGGCTACCCGCTCGTCCACGCGATGATGATGATGATCCCGGAAGCCTGGGAACAGCACACGCTGATGGACGACAACCGTCGCGCCTTCTACGAATACCACGCCGCCATGATGGAGCCGTGGGACGGCCCCGCCGCGATCTGCTTCACCGATGGCCGCCAGATCGGCGCGACGCTGGACCGCAACGGCCTGCGCCCGGCACGTTTCTACGTGACCGAGGACGACGTCGTGGTGCTGGCCTCGGAAGCCGGCGTGCTGCCGTTCCCCGAGTCGCGCATCGTTGAGAAGTGGCGCCTGCAGCCGGGCAAGATGTTCCTGATCGACATGGAGCAGGGCCGCATCATCGACGACAAGGAACTGAAGGACAACCTGGCCAACGCCAAGCCGTACAAGAGCTGGATCGACGCTGTCCGCATCAAGCTGGACGAGATCGACGCCAAGCCGGAAGACGTCGCTGCCGAGAAGAAGCCGGTGGCCAAGCTGCTGGACCGCCAGCAGGCCTTCGGCTACACCCAGGAAGACGTCAAGTTCCTGATGGCGCCGATGGCGCTGGCCGGCGAAGAAGCCACCGGCTCGATGGGCAACGACTCGCCGCTGGCGATCCTGTCGTCCAAGAACAAGACGCTGTACCACTACTTCAAGCAGCTGTTCGCCCAGGTCACCAACCCGCCGATCGACCCGATCCGCGAGAACATGGTGATGTCGCTGGTGTCGTTCATCGGCCCGAAGCCGAACCTGCTCGAGCTGAACAACATCAACCCGCCGATGCGCCTCGAAGTGTCCCAGCCGGTGCTGGACTTCAAGGACATCGCCAAGATCCGCAACATCGAGCACTACACCGGCGGCAAGTTCCGTTCGTACGAACTGAACATCTGCTACCCGACCGCGTGGGGCAAGGAAGGCATCGAAGCGCGCCTGGCCTCGCTGTGCGCCGAAGCCGTGGATGCGGTGCGTTCGGGCTACAACATCCTGATCGTAACCGACCGCCCGGTGGATGCCGACCACGTTGCCATCCCCGCGCTGCTGGCCACCTCCGCGATCCACCACCACCTGGTGGAGAAGGGCCTGCGCACGTCCACCGGCCTGGTGGTCGAGACCGGCACCGCGCGTGAAGTGCACCACTTCGCGCTGCTGGCCGGCTACGGCGCCGAAGCCGTGCACCCGTACCTGGCGATGGAAACCCTGGCCGACATGGCCAGCGGCCTGTCGGGCGACCTGTCGCCCGAGAAGGCGGTCAAGAACTTCGTCAAGGCGGTCGGCAAGGGCCTGTTCAAGGTGATGTCCAAGATGGGCATCTCCACCTACATGTCGTACACCGGCGCGCAGATCTTCGAAGCCATCGGCCTGTCGCGCGAGCTGGTGCAGAAGTACTTCCACGGCACGCCGTCGAACGTCGAGGGCATCGGCATCTTCGAAGTGGCCGAGGAAGCGCTGCGCCTGCACAAGGACGCCTTCGGCAACAGCCCGGTGCTGGAGAACATGCTGGACGCCGGCGGCGAGTACGCCTTCCGCATCCGCGGCGAAGAGCACATGTGGACCCCGGACTCGATCGCCAAGCTGCAGCACTCGGTGCGCGCCGACGACGGCAAGGGCGCCTACCAGACGTACAAGGAATACGCAAACATCATCAACGACCAGAGCAAGCGCCACATGACGCTGCGCGGTCTGTTCGAGTTCAAGGTCGATCCGGCCAAGGCGATTCCGCTGGAAGAAGTCGAGCCGGCCAAGGAGATCGTGCGCCGCTTTGCCACGGGCGCGATGTCGCTCGGCTCGATCTCGACCGAAGCCCACACCACGCTGGCGCTGGCGATGAACCGCATCGGCGGCAAGTCCAACACCGGCGAAGGTGGCGAGGACGAGAAGCGCTACCGCAACGAGCTGCGCGGCATCCCCATCAAGCAGGGCGATACCCTGAAGAGCGTGCTGGGCGACGGCGTGATCGAGACGGACCTGGAACTGAAGGACGGCGATTCGCTGCGCTCGAAGATCAAGCAGGTGGCGTCGGGCCGTTTCGGCGTGACCGCCGAGTACCTGGCTTCGGCCGACCAGATCCAGATCAAGATGGCGCAGGGCGCCAAGCCGGGCGAAGGCGGCCAGCTGCCGGGCCACAAGGTCTCGGACTACATCGGCAAGCTGCGTTACTCGGTGCCGGGCGTGGGCCTGATCTCGCCGCCCCCGCACCACGACATCTACTCGATCGAGGATCTGGCGCAACTGATCCACGACCTGAAGAACGTCAACCCGTCGTCGGATATCTCGGTCAAGCTGGTGTCCGAAGTGGGCGTCGGCACGGTGGCCGCGGGCGTGTCCAAGGCCAAGGCCGACCACGTCGTGATCGCCGGCCATGACGGTGGCACCGGCGCCTCGCCGTGGTCGTCGATCAAGCACGCCGGCACGCCGTGGGAGCTGGGCCTGGCCGAGACGCAGCAGACGCTGCTGCTCAACGGCCTGCGCAACCGCATCCGCGTGCAAGCCGACGGCCAGATGAAGACCGGCCGTGACGTCGTCATCGGCGCGCTGCTGGGCGCCGACGAGTTCGGCTTCGCCACGGCACCGCTGGTTGCCGAGGGCTGCATCATGATGCGCAAGTGCCACCTGAACACCTGCCCGGTGGGCGTGGCCACGCAGGATCCGCAGCTGCGCAAGAAGTTCCAGGGCAAGCCGGAACACGTGGTCAACTTCTTCTTCTTCGTTGCCGAAGAGGCCCGCGAGATCATGGCCCAGCTGGGCATCCGCACCTTCGACGAGCTGATCGGCCGCGCCGACCTGCTCGACACCAAGGCTGGCATCGAGCACTGGAAGGCGCGCGGCCTGGACTTCAGCCGCATCTTCCACCAGGTGTCGCTGGGCGCGGACGTGCCGCTGTACCACACCGACGTGCAGGACCACGGCCTGTCGGCCGAAGCCGGCAAGGCGCTGGACCACGTGCTGATCGCCAAGGCCCGTCCGGCGATCGAGAAGGGCGAGCGCGTGTCGTTCATCCAGCCGGTCAAGAACGTCAACCGTACGGTGGGCGCGATGCTGTCCGGCGTGGTCGCCAAGCAGCATGGCCACGAAGGCCTGCCCGATGACACCATCCACATCCAGCTGCAAGGCACCGCCGGCCAGTCGTTCGGCGCGTTCCTGGCGCACGGCATCACGCTGGACCTGGTGGGTGACGGCAACGACTACGTCGGCAAGGGCCTGTCGGGCGGCCGCGTGATCGTGCGCGCTCCGCACGAGTTCCGCGGCGACCCGACCCGCAACATCATCGTCGGCAACACCGTGCTGTACGGTGCCATCGCCGGCGAAGCGTTCTTCAACGGCGTGGCCGGCGAGCGCTTCGCGGTGCGTAACTCCGGCGCCGTGGCGGTGGTGGAAGGCACCGGCGACCACGGTTGCGAGTACATGACCGGCGGCACGGTGGTGGTGCTGGGCGGCACGGGCCGCAACTTCGCGGCCGGCATGTCGGGCGGCGTGGCCTACGTCTATGACGAGGACGGCCTGTTCGACAAGCGCTGCAACACCTCGATGGTGGCGCTGGAAGCGGTGCTGGCCTCGGCCGACCAGGAGAAGGGCCAGCCCCAGGCTTCGTGGCACAAGGTCGACGGCAAGCGCGTGCTGGATGAAGTCATCCTGCGCAACCTGATCGAGCAGCACTTCCGCTACACCGGTTCCGAGCGCGCCAAGGCGCTGCTGGCTGACTGGACCACGGCACGCCGCAAGTTCGTCAAGGTCTTCCCGACCGAGTACAAGCGCGCGCTGGGCGAGATGTACGCCAAGGAACAGGCCGCCCGCGACAGCGACCGCGAAGCCATCGCGGCCTGAGCGCAGAACCAAGCAGCGATGGGCCGCGGCAGCCGCCGCGGCCCTGACAAGATACTGACCCCACCGCAGGGCCGGCGAAGCCGCCGGTCCCGCGCAGCATGACCAAGGACGCAACATGGGTAAGGCGACTGGCTTTCTCGAATTTCCGCGCCAGAATGAGGGCTACGAACCGGTAGTCAAGCGCGTGAAGCACTACAAGGAATTCGTGTTCGCGCTGTCCGACAGCGAAGCGAAGATCCAGGGTGCGCGCTGCATGGACTGCGGCATCCCGTTCTGCAACAACGGCTGCCCGGTCAACAACATCATTCCCGACTTCAACGACCTGGTGTACCGCCAGGACTGGAAGTCGGCGATCGAGGTCTTGCACCAGACCAACAACTTCCCCGAGTTCACCGGCCGCATCTGCCCGGCACCGTGCGAGGCCGCGTGCACGCTGGGCATCAACGAGCTGCCCGTGGGCATCAAGTCGATCGAGCACGCCATCATCGACAAGGCCTGGGAAGAAGGCTGGGTTGCACCGCAACTGCCGCGCCACAAGACCGGCAAGACCGTCGCCGTGGTCGGCTCCGGCCCCGCCGGCATGGCTGCCGCGCAGCAGCTGGCACGCGCCGGCCATGACGTGACCGTGTTCGAGAAGAACGACCGCATCGGCGGCCTGCTGCGCTACGGCATTCCCGACTTCAAGATGGAGAAGTCGCTGATCGACCGCCGCATGGAACAGATGCAGGCAGAAGGCGTGACCTTCCGCGCCGGCGTGATGGTGACCGATGGCGAACTGCCGGCCGGCATCAAGAACTACGCGCGTGAAACCATCTCGGCCCAGGCCCTGATGGACCAGTTCGACGCCGTGGTGCTGGCGGGCGGCGCGGAAGTGCCGCGCGACCTGCCGGTGCCGGGCCGCGACTTGGACGGCATTCACTTCGCGCTGGAAATGCTGATCCCGCAGAACAAGGAAGTGGCTGGCGATGGCGCCAACGACATCCGCGCCGAAGGCAAGAACGTGATCGTGATCGGTGGCGGCGATACCGGCTCCGACTGCGTGGGCACGTCCAACCGCCACGGCGCCACCTCGGTGACCCAGTTTGAGCTGCTGCCGCAGCCGCCGGAAGAAGAGAACAAGCCGCTGGTGTGGCCGTACTGGCCGATCAAGCTGCGCACCTCGTCGTCGCACGACGAAGGCTGCGAACGCGACTGGTCGGTCGCCACCAAGGAATTCATCGGCGAGAACGGCAAGGTCACCGCGCTGAAGGCCTGCCGCGTCGAGTGGAAGGATGGCCGCATGCAGGAAGTGGAAGGCAGCGAGTTCATCCTGCCGGCCGACCTGGTGCTGCTGGCGATGGGCTTCACCAACCCGGTGGGCTCGATGCTGGAAGCCTTCGGCGTCGACACCGATGCGCGCAAGAACGCCAAGGCCGCCACCGAGGGCGAGCGTGCTTACCACACCAACGTGCCCAAGGTGTTCGCCGCCGGCGACGTGCGCCGTGGCCAGTCGCTGGTGGTGTGGGCCATCCGCGAAGGCCGCCAGGCCGCGCGTTCGGTCGATGCATTCCTGATGGGGCATACCGACCTGCCGCGCTGATCCACAGCTCATTGCCGCAACAAAAAGCCCGCCTGGCGCAAGCCGGCGGGCTTTTTTTCGTTGTGGACTCGGCACCGCGGCGGGCCTCAGCCGGCCAGCGCCTTTTCCATCAGGACCGCGGCGGCGCCATAGTCCGCCAGCTTGCCAGCGTGCCGCGCCGCCGTTTCCACCGCCGCCGGCGCGTACCCGAGCCTGCGCCACCAGGGCGCCGCCGACTGTACGGCAATCAGCCGCGAATGCTTCAGTCCGGCCGCCAGCGCAGCCGCCTGCGCTGCCGCGTACAGGCGTGGCGCCAGCCCGCCGCCGCGGCCGCCAGGCGCCACGGCCATGTCGTGGACGAACCAGGTCAGGGGCGCTGGCGTTGGCGCCTGGCGCCAGCCGTCGTCGAGCACGCCATCGAGCGGGGGCAGGCTGGTCTCGGGCCAGGCGTGGGTGAACAGGTAGGCGGCCAGCGTGCCGGGCCGGTGCGGATCGTCGGCGACCCAGCAGGTGGTGGGGGAGAGCGCCAGCCGGCTGGCCAGCGCGTCGCGGCTTTCCAGCAGCACCTCGGTATAGCAGGCGGCCTGCACGGCCAGCACGGCGGGCAGGTCGGCGGCTGTCATGCGCCGCAGGGGAAACATCGTCATCGCGCGATTATAGCCGGCGGTTCATGCCGAGCCGCGGTGCGGCAGGCACCGGGCCGTGACCTGGTCATGGCGCGTTTGGCTAGGCTGGACAAGGCCTTCAGGGTTCTCCCGGCTATGGTTTACGTGCCTGTGGCCGTCCCGGCAATGTACTTACAATTTTCAAAAAAACAACTCACGGAAACCGCCTCGCGAATCCTTTTTCCCCAGAACCAGCTCGCCGTCCCCTCAGGGGATGGGTGGGAGGAAATTGATGACCGAAGTGCGCAATATGCCGCAGCTTTGGCGAGGTAACGCAAAGTTCGCGTCGTGGCAATCCACGTGGACATTGCTCCGGCGCTGGCTCAAGCCTTTCCTGTGCCTGTATGTCCTGGGCTGTGCCACGCTCGCGCTCGCCGTACCCGCGACGCCGGTGGTAGCCGGGCCGCAGTTGGTACGCAGCATGTCGTTCCCGAACCGGCCGATGCGCCTGATCGTGCCGTTCCCGGCCGGCGGCGTGGCCGACGCGGTCGCCCGCCTGCTGGCGGAGCGCCTGTCTGAGCGGCTGGGTGTGCTGATGGAGGTCGACAACCGCCCTGGCGCAGCCGGCACTACCGCCGGCGATGTCGTCGCCAAGGCCAGCTCGGACGGCCACACGCTGCTTTTCCACCAGGCCAATATGCTGATCCAGCCGGGGCTGGAGCCGGTGCCATATGACGTGGTGCGCGATTTCACCCCGGTGGCGCGGGTCGCCACCACGCCGCTGTTCCTGGTGATCGACGCCCGGCTGCCGATGCGTACGCCGGAGCAGTGGATGACAGCGGTGAAATCCAACCCGGCTTCCTACAGCTACGGCTATGGCCAGCCGGGCAGCCCCTCCCACCTGTACGCCCAGTACGCCGTGCGCGGCATCCACAACGGCGTGCCGCTGGTCACCGCCAAGGGCGAGGCCGCGGTGGTGCAGGAGATGCTCGCCGGCCGCATCAGCGCCTGCTTCTGTTCGTATGCCGCGGTGCAGAGCCAGGTCCGCAGTGGCGGGCTGCGGCTGATCGGCGTGACCGGCGTGGCGCGCTCGCCGCTGGCGCCGCTGGTGCCAACGCTGCAGGAGTCTGGGTTGGAAGGGTACGCGGCGGCCGCCTGGTTTGGCGTGATGGCGCCCGCCAAGACGCCGCGGGCGATCGTTGCGCGGCTGGCAATCGAACTCGACGCGGTGATGTCCGAGCGCGAGGTGCGCTCCCGGCTGCAGGCCGCCGGGCTGACGACGCTGCGCGATTCGCCGGAGGCGTTCGCCACGGCGATCCGTTCGGAATCGATCCAGTGGCAGGTGATCCTGCGGGACGTCAGCCAGGTGCAGGAACCTTAAAGCGAGAATTTTCGCTCACAGAATCCGACGCTTTCCTATTGCATCGGTCGGCAGCGATGTGGTGCCCGGCACACGGGTGCCAGCAGGGCTAGGTAGTACACCTTATAATGCGCCCCTGTCCCGACCGGTGCCAACGTGACCGACCCTGCTCAAAACCTCATCGAACTGAATGCGGTGGATTTCGCCTATGCGGACCACGGCAAGCCCATCCTGTCCGGCCTCACCATGCAGTTCCCGCGTGGCAAGGTGATCGCGGTCATGGGCGGTTCGGGGTGCGGCAAGACCACGGTGCTGCGGCTGATCGGCGGCCAGGTGCGCCCGCAGGCGGGAACGGTCCGCTTCGACGGCACCGATATCCACCGGCTGGATACCCGCGGCCTGTACGGGGTGCGGCGCCAGATGGGCATGCTGTTCCAGTTCGGCGCGCTGTTTACCGATTTGTCGGTCTTCGACAATGTGGCCTTCCCGCTGCGCGAGCATACCGACCTGCCGGACTCGATGATCCGCGACCTGGTGCTGATGAAGCTGAACGCGGTCGGCCTGCGCGGCGCCCGCGACCTGATGCCGTCGCAGATCTCGGGCGGCATGGCGCGGCGCGTGGCGCTGGCGCGCGCGATCGCGCTCGATCCCGCGCTGCTGATGTATGACGAGCCCTTCGCCGGCCTCGACCCGATCTCGCTCGGCCTGACCGCCCGCCTGATCCGCAGCCTCAACGACGCGCTCGGCGCGACCACGATCATCGTCTCGCACGACGTGCACGAGACCTTCCAGATCGCCGACTACGTGTATTTCATTGCCGACGGGCGCATCGCCGCGCAGGGCGAGCCCGAGGCGCTGCGCGCCTCCACCGACCCCTTCGTGCACCAGTTCGTCCACGCCGAGGCGGACGGCCCGGTGCCGTTCCACTATCCGGGACCGTCGCTGGCCGAGGACTTTGCCGGAGGTGCGCGGTGATCGGCTTCCTTGCCACCATCGGCGCGGCCGTGCGCCGCAGCGTGACGGGCCTGGGCCATGCCACGCGCATGTTCCTTACCGTGCTGGGCCTGTCGCCGGCGCTGCTGCGCCGCTTCCGGCTGGTGACCGACCAGGTTTTCTTTGTCGGCAACCTGTCGCTGGTGATCATTGCCGTGTCAGGCCTGTTCGTCGGCTTCGTGCTCGGCCTGCAGGGCTACTACACGCTGAACCGCTACGGCTCGGAGCAGGCGCTGGGCCTGCTGGTGGCGCTGTCGCTGGTGCGCGAGCTGGGTCCGGTGGTGACCGCGCTGCTGTTCGCGGGCCGCGCCGGCACTTCGCTGACCGCCGAGATCGGCCTGATGAAGGCGGGCGAGCAGCTGACCGCGATGGAAATGATGGCGGTGAACCCGCTGCAGCGCGTGGTCGCGCCGCGCTTCTGGGCGGGCGTGATCGCCATGCCGGTGCTGGCGGCGATCTTCAGCGCAGTGGGCATCCTGGGCGGCTATGTGGTCGGCGTGCAGCTGATCGGCGTCGACGCCGGCGCTTTCTGGTCGCAGATGCAGGGCGGCGTCGACGTGCGCGCCGACGTGCTCAACGGCGTGGTCAAGAGCTTTATTTTCGGCATTGCCGTGACGTTCATCGCCTTGTACCAGGGCTTTGAGGCCAAGCCGACGCCCGAAGGCGTTTCGCGCGCGACCACCCGCACCGTGGTGATCGCGTCGCTGGCGGTGCTGGGGCTGGATTTCCTGCTGACCGCGCTGATGTTCAGCAATTGAGGCCGCACCAGAAGCGCGGGCGATACTGACAAAAAAGACAGCGACAAGACACTACAGGGTTGAAGAAAGAGATTCCAATGAAAAAGATCACACTCGATTTCTGGGTGGGGCTGTTTGTTGCGGCGGGGTTTGTGGCCCTGCTGTTCCTGGCCCTCAAGGCGGGCAACATGAGCGCCTTTACCTTCCAGGACACTTATAGCGTGCAGGCCCGCTTCGACAATATCGGCGGGCTCAAGCCGCGCGCGCCGGTCAAGAGCGCCGGCGTGGTGGTCGGCCGCGTCGCGGCGATCCGCTTCGACGACAAGACCTACCAGGCCACCGTCGAGATGAACCTGGAGAAGCGCTACCAGTTTCCCAAGGACACCTCGGCCAAGATCCTGACCTCGGGCCTGTTGGGCGAGCAATACATCGGCCTGGAAGCCGGTGGCGACACCGCCATGCTGGCCGATGGCGCCCGCATCACCATGACGCAGTCCGCGGTGGTGCTGGAAAACCTGATCGGGCAGTTCCTGTACAACAAGGCGGCGGATGCCGGTGGTGCCAGCGGCTCGCCCGCGGCCGGCGCCAGCGCGCCGGCGCTGGGTGGGGATGCCAAATGAGGGTTGTCCCCCCCGTCAAGCCGGGCCGCGTTGCACGCCGCCCGGTGGCCGGCCTGATGGCCGCGGCGGCAGCCGCTGCGCTGATCGCCGGCTGCGCCACCGGCCCCACGGCCAACCCGAAGGATCCACTGGAGCCCTTTAACCGCGAAGTCTCGAAGATCAACGAGGACTTCGACAAGGGCATCCTGCGCCCGGTGGCCGAGCTGTACGCCGACTACATGCCGACGCCGGTGCAGCGCGCGGTGGAGAATTTCTTCTCCAACGTCAGCGATGCCTATTCGGCGGTGAACAACCTGCTGCAGGGCAAGCCCACGCGCGCCGCCGAGGATTCGATGCGGGTCGCGATGAACTCGGTGCTCGGCCTGGGCGGGCTGATCGACATCGCCACGCCGGCCGGCCTGCCCAAGTACAAGGAAGACTTCGGCCAGACGCTGGGTGTGTGGGGCGTGCCGCCAGGCCCGTACCTGGTGCTGCCGCTGTTCGGCCCGAGCTCGGTGCGCGATACCGGCGGCATGCTGGTGGACCGCCAGTTCGACCCGTCGGCCTATATCTACCCGGTATCGCTGCGCAATTCGCTGGCCGGCGTGCGCATCGTCGCGGGCCGCGCGCAGCTGCTGGGCGCGAGCAACCTGCTGGAGCAGGCGGCGCTGGACAAGTACTCGTTCCTGCGCGACTCCTACCTGCAGCGGCGCCAGTACCTGGTTTACGATGGCAATCCGCCGGAAGCCGACGACGCTGACAGCGATGGCGCCGCACCCGCAGCACCGGCTGCCCCGGATGACGCCGGCGAGAAGCCTGCTGGCGCCACCACGCCCGCGGCACCGGCACCTGCCGCACAACCGGCGGATGCGTCCGCGCCCGCGGCCACGCCGCCGGCCGATGCGTCGGCCCCGGCCGCCACGCCTCCCAAGGGCGACATCCAGCCGGAAAGCCAGAGCCTGCCCGTGCCGCCGGTGGAGCCGATGCAGCGTATCGTCCCCGGCGTGATCCGCATTCGCTAAGCGCCTTGTGCGCCAGTCCCGGGGCCCGGCGCCAGGCTGTGAATGCCCTGTCAGGGCTGAAACAATTTGTTTGGAAGTGGCGGAGAAGGCGCTGGTCCGTGCAACGCGCGGGCCGTGCTTATGTTCCAATCACCGCAAGGCCGCTGCCGGCAGGCGGCGCCAGTCCGGTGTACTTCGCCGGCAAACGTCTTTGAGAAAGAAGGAAAAATCCATGATTAAGCGACTGTTGGTCCCCTTCCTTACGGTAGTAGCCTTCGCCGGCGCTGCCCATGCACAGGTGTCGGGCACGGACGCCGCCACGCCGGACGGGCTGGTGAAGGCCGTGGTCAACGACGTAATGACGACCGTCAAGGCCGACAAGGACATGCAGGCCGGCAATATTGCCAAGATCACCGCGCTGGTCGAGCAAAAGATCATCCCCAACGCCAACTTCCAGAAGACCACGCAGATCGCGATGGGCCGCAACTGGTCGAAGGCGACGCCCGAGCAGCAGAAGCAGATCACCGAGGAGTTCAAGACCCTGCTGATCCGCACCTACGCCGGCGCCATCGCGCAGATCCGTGACCAGGCCGTGCAATACCGCCCGTACCGCGGCACGCCTGAGGACACCGATGCCACCATCCGCACCCAGGTCATCAACAAGGGCGAGCCGATCCAGATGGACTACCGCCTGGAGAAGACCGCGAACGGCTGGAAGGTCTACGACATCAACGTGCTGGGTGCGTGGCTGACCGAGGCCTACAAGGGCAGCTTCAATACCATCGTCGGCCAGCAGGGCGTCGAGGGTGTGATCAAGACGCTGCAGGACCGCAACCGCCAGCTGGCCAACGCCAAGAGCTAAGCCGCGGCGAGCGCGCGCCGCTGCAATGCAGCACAGCGCGCCGATCTTGCACTACAATGGCCGTTCGCGGCACTGGCTCCCGCCTCAGCGCGGGAGCTTTTGTTTGCGCCGCCTTGCTCTCCATCCAAGCCGATTACGTTTCCTGACGCCACCATGCTTTCGCTGGGTACCTCGCTGACCAACCAGAACGCCGCGGCCGTGCTGCGCGACGGGCTGGCGCGCGTGGCGCAGGGCGGGGCGCAGGGCAAGGTGCAGGTCGATTGCACGGGCCTGGCGCAGGTGGATTCCTCCGCAGTTGCCGTGCTGCTGGCGTGGCATCGTGCCGCAGCCGCGCGCAACCTGGCGCTGTCGCTGCGCGGGGTGCCGGCGCAGCTGTCGCAGCTGGCCGGCCTGTATGGCGTCGATGGCCTGCTGGGCCTGGCGAACGGCGCCGACGCGCTTTCCCGTCCGGGCCACCACCACCGACATTGATCCGGCATCGCCGGGCGCAGCGATTGCGTCCGAACGCGATGCCCCGGCGACGGCCTGGTGCGTCGCCGCGCCCAGCGGACCATCCGGTGGGGGATCAAGCGGGACCTACCCCTGATCCCCTATAATTCCGGGTTGTTCGCCCTTCCCCCCGCCTGATTCCGGTGCATGCCAAGCCGGCCCAGGAAATCCGGGCACACAGTAGTTCCCCATTCCAGGCGGCTGGCCCCCCAAAAAAGGCCGGACACGCCACAGACAACGGCCATGAAAGCCATTGAAATCCACGACGTCCGCAAGCGCTACCGCAACCTCCAGGCGCTCAAGGGCGTCAGCTTCACCGTCGAACGCGGCGAATTCTTCGGCCTGCTCGGGCCGAACGGCGCCGGCAAGACCACGCTGATCTCGATTCTCGCCGGCCTGAACCGTGCCGACTCCGGCGGCGTCCGTGTGCTGGGCCACGATGTCGTATCCGACTACCGGATGGCGCGGCGTATGCTTGGCGTGGTGCCGCAGGAGCTGGTGTTCGACCCGTTCTTCACGGTGCGCGAGACGCTGCGGCTGCAGTCCGGCTATTTCGGCCTGACCCGCAACGACGACTGGATCGACGAGATCATGGCCAACCTGGACCTGACCAGCAAGGCCGATTCCAATATGCGCCAGTTGTCCGGTGGCATGAAGCGCCGCGTGCTGGTGGCGCAGGCGCTGGTACACCGCCCGCCGGTGATCGTGCTGGACGAACCTACCGCCGGCGTCGACGTCGAGCTGCGCCAGACGCTGTGGAAATTCATCTCGCGCCTGAACCGGGAAGGCCACACCATCATCCTGACCACGCACTACCTGGAAGAGGCCGAGGCGCTGTGTGACCGCATCGCCATGCTCAAGTTCGGCGAAGTGGTGGCGCTGGACCGCACCAGCAACCTGCTGACGCAGTTCGCCGGGCTGCAACTTGTGCTGACTTTCGCGCAGGGCACCCTGCCGCATGCGCTGGAGCCGCTGCGTATGCCGGCCAACCCGGGCGAGCGCGCGGTGCGGCTGCGGCTGTCGGGCTACCAGGCGGTCGAGCCGATCCTGGCCGCCTGCCGCGAAGCGGGCTGTGACATCGAAGACATGGAAATCAACAAGGCCGACCTCGAAGACGTGTTTGTCCAGATCATGCGCCGCGAGGGCCACATGCCGGGCGCGCTGCCCGACCCCGCCATGGAGGCCGCGGCATGAAGCAGCCTGGCGAAATCGAACTGGTGGAAGACGCCCGCCTGGGCCCGATGGCCGTTGGCGGCCTGGTCGGCTTCCGGACCCTGCTGTACAAGGAAGTGCTGCGCTTCTGGAAGGTCAGCTTCCAGACCGTGGCCGCGCCGGTGCTGACCGCGGTGCTGTACCTGCTGATCTTCGGCCACGTGCTGGAAGACCGCGTCAAGATCTACGACCAGATCAGCTACACCGCCTTCCTGGTGCCCGGCCTGGTGATGATGAGCGTGCTGCAGAACGCCTTCGCCAACAGCTCGTCGTCGCTGATCCAGTCCAAGATCACCGGCAACCTGGTGTTCGTGCTGCTGCCGCCGCTGTCGCACTGGGAGATGTTCGGTGCCTATGTGCTGGCCTCGGTGATCCGCGGGCTGACCGTGGGCCTGGGCGTGCTGCTGGTGACGGCATGGTTTGCCAACCTGCACTTTGCCAACATCGGCTGGATCGTGGTGTTCGCACTGCTGGGCGCGGGCATCCTCGGTACGCTTGGCCTGATCGCCGGCATCTGGGCCGAGAAATTCGACCAGCTCGCCGCGTTCCAGAACTTCCTGATCATGCCGGCCACTTTCCTGTCCGGCGTGTTCTATTCGATCCATTCGCTGCCGGCCTTCTGGCAGGCGGTGTCCCATGCCAATCCGTTCTTCTACATGATCGACGGCTTCCGCTATGGCTTCTTCGGCGTCTCGGACGTGTCGCCGCTGTTTAGCCTGGCGGTGGTGGGATCGGCCTTCGTGGTGCTGGCGGCGCTGGCGCTGCGGCTGCTGAAATCCGGCTACAAGCTGCGCCACTGAGCGCCGCCGCACTGACATCGCGCACATTCTGAATACGCTGAAGAGAACCCCATGCTGCCTACACCGGAACAAGTCAGGGAATACATTGCCCAAGGATTGCCCTGCGAACATCTGGAAGTCGAGGGCGACGGCCAGCACTTCTTTGCCACCATCGTCAGCAACGAGTTCGAAGGCAAGCGGCTGATCCAGCGCCACCAGCGTGTCTATGCCGCGCTGGGCGACCGCATGCGCGCCGAGATCCATGCGCTGTCGATGAAGACGCTGACGCCCGCCGAGTGGCAGGCAGGTGAGGGCAAGTAAGCTCAGGCCGTGCCGCACCGCGCCGCATGCGCGGTTGAAAACAATGATGCCGGGCCCAGGCCCGGCCAGAACCGACACAACATGGACAAATTCCAGATCCAGGGCAACGGTCCGCTACGGGGCGAAGTCCGCGTTTCAGGCGCCAAGAATGCCGCGCTGCCGATCCTGTGCGCGGGCTTGCTCACGGCCGATACCGTCTCGCTGGATAACGTGCCCAACCTGCAGGACGTGCGCACCACGCTCAAGCTGCTGCGCCTGATGGGCATGCGCGCCGAGCAGGATGGCGCCACCGTCGCGCTCAACGGCGCCGACGTCAACTCGCTCGAAGCCCCGTACGAGCTGGTCAAGACCATGCGCGCCTCGATCCTGGTGCTGGGTCCGCTGGTGGCGCGCTTCGGCGAGGCCCGGGTCTCGCTGCCCGGCGGCTGCGGCATCGGCGCGCGGCCGGTCGACCAGCACATCAAGGGCCTGCAGGCGATGGGCGCCGAGATCAGCATCGAGCATGGCTTTATCCATGCCCGTGCCCGGCGCCTGAAAGGCGCGCGCGTGGTCACCGACATGATCACCGTGACCGGCACCGAGAACCTGCTGATGGCCGCCACGCTGGCCGAAGGCGAAACCGTGCTGGAAAACGCCGCGCGCGAGCCGGAAGTCACCGACCTGGCTCACCTGCTGGTCAAGATGGGCGCGAAGATCGACGGCATCGGCACTGACCGGCTGGTGGTGCAGGGCGTCGACAGGCTGCACGGCGCCCGCCACAGCGTGGTCGCAGATCGCATCGAGGCCGGGACCTTCCTGTGCGCGGCGGCCGCGACGCTGGGCGAACTGGTGCTGCGCGACGTGCGCCCGGACCTGCTCGACGCCGTGCTCGACAAGCTGCGCGAAGCCGGCGCCCGCATCGAGACCGGCGCCGACTGGATCCGCCTGGCGATGCCGCACCGCGCCAGGGCGGTGAGCTTCCGCACCTCGGAATACCCCGCCTTCCCGACCGACATGCAGGCCCAGTTCATGGCGTTGAATGCCGTGGCCGAAGGCACCGCGCGCGTGACCGAGACCATCTTCGAGAACCGGTTCATGCACGTGCAGGAACTGAACCGACTCGGCGCCGACATCGCCGTGGAAGGCAACACCGCGGTGGTCAGCGGCGTGCCGCGCCTGTCCGGCGCCAGCGTGATGGCGACCGACCTGCGCGCCTCCGCCAGCCTGGTCATCGCCGGCCTGGTCGCCGAGGGCGACACCGTGATCGACCGTATCTATCACCTGGACCGCGGCTACGACCGCATGGAAGACAAGCTGTCTGCAGTGGGCGCCAAGATTCGCCGCATTGCCTGAGCACGAGGACTGACGCACGATGAGCCCCACTTTCAACGCATCGCCCAACCAGCTGACGCTGGCGCTGTCCAAGGGCCGCATCTTCACCGAGACGCTGCCGCTGCTCGAAGCCGCCGGCATCCAGGTCACCGAGGATCCCGAGACCTCGCGCAAGCTGATCTTGCCGACCTCGGACCCCGCCGTGCGCGTGGTGATCGTGCGCGCTTCGGACGTGCCGACCTACGTGCAGTACGGCGCCGCCGACTTCGGCGTGGCCGGCAAGGACGTGCTGATGGAGCATGGCATGGCCGGCCTGTACGCGCCGATCGACCTCAATATCGCCCGCTGCCGCATGTCGGTGGCGGTGCCGGCCGGGTTTGACTACGCCAGCGCGGTGCGCCAGGGCGCGCGCCTGGCGGTGGCCACCAAGTACGTGCAGACCGCGCGCGAGCATTTTGCGAAAAAGGGCGTTCACGTCGATCTGATCAAGCTGTACGGTTCGATGGAGCTGGGCCCGCTGGTGGGCCTGTCCGATGCCATCGTCGACCTGGTCAGCACCGGCAGCACGCTGCGCGCCAACAACCTGGTCGAAGTGGAAGAGATCGTGCAAATTTCGTCGCGGCTGGTGGTGAACCAGGCTGCGCTCAAACTCAAGCGCGAGCGGCTGGCGCCGATCCTCGACGCTTTCGAACGCGCTTCGGCGGCGCTGGTGTAGGGCCACATCGGGCCACATCAGGCCGGTACCGACCGAGAAGGAAAAGAAGTCATGAACGCAACCGTATCCGAAATGGAAAACCTGCCGATCCGCCGGCTTGATTCCAGCGAGCCGGGCTTTGCCGAGGCGCTGCGCCAGGTGCTGGCCTTCGAGGCCGGCGAGGACGAGGCCATCGACCGCGCCGCGGCACAGATCCTGGCCGACGTGAAGGTCCGCGGCGACGCCGCGGTGCTGGAGTACACGAAGCGCTTCGACCGCATGGAAGCGCCGTCGATCGCGGCGCTCGAGCTGTCCCAGACTGAACTGGAAGCCGCTCTCGAAGACCTCGAGCCCAAGCGCCGCGCCGCGCTGGAAGCCGCTGCCGCGCGCGTGCGTGCCTACCACGAGAAGCAGAAGATCGAGTGCGGCAGCCACAGCTGGGAGTACACCGAGGCCGACGGCACCATGCTGGGCCAGAAGGTGACGCCGCTGGACCGCGTCGGCATCTACGTGCCGGGCGGCAAGGCCGCCTACCCATCGTCGGTGTTGATGAACGCGATCCCGGCGCGTGTGGCCGGCGTGAAGGAGATCATCATGGTCGTGCCCACGCCCGGCGGCGTGCGCAACGAGCTGGTGCTGGCCGCCGCGCAGATCGCCGGCGTCGACCGCGTCTTCACCATCGGTGGCGCGCAGGCCGTGGGCGCGCTGGCCTACGGCACCGCGACGCTGCCGCAGGTCGACAAGATCGTCGGCCCGGGCAATGCCTATGTGGCCGCGGCCAAGCGGCGCGTGTTCGGCACCGTCGGCATCGACATGATCGCCGGGCCTTCCGAGATCCTGGTGATCTGCGACGGCACCACCGACCCCGACTGGGTGGCGATGGACCTGTTCTCGCAGGCCGAGCACGACGAACTGGCGCAGTCGATCCTGCTGTGCCCGGACTCGGACTACATCGCCCGCGTCGAAGCCAGCATCCAGCGCCAGCTGCCGACCATGCCGCGCCGCGACGTGATCGCTTCGTCGATCTCCGGCCGCGGCGCACTGGTCAAGGTGCGCGACATGGAAGAAGCCTGCGAGATCGCCAACGCGATCGCGCCGGAGCACCTGGAAATCTCCGCCGAGAACCCGCGCCAGTGGAGCGAGAAGATCCGCCACGCCGGCGCCATCTTCCTCGGCCGCTATACCAGCGAATCGTTGGGCGACTACTGCGCCGGCCCCAACCACGTGTTGCCGACCTCGCGCACGGCGCGCTTCTCGTCGCCGCTGGGCGTCTATGACTTCCTGAAGCGCTCGAGCCTGATCGAGGTCAGCGAGGGCGGGGCGCAGATGCTTGGCCAGATCGCCGCCGAGCTCGCGTATGGCGAAGGTCTGCAGGCCCACGCCCGCAGCGCGGAATACCGTTTCAAGCGCAGTTGATTTACTGAACCAACGCAGTCAAACCAGGAGTTTCCATGTCAGCCGTAGAGCCCTCCCTGATCGAACGCATCATCCGTGACGACGTGCGCGCCATGGGCGCCTACCACGTCCCGGATTCGCACGGTCTGGTCAAGCTCGACGCGATGGAAAACCCGTACCGCCTGCCGCAGGAGCTGCGCCAGCAGCTGGCCGCGCGGCTGGGCGAGGTGGCGCTGAACCGCTACCCGGTGCCCAGCAGCGAAGCGCTGCGCGCCAGGCTCAAGGATGTGATGCAGGTGCCCGCCGGCATGGACGTGCTGCTGGGCAACGGCTCGGACGAGATCATCAGCATGCTGGCGCTGGCCGCGGCCAAGCCGGGCGCCACGGTGATGGCGCCGGTGCCGGGCTTTGTCATGTATGCGATGTCGGCGCAGTTTGCCGGGCTCGAGTTCGTCGGCGTACCGCTGCGCGCCGACTTCACTCTCGATCGCGACGCCATGCTGGCGGCGATGGCCGAGCACCAGCCCGCCATCATTTACCTGGCCTATCCGAACAACCCCACCGGCAACCTGTTCGACGCGGCCGACATGGAGGCCATCCTCCGTGCCGCGCAAGGCGATGTCTGCAACAGCCTGGTGGTGGTCGACGAGGCCTACCAGCCGTTCGCGCAGCAAAGCTGGATGCCGCGCCTGACGGACTTCGGCAACCTGCTGGTGATGCGCACCGTGTCCAAGCTCGGCCTGGCCGGCATCCGCCTGGGCTACCTGGCCGGGGCGCCGGAGTGGCTGGCGCAGATCGACAAGGTGCGCCCGCCCTACAACGTCAACGTGCTGACCGAGGCCGCCGCGCTCTTCGCGCTGGAGCATGTGTCGGTGCTGGACGAACAGGCCGCGCAACTGCGCACCGAGCGCACCCGCGTGGCCGACGGCATGGCCGCGCATGCAGGCGTCACGGTGTTCCCAAGCGCCGCCAACTTCCTGCTGGCGCGCGTGCCGGATGCGGCACAGACCTTCGACCGCCTGCTGGCGCGGAAGGTATTGATCAAGAACGTGAGTAAAATGCACCCGTTGCTGGCCAATTGTCTGCGCGTCACGGTCAGCACGCCCGAAGAAAACGCGCAGTTCCTTGAGGCATTCGCAGCGTCGCTGCAGGATTAACACCATGCGTGTTGCAGAGGTCACCCGCAATACTTCGGAAACGCAAATCCGCGTTTCCCTGAATCTCGACGGCACCGGCCGCCAGAAGCTGGCGTCGGGCGTGCCGTTCCTCGACCACATGCTCGACCAGATCGCCCGGCATGGCATGTTCGACCTGGAGGTCGAAGCCACCGGCGACACGCATATCGACGACCACCATACGGTGGAAGACGTCGGCATCACGCTCGGCCAGGCCGTCGCCAGGGCCATTGGCGACAAGAAGGGCATCACCCGCTACGGCCACAGCTACGTGCCGCTGGACGAATGCCTGTCGCGCGTGGTGATCGACTTCTCCGGCCGCCCCGGCCTGGAATTCCACGTGCCGTTCACACGTGCGCGCGTGGGCAGCTTCGACGTCGACCTGACCATCGAATTCTTTCGTGGCTTCGTCAACCATGCGGGCGTGACCCTGCATATCGACAACCTGCGCGGCATCAATGCCCACCATCAGTGCGAAACCGTGTTCAAGGCCTTTGGCCGGGCACTGCGCATGGCGGTGGAGCTGGATCCGCGCGCGGCCAACACGATCCCGTCGACCAAGGGTACGCTCTGAGCTTCCTGAACCCGTAGGCGTGCCGGCTGGTTGCGGCGCCCGCCCACCTCTCTATCCAATACCGCCAGCGATGCTGGCAACCCGCAACCGATGGATACGCTCAAGTCGTTTATCTCGCTGCTGGCGCTGATCAACCCGATCGGGGCGATCCCGTTCTTCATCAGCCTGACCAGCCAGCAGACCGAAGCGGAAAAGCTGCGTACCATCAAGATCGCGTCGATCTCGGTGGCGATCGTGGTGGCGGTGTCGGCGTTGCTGGGGCAGCAGATCATCGAGTTCTTCAATATCTCGGTGGCATCGCTGCAGGTGGGTGGCGGCCTCATCATGATCATGATGGCCATGAACATGCTGAACGCGCAGACCGGCCGCACCAAGGCCACGCCGGAAGAAGAGGATGAGGCCGAGGTAAAGTCCAGCATCGCGGTGGTGCCGCTGGCGCTGCCGCTGCTGACCGGGCCGGGCTCGATCAGCACGGTGATCGTCTATGCCGGCAAGACCCAGCACTGGTACCAGCTGCTGATTTTGGTGGGCATTGGCGCGCTGCTGGGTTCGGTGGTGTACATGGTGTTCCGCGCGGCCGACCCGATCGCCCGGGTGATCGGCCGCACCGGCATCAATATCGGCACGCGCCTGATGGGGCTGATCCTGTCGGCGCTGGCTGTTGAATTCATCGTGGACGGGCTGAAGACATTGTTGCCTGTTTTGAAATCATGACTACCATAGCAATTGTGGATTACGGCATGGGCAACCTGCGCTCGGTGGCGCAGGCACTGCGTGCCGCGGCACCGGAAGCGGACGTGCGGGTGGTGGATGCCCCCGAAGGCATCCGCAGCGCGGATCGCGTGGTGCTGCCCGGCCAGGGCGCGATGCCGGACTGCATGTCGGCACTGGGCGCCTCGGGCTTGCAGGAAGCGGTGGTCGAGGCCGCCGGCAGCAAGCCGATGCTTGGTGTGTGCGTCGGCGAACAGATGCTGTTCGAGTTCAGCACCGAAAGTCGTGCTGGCGCGGACCGCACACCGGCGCTGGGGCTGATGCCCGGCCAGGTGGTGCGTTTTGCGCTGGACGGCATGACGCAGCCCGATGGCTCGCGTTTCAAGGTGCCGCAGATGGGCTGGAACCGGGTGCGCCAGGCGAAGCCGCACCCGCTGTGGGCCGGGATTCCCGACGACAGCTGGTTCTATTTCGTCCACAGTTACTACGTGCAGGCGCAGGATCCGGCCCATATCGCCGGCGAAACGGAGTATGGAGTCGTGTTTACCAGCGCGGTAGCCCGCGATAATATTTTCGCGACGCAGTTCCACCCCGAGAAGAGCGCGGCCCTGGGCCTGCAGCTGTACCGGAACTTCGTCCACTGGAATCCATAAGGCGCACCGGACACCCCGAATCGCTTGTTTGACGATTGTTCGACCGAGAACCAGACAGACCCGTCACCGGACCCTGACCCTTCACGCAACCCGTCAAGCGACCAGTTCCCGATCGAACATCGACCCCGACCTGACCGGCCTCGCCGGTCTCGCTCAACCTCACTTACTCAACCACGCTCGTCACGCATATGTTGCTCATTCCGGCCATCGACCTGAAGGACGGTCAGTGTGTACGCCTCAAACAAGGCGACATGGACCAGGCCACCGTCTTTTCCGAAGATCCCGCCGCCATGGCACGCCACTGGGTGGAGCAGGGCGCGCGGCGCCTGCACCTGGTGGACCTGAACGGCGCGTTCGTGGGCAAGCCCCGCAACGAGGCGGCCATCAAGGCCATCATCGCCGAGGTCGGCGATGAGATCCCGGTGCAACTGGGGGGCGGTATCCGCGACCTGAACACCATCGAACGCTGGCTGGACGACGGCTTGTCGTACGTCATCATCGGCACCGCGGCGGTGAAGAATCCCGGCTTCCTGAAGGACGCCTGCTCGGCCTTCGGCGGCCACATCATCGTCGGCCTCGATGCCAAGGACGGCAAGGTCGCCACCGACGGCTGGAGCAAGCTGACCGGGCATGAAGTGGCGGACCTGGCGCGCAAGTATGAAGACTACGGTGTCGAAGCCATCATCTATACCGACATCGGCCGCGACGGCATGTTGCAGGGGATCAATATCGACGCCACCGTCAAGCTGGCGCAGTCGATGTCGATCCCGGTGATCGCCAGCGGCGGCCTGTCCAACCTGGCGGATATCGACAACCTGTGCGCGGTCGAGGGCGAGGGTGTGGAAGGCGTCATCTGCGGCCGCGCGATCTACTCCGGTGATCTGAACTTTGCCGATGCGCAGGCCCGTGCCGACAAGCTGCGCGACGGCCAGTAAGGCCAACGCGGGCCCAACGCAAGCCAACGCGCCCGCGGGCGCAGCCGCTGTCGCACCGGTGCCTTGCCGGCGCGGCGGCGGACAAGGACTCTCATGCTAGCCAAACGTATCATCCCCTGCCTGGACGTGACCAACGGGCGGGTGGTCAAGGGCGTCAACTTCGTCGAGCTGCGCGATGCGGGCGACCCCGTGGAAATCGCGCGCCGCTATGACGAGCAGGGCGCCGACGAAATCACATTCCTCGACATCACCGCCACCAGCGACGGGCGCGACCTGATGCTGCATATCATCGAGGACGTCGCTTCGCAGGTGTTCATTCCGCTGACGGTCGGCGGCGGCGTGCGCACGGTCGAAGACGTGCGGCGCCTGCTCAATGCCGGCGCGGACAAGATCAGCGTCAACTCGTCGGCCATCGCCAACCCGCAGCTGGTGTCCGACGCCACCGCCAAATACGGTTCGCAGTGCATCGTGGTGGCGATCGATGCCAAGCGCAGCTCCGCCCCGGGCGAGCCGTCGCGCTGGGAAGTCTTTACCCACGGCGGGCGCAAGGCTACCGGCCTGGACGCGGTCGAATGGGCGCGTGAAATGGCCGCGCGCGGCGCCGGCGAGATCCTGCTGACCAGCATGGACCGCGACGGCACCAAGAGCGGCTTCGACCTGGAACTGACCCGCGCCGTCAGCGACGCGGTGCCGGTGCCGGTGATCGCCTCGGGCGGCGTCGGCGGGCTGCAGGACCTCGCCGACGGCATCACCAAGGGCCGCGCCGACGCGGTGCTGGCCGCCAGCATCTTCCACTACGGCCAGCATACCGTGGGCGAAGCCAAGGCATTCATGGCCCGCGAGGGCATTCCAGTGCGGATCTGATCATGGCAAAGAAGTGGCTCAACAAGGTCAAGTGGGACGATAACGGCCTGGTGCCGGTGATCGTGCAGGAAGTGGGTTCGAACGACGTGCTGATGTTCGCGTTCATGAACCGCGACGCGCTGCAGCGCACCGTGGAACTGGGCGAGGCCGTGTTCTGGTCGCGCTCGCGCAAGCGCCTGTGGCACAAGGGCGAAGAGTCCGGCCACGTGCAGAAGGTGCATGAGATCCGCCTCGACTGCGACGAGGACGTGGTGCTGCTCAAGGTCACGCAGGTGGACAGCATCGCCTGCCATACCGGGCGCCATTCCTGCTTCTTCCAGAAATTCGAGGGCGATGCGGAGGCGGGTGACTGGCAGACCGTCGAGCCCGTGTTGAAAGACCCTGCACAGATCTATACCAAGCCATGAGCGACACCCAACCGAGCAGCAGCGATGTGCTGGCACGCGTGGCCGAAGTGCTCGAATCGCGCAAGCCCGCCAATGGCGGCGACCCCGCCAAGTCCTATGTTGCCAAGCTGTACAGCAAGGGCGACGACGCGATCCTGAAGAAGATCGGCGAGGAAGCCACCGAGACCGTGATGGCGGCCAAGGACGCGCGCGCTGCCGGCCACAGCGGCAGCGAGGCCGGCAAGCTGGTCTATGAGGTGGCGGACCTGTGGTTCCACACCCTGGTGTTGCTGGCAAACTTCGGGCTGGGCCCGGACGACGTTGTCAACGAACTGGCACGGCGCGAAGGGCTCTCCGGCCTGGAAGAAAAAGCCCGGCGCAAGGAAGAGGGCTGACCGGCTGACCAGTCGCTGTGCTGGCCAGTTTCCCGCCTGCCGCGAGGCAGGCCATCGCAGAACAAGGGCAAACATGGCGAACGACTATACCGCGCAGGTTACCGGCCCCAGCAGCGAACAGCAGAGCAGCCTGCGCAAGCTGCTGCATATCCTGTACGCGCTGTACGCGATCTTCTGGCTGACCGGCGGCATTACCGCGCTGATCGCTATCATCATCGACTACGTCAAGCGCGACGACGCGCGCGGTTCGCTGTATGCCTCGCACTTCGCATGGCAAATCCGCTCGTTCTGGTGGTCGGTGGCGTGGGCGGTGCTGGGCGGCGTGCTGTTCGCCACCGTGGTGCTGATGCCGCTGGCGTTTGCGGTGTGGGCCGTGCTGTCGCTGTGGATGCTGTATCGTATCGTCAAGGGCTGGCTGTACCTCAACGACAGCAAGCCGATGTACCCGGATCAGCAGTTCTGATGCCGGGCGGACACGGTACCCTCGGGGTGCAGGGTTCGCCGCAATGAAATTTTCATGAACGTTCAGGATAATTGCATCTTCTGCAAGATCGTGGCCGGCCGGATACCGTCGCGCAAGGTGTACGAAGACGACGACATGGTGGCCTTTCACGATATCCATCCCAAGGCCCCGGTACACCTGCTGGTCATCCCCAAGTCGCATGTCGACTCGCTGGCCGATTGCGGCGCCGGCGAAGGGGAGGTGCTTGCTAGAATGATGCTGAAGGTGCCTGAACTGGCGCGCGCGGCAGGCTGTGGCAACGGCTTCCGGACGGTGATCAATACCGGGCCGGACGGCGGCCAGGAAATCTACCACCTGCATCTGCATGTGCTCGGTGGGCCGCGCCACGAGTGGAAGGGACCGCTGCCCTGAACGGGCAGCCTTGGCATGGGAGCGCCCGGGCGGCAACGCCGGGGCAAATGCTGCGCCGGCAACCGTCGCCCGGCGCGGCCATAACGGGACGGAACAACGGGTCCGGGCGACTATGACTACGCCCGAGGCTTCACCAGGAGCAAGAGATGGGTTCGTTTAGCATTTGGCACTGGCTGATCGTGCTGGTGATCGTCATGCTTGTGTTTGGCACCAAGAAGCTGCGCAATATCGGCCAGGACCTGGGCGGCGCGGTCAAGGGTTTCAAGGATGGCATGAAGGACGGCGAAGACAAGGAAAAGTCGGCCCAGGCCGCCCAGTCCAAGGAACTGCGCGACTCCACCACCATCGACGTAGAAGCCAAGGAAAAGTCGCGCCAGCAGCAGTAAGCCGGCGGTGCGCTATCCCCTTCCCGCGATCGTGGCTGCCTGTGCGCAGCCCCGCGTCTACGCTGTCTTCCGCATGATGTCCGCATGATTGATCTCGGCATTTCCAAGCTGGCGCTGATCGGTGCCGTGGCACTGATCGTGATCGGTCCCGAGCGGCTGCCCAAGGTCGCCCGCACCGTTGGCGCTCTGGTCGGCCGCGCGCAACGCTATATCAATGACGTCAAGGCCGAGGTCAGCCGCGAAGTCGAGCTGGAAGAGTTGCGCAAGATGCGCTCTGAATTCGAGGAAGCGGCGCGCGACGTCGAGCGCACCATCCACAAGGAAGTCAGCGAGCAGACCCAGGCACTGAACGAAGCGCTCGGCGGCACTGAAGCGGGCACCGAAGGCGTCAGCGCCGGCGGCGACAGCTTCGTGCCAAGCTGGGACGCGGCGCACAAGGCTCACAACGGCCGCAAGAGCTGGCGCGTGAAGCAGGGCGCGCGGCCGCTGTGGTTCAAGCGCCAGCACAATGTGCGGGTCTGGGTGCAGTCGGGCGCCGCGCGCGTGAAGCGCCACCGCCCGGCCAGCCGGCCGTCCCGTTCCTTCTTCGAGTGAGCATGTTGCGCGTGCCGGCCCATGCCGGGGCTGCCGCCGCCATCGCCATGCCCGTCCAACCGCGCCGCGCCGAGCGGCATCATCGACCCCACCTTGCCAGCCTGCGCGGCTGAGCGGTCCACGCCATGAGCGACACCCGGTCCCCAGATCCCCAAGACCCGCAAGACGAGTCGCAGCAGGAAACCTTCATTTCCCACCTGATCGAGTTGCGCCAGCGCCTGGTCAAGGCGGTGGCCGGGATCATCCTGGTCTTCGTTTGCCTGGTCTACTGGGCGCCGGTCATCTTCAACCTGTTTGCGGCGCCGCTGATGCAGTCGCTGCCCAAGGGCGGCAAGATGATCGTGACCGACGTCACCGGCTCGTTCTTCGTGCCGATGAAGGTCACGTTGCTGGTGGCGTTCCTGATCGCGCTGCCATGGGTGCTGTACCAGGTCTGGCAGTTTGTCGCGCCCGGGCTGTACCAGCATGAGAAGCGGCTGATCCTGCCGCTGGTCTCGAGCAGCTACATCCTGTTCCTCTGTGGCGTGGCGTTTGCGTACTTCCTGGTGTTCCCGACGGTGTTCCACTTCATGGCGCACTACAACGCGCCGCTGGGTGCGGACATGTCGACCGACATCGACAAGTACCTCAGCTTCGCCATGACTACCTTCCTGGCCTTCGGCATCACCTTCGAGGTGCCGGTGGTGGTGATCGTGCTCGTCCGGTTCGGCGTGGTCGAACTGGAAAAGCTCAAGCAGATCCGCCCGTATGTGATCGTCGGGGCGTTTATCATCGCCGCCATCGTGACGCCGCCCGATGTGCTGTCGCAGTTGCTGCTGGCGGTTCCGCTGGTGCTGCTCTATGAACTTGGGCTGGTCATGGCGCGCTTCGTCGGCCGTCCGGCCGCGCAAACCGAGGCTTCAGCGGAAACGCAGACGGACTAATACCGCTGAGGTAGGTATACCGAGCCATCCACCCCGTTTTTGCACCAAAACGGGGATTTTTTTGCCCAGCCGTGTTGTTCGATCACAACAAAAACCGTTGGTAAGCGTGGTTTACGCCGAAAAAGCCTTCTGAGGGCTGGGGGGGCTGGCACATAATACGCAGCAGACGTGAATGTAAATACGTCGCCCAAGCACTTGGGCAACCAAGATTTCCCAATCAGTTGACAAGGAAAGTGTCGATATGAAGATGAAACTGTTTGCTGCTGCCGTCGCCGCTCTGGCCGCTGGCGGCGCGTATGCCCAATCGAGCGTGACCCTGTACGGCGTGGCTGACGTTGGCCTCGAGTACAACACCAATGCCAACGCCGCTGGCGACGACCTGTTCCGTATGGCGTCGGGTAACCAATCCGGTTCGCGCTGGGGCCTGCGTGGCGTGGAAGATCTGGGCGGCGGCCTGAAGGGCGTGTTCGTGCTGGAAAGCGGTTTCGAACTGGACAACGGTACTTCGGCCCAAGGCGGTCGTCTGTTCGGTCGTCAAGCTTACGTCGGTCTGCAAAGCCAATACGGCTCGCTGCTGCTGGGCCGTCAACAGACCTCGTTCTATGACTTCGGTCTGATCTATGACCCGATGGCCATCTCGTCGCGTTATGGCATCCTGGCTCAAGACTCCCAGTTTGCTGCTCGCGCTGACAACACCGTCAAGTACATCGGCACCTTCGGTGGCCTGACCGCATCGGCTTTCTACAGCTTCAACAACAACGGCCAGGAAACCGCCGGCGCGTTCCGCCGCGGCCAACAGTACGGCGCGCTGCTGAACTACGCAGCTGGCCCGTTCTCGGTTGGCGCTGCCTACGACGAGATCCACGGCACCGTGTCGGCTGCTGGTGTTGACCAAAGCGGTCAGCGCACCCGCCGCGCTACCGTTGGCGCCAACTACGCCTTCGGTCCGGCCAAG
Source organism: Cupriavidus sp. L7L (assembly GCF_004353535.1). NCBI lineage: Bacteria > Pseudomonadati > Pseudomonadota > Betaproteobacteria > Burkholderiales > Burkholderiaceae > Cupriavidus > Cupriavidus sp. L7L. Next base: position 77,431 of record NZ_SMNY01000008.1, read on the forward strand.
GTGTACGCTGGCTATCGCTGGGCCAAGGCTTTCGACGGCGCCCCGCTGACGGGCGGCACGACGGTTGACAACGGTGTTGTCACCACGTCGACCTCGTCCAACCTGTACTGGCTGGGTCTGGGCTACCAACTGACCCCGGCGTTCTCGCTGTCGGGCGCTGCTTACTACCAGGACTTCCGCAAGAGCGACGCAGATCCGTGGCAATTCGTGATCACGGCCGACTACGCGCTGTCGAAGCGTACCGACGTGTACACCTCGCTGTCGTACGCTCTGAACGACAAGGGCTCGGCCCTGGGCGTGAACGGCTTCAACACCGCCACGACCACCAACGTTCAGCCGAACAAGGATCAGTTCGGTGCTGTGGTTGGTCTGCGCCACAAGTTCTAATCCAGCGCGAGCGTAAGCTCGCTTGAGATTGGCTTGCAGAAGGCCGGCGTCCGCAAGGATGCCGGCCTTTTGTCTTGTCTGTGACCCGTCCTGAATAAGGTTGACACTTTTCCCACAGTGATGAGGAGAGTGCCTTGGAGATGGATCGGAAGCGAACGCAACGCGACTACACGCTGGCTTTTAAGTTGGCGGTCGTGGAGGAAGTAGAAAAAGGCGAACTGACGTACAAGCAGGCGCAACACAAGTACGGAATCCAGGGAAGGTCCACAGTGCTGGTATGGTTACGCAAGCACGGACTACAGGACTGGAGCGGCTCGTTGCCACAGGGCGCTCGGTACGCGACGATGGAAAACCAAGGCAAAGCCAAGCTCCGCACACCGGAGCAGCGCATCAAGGAACTGGAAGTCCAGTTGCGCGAGGCGCAGGAGAAGGCACGACTGTTCGAAGCAGTGCTCGACGTGATTCAGAAGGAGCACGGGGTACGCGTCGTAAAAAAGCCTTCGGGCAAGTCCTCGCGCAAAAGCTCGTCCAAGGGCTAAGCGTTAGCAGGGCTTGCCGTTACTTTGGCATCAGCCGCCAGGCTTACTACAAGCGCCGCCACAGCGAGCTTCGACAGACGGCCCGGGACGCCAGGATCTGCGCATTGGTCACCGCGGTGCGGCTGCGCCAACCACGTTTGGGCACGCGCAAACTGCAGCGGGTTCTGCAGGCGCCCCTGGCGAAGGCGGATATCCGGATGGGGCGTGACCGGTTATTCGATGTTCTGCGCGCGGCGCGATTGCTCGTGAAGCCGCATCGGGCCTATCACAAGACCACCAACAGCCACCACCGCTTCCGGCGACATCCCAACCTGCTTAAGGAGGGGCCGCAGAGGGTAGTGCCCCTGGCGGCCGAGCAGGTCTGGGTCGCCGACATTACCTATCTTCCGACCGCCCGGCAGACCGTCTATCTGAGCCTGGTCACAGACGCTTGGTCGCGAAAGATTGTGGGCTACCATGTCCACGACAGCCTGCAGACCGAGCAGGTGAGCCAAGCGCTGAAGATGGCGCTACGTTCGCGCCAGACGCGGCAAACGCTGGTACACCATTCGGACCGTGGAATTCAATATTGCTCCGGCTACTATCAGGCCATCCATCAGCGGCATGGACTGACCTGCTCCATGACCGACGGGTATGACTGCTACCAGAACGCCATGGCCGAGCGCATCAACGGGCATCCTCAAGAGCGAATTCCTGCTCAATCGCCCCGCCGACCTGCAGCAAGCCAGTCACATGGTCAGGGAGTCCGTGCGGATCTATAACCGGGAACGACCCCATCAGGCCCTGAAATACAAAACGCCCGATGAGGTTCATCGGGCGTCTGTTGCCTTGGCGGGCTAGGCGCCCAGAGGCGCCATCAAAACCTGTCAACCTATGTCAGGACTTGACACTGAGAAGTCTTCGCGTCGGGGCAGAGGCTCACGAGCAGGCGGGAGCCAGCCGGGACCTCTGTGCAGCGTCGCGGCGCGTACTGTTACGCAGCAGGAGGGTCGTGGTTCGTGGTTCGTGGCCCGGGGTTCGGGGTTCGGGGCCCGTGGTTCGGGGCTCAGGCTCGGGCTCGGGCATGGGCTACGGGCTACCAGCTGAATTGGGCCCGTCACCTTCGCTGGGTCAGCTCATCCTTCGCGCAATAAAAAAACCCCGCCATCGCTAGCGGGGTTTTGCATCCAGGCCGGGAACGACTCGGTCTCACTCCTCCTCTTCGAACGGCATCGCCCGGCGCGGCGGAGGCGGGCGCTTGCCAATCGTTACCGTCAGTTCGGTAGGCTTGCCGCGCCGGATTACCATCATCTTGATGTCGACACCCGGCTTGAGCTGGGCGATGGCATTCAACAGCGCCGTCGTGTCGGTGATCGACGAGCCATCCACCTTGGTCAGCACATCGCCCGGCTTCACGCCGGCCTTGTCGGCCGGGCCGCCCTGGACGACCGCGGCGATCAGTGCGCCTTCCTTGGCATCGAGGCCGAACGATTCGGCGATTTCCGGCGTCATGTCCTGCGGCTCGACGCCGATCCAGCCGCGTGTGACGCTTCCGGTGGAAATTATCGACTCCATCACTTGCTTGGCCGTGGATACCGGGATCGCAAAGCCAATCCCGAGCGAGCCGCCCGAACGCGAGTAGATCGCCGTATTGATGCCCAGCAGGTTGCCCTGTGCGTCAACCAGCGCACCGCCCGAATTGCCCGGGTTGATCGCCGCGTCGGTCTGGATGAAATTCTCGAAGGTATTGATGCCGAGATGGCTCCGACCCAGCGCCGACACGATGCCCATCGTCACCGTCTGGCCCACGCCGAACGGATTGCCGATCGCCAGCACCACATCGCCGACCTTGACGTTCTCCAGCCGGCCCAGCGTGATCGCGGGCAGGTCCTTCAGCGTCACCTTGAGCACGGCCAGGTCGGTCTCGGGGTCGGAGCCGACCACCTTGGCGTTGGCCTTGCGGCCATCGGTCAGCGCGATCTCGATCTCGTCGGCGCCATCCACTACGTGGTGGTTGGTTAGAATGTAACCCTCAGCACTGACAATCACTCCTGATCCCAGGCTCGACACCGGCTCCTGCCGCTCAGGCAGGCGGTCGCCAAAGAAGAAGCGGAACCACGGATCCTCGGCCTGCGGGTTGGGCGAGCGCTTGTTGCCGTTCTTGCTGGTAAAAATATTCACCACCGCCGGCATGGCGGACTGTGCGGCTTCACTGTAAGACCCTTCGGCGGCAGGGCCGGACACGTTAGGCACGACTTCCTTGAGCGCCACGATCGGCGACCCGGACTGGACCGCGACGCGCCCCCTCTGCAGCCAATCAGGCTTGAGCGTTGCCACGACGAACCAGACCGCCAGCACGACGGTGACAGCCTGGGCAAAGAACAGCCAAAAGCGCCGCAACATATTGGAGTTTTGAGCAGGAAATGAAAACAAAAGAGCTTGAATTGTACTTGAACGACCTGTTAGAGGTTTCCCGTTACAAGGACTATTGTCCCAACGGGCTGCAAGTGCAAGGTCGACCGGAAGTCACTCACGTCGTCACCGGCGTCACGGCGAGCCTGGCACTGGTCGAGGCCGCGGCCGAAGCCGGCGCCGATGCAATCCTGGTCCATCACGGCTATTTCTGGAAAAACGAAGATGCGCGTGTGGTCGGGCAGAAGCACGCGCGTTTGAAGCGGCTGCTTGGCGCCGACATCAACCTGTTCGCCTTCCACCTGCCGCTGGACAACCATCCGGAATTCGGCAACAACGCGCAGCTCGGGCTGCAACTCGGCTTCACGCCGACCGGGCGTTTCAGCGATGACCAGCTCGGCTGGACCGGCACCTTGCCCGCGCCGATGCCGCTGTCCGCGCTGGCGGCACACGTCGGCGGCGTGCTCGGGCGCGAGCCGCTGTCAATCGGAGAGCCGGAGCAGATGATCCGCACGATCGGCTGGTGTACTGGTGGGGCGCAGGGTTATTTCGATGCGGCGGTAGCCGCGGGCGTCGATGCCTACCTCAGCGGCGAGGTCTCGGAGCAGACCACGCACCTCGCGCGCGAGAGCGGCGTGGCGTATCTGGCCGCCGGCCATCACGCCACCGAGCGCTACGGCATCCGCTCACTGGGCGAACATGTGGCGCAACGCTTCGGATTGCGGCACACATTCATCGATATTCCCAACCCTGTCTGACCCAAAACAATACGGCCCCATCGGGGCCGTTTTATCGTTCTGGGCTCAGCGCGTCTTGAGGGCGTCGCGGATCTCGCGCAGTAGCACCACTTCTTCAGGCGGCGCGGCCGGCGGCGGGGGCGGCTCCTTCTCGCGCATCTTGTTGAACGCGCGCACCATCATGAAGATGATGAAGGCCAGGATCACAAAGTTGACAACGATAGTCAGGAAACTGCCATAGGCAAATACGGGCACACCAGCCTTCTTCAACGCGTCCAGCGTCAATGGCGTTCCAGGCGGTGGATCGGCCAGCGTGACGAACATACTAGAGAAGTCCAGCTTGCCGACGACGCGGCCCACTACCGGCATGATCAGGTCATTGACCACTGAATCCACAATTTTTCCGAATGCAGCGCCAATGATCACACCGACCGCGAGGTCGATGACGTTGCCGCGCATTGCGAAGGTCCTGAATTCCGAGACCATGCCCATGGGGGGTTCTCCTTCTTGTTGCTAGCGATGAACGGTATCAAGCTGTCAGCCTGCCGCATCACTGCCCGGAAAGCAAGTCTGGAGGCGGATTCCCGGCTTGCATGTCCGATTATCGATCAAGGACAAGGCAATTTGCGCCTATCTAGTGCGCAGATGTCTAAGGTACACTTTATGGTTGACGCAAAATCTAAATTGACTTCCCCTGGGGTTTGGAATGAGTGACCAGCAAGACGTGAAGAGCGTGGATAAAGGTCGCCGCAATTGGTTGATCGCGACATCCGTCGCTGGCGGCGTCGGAGGCGTGGCGGTAGCGGTTCCTTTCGTCAGTACCTTTGCACCATCGGAGAAAGCCAAGGCCGCGGGTGCGCCAGTCGAAGCAGATATCGGTGCGCTGAAGCCGGGCGAGATGATGACTGTCGAATGGCGCGGCAAGCCGGTCTGGATCATGAAGCGGACCGAGGAACAGCTGGCGTCGCTGAAGAAGACGGACGGCGAGGTGGCCGATCCGAATTCCGAAATTCCTTTCACCATGCAGACGCCGGATTACTGCAAGAACGAAACCCGTTCGCGCGCAGAACACAAGGACGTCCTGGTCGTGGTCGGCATCTGTTCCCACCTTGGCTGCTCGCCTTCCGGCCCCTTCGCTTCCGGTGCCAATCCCCAACTCGGCGCCGATCCCGGTTTCCTTTGCCCTTGCCACGGCTCCACGTTCGACCTGGCCGGGCGCGTCTTCAAGAACAAGCCGGCTCCGCAAAATCTCGATGTTCCCCCCTACCAATTCCTGACTGACACCAAGATCGTGATCGGCAAGGATGAGAAAGGAGAAGCCTGATCATGGCGGCCGAAAAACAAGTCAAGACGACCGGCCTGATGGGCTGGATCGACGCCCGCTTCCCGGCAACGCAACTGTGGGAAGACCACCTTTCCAAGTACTACGCGCCGAAGAACTTCAACTTCTGGTACTTCTTCGGTTCGCTGGCGCTGCTGGTGCTGGTGATTCAGATCGTCACGGGTATTTTCCTGGTGATGAACTACAAGCCGGACGGCACGCTCAACGCCGCCGGCATTCCCGTGGCCTTCGCCAGCGTGGAATACATCATGCGCGAAGTCCCGTGGGGCTGGCTGGTGCGCTACATGCATTCGACCGGCGCCTCGGCCTTCTTTGTCGTGGTCTACCTGCATATGTTCCGCGGGCTGCTGTACGGTTCGTACCGCAAGCCGCGTGAACTGGTCTGGATCTTCGGCTGCCTGATCTTCCTGTGCCTGATGGCGGAAGCCTTCATGGGCTACCTGTTGCCGTGGGGCCAGATGTCGTACTGGGGCGCGCAGGTGATCGTGAATTTGTTCTCGGCGATTCCCGTGATCGGCCAGGACCTGTCGCTGTTCATCCGCGGCGACTACGTGGTGAGCGATGCCACGCTGAACCGCTTCTTCTCGTTCCACGTCATCGCCGTGCCGCTGGTGCTGCTGGCCCTGGTGATCGCGCACATCATCGCGCTGCACGAAGTGGGCTCGAACAACCCGGACGGCGTCGAGATCAAGGCCAAGAAGGACGAGAATGGCGTGCCGCTGGATGGCATCCCCTTCCACCCGTACTACTCGGTGCACGACACGCTGGGCGTTGCCGGCTTCCTGATCATCTTCTCGGCGGTGATCTTCTTCTTCCCGGAAGTGGGCGGCTATTTCCTGGAGCATAACAACTTCTTCCCGGCTGACCCGCTGAAGACTCCGCCGCATATCGCGCCGGTCTGGTACTTCACGCCGTTCTACTCGATGCTGCGTGCCACCACGTCGAACTTCCTGCCGATCCTGTGGGTGTTCTTCGCGCTGCTGCTCGGCATGGTGTTCCTGCGCAGCAAGGACGCACGCGTCAAGATCGGTGCGATTGCCATCGCCGTGATCCTGGCCGTGGGCTTCTACTTCATCGACGCCAAGTTCTGGGGCGTGCTGGTGATGGGCGGCTCGGTCGTGATCCTGTTCTTCCTGCCGTGGCTGGACTGCTCGCCGGTCAAGTCCATCCGCTATCGTCCCGCTTTCCACAAGTCCATCCTGATCGTCTTTGTGGTGGTGTTCCTGGTGCTCGGCTATCTCGGCGTGCAACCGCCGTCGCCGGTTGGTGAGAAGGTTTCGCAGCTCGGTACGCTGCTGTACTTCGCCTTCTTCCTGACCATGCCGCTGTGGAGCCGTGCCGGCGAGTTCAAGCCGGTGCCTGAGCGTGTCACGTTCCACCCGCACTGAGCGACGCGAACCCCGACAAGAGCACAAGGACACAAGATGAAAAAGCTGCTTTCGATCATCGCGCTGGCCGGCGCCTGCTTTGCCGGCGCGCCCGCCATGGCATCAGAGGGAGGCTTCCCGCTGGAGCCCGCACCGGTGAACACTGCCGACCTGTCGTCGCTGCAGCGCGGCGCCAAGCTGTTCGTCAATTACTGCCTGAACTGCCACGGCGCATCGATGATGCGCTACAACCGGCTCAAGGACATCGGCCTCACCGACGACCAGATCCGCCAGAACCTGCTGTTCACAGCGGACAAGGTTGGCGAGACCATGACCATCGCCATGCAGCCGAAGGAAGCCAAGGCCTTCTTCGGCGCGCAACCGCCGGACCTGTCGGTGATCGCGCGTGCCCGCGGCGACGACTGGCTCTATACCTACCTGCGCACCTTCTACCGTGACGACAGCCGCGCGACGGGCTGGAACAACCTCGTGTTCCCGAGCGTCGGCATGCCGCACGTGCTGTGGGAACTGCAGGGCCAGCGCGCCGCCAAGTTTACGGAAGTGGAAGAGCATGGCGAGAAGGTGCACAAGTTCGCCGGCTTCGAGCAACTGAGCCAGGGCAAGATGAGCAAGGTCGAATATGACCAGGCCACCGCCGACCTGGTCGGCTTCCTCGACTGGATGGCAGAACCCGCGCAGAATCACCGCAAGCGCCTTGGCGTGTGGGTGCTGCTGTTCCTGGGCATATTCACCGTCTTTGCATGGCGCCTGAACGCGGCCTACTGGAAGGATGTGAAGTAAGTCTTGCTGGTGGCGGCCCGGAGGCGGGCAGCCACGCCGAAGGCCAGATGCGGACGTTGCGAAGGCAGCATCGCTCTGGCCTTTTTCATTGTGCCAGGGTGATGAAATATGCCGGGGTAAGTGGATTAAATGCCACTTATTTGCTTTTCGGTGTCCGCTTTTGGCAGAATGGCAGACCTTACCGTCCGACCCAGCTCCGGCTAAGCCCAAGGAATCCAACCATGATGGTGTTGTATTCGGGTACGACTTGCCCGTTTTCCCAACGTTGCCGCCTTGTCCTGTTCGAAAAGGGCATGGATTTTGAAATCCGCGACGTCGACCTGTTCAACAAGCCCGAAGATATTTCGGTGATGAACCCCTACGGCCAGGTACCCATCCTGGTCGAGCGCGACCTCATCCTGTATGAGTCGAACATCATCAACGAATACATCGACGAGCGCTTCCCGCACCCGCAGCTGATGCCGGCCGACCCGGTCCAGCGCGCCCGTGCCCGACTGTTCCTGTTCAATTTCGAAAAGGAACTGTTCACGCACGTGTACACGCTCGAGAACGAAAAGGGCAAGGCCGCGGAGAAGAACCACGAACGCGCCCGCGCCGCGATCCGCGACCGTTTGACGCAGCTCGCGCCGATCTTCGTCAAGAACAAGTACATGCTGGGCGAAGAGTTCTCGATGCTCGACGTCGCCATCGCGCCGCTGCTGTGGCGCCTGGACCACTACGGCATCGAGCTGTCGAAAAACGCCGCGCCGCTGTTGAAGTATGCTGAACGCATTTTCAGCCGTCCCGCGTACATCGAAGCGCTCACCCCCTCCGAGAAGGTGATGCGCCGCTAATCGGCACCGGCCCGAAGGCATCCGCCCTCGGGCCACCCGGCGCCACTGGAAGCACAATGCCTGAAACCTCCACCAAGCCTTACCTGATCCGCGCCATTTATGAGTGGTGCACGGATAACGGCTTCACGCCGTACATCGCCGTGTTCGTCGATGCCAACACCAACGTGCCGCGCGAGTTCGTCAAGAACAACGAGATCGTGCTCAACGTGAGCTTCGACGCCACTAGCGGCCTGGATATGGGTAACGAGTGGATCACCTTCAGTGCGCGCTTTGGCGGTGTCTCGCGCAAGATCGACGTTCCCGTCGAGAACGTGCTGGCCATCTACGCCCGCGAGAACGGGCAGGGCATGGCCTTCCCGGTCGAACGCAGCGTGCCGGAAACGCAGGCCGCCACCGAGCGCGAAAACAACCCGCCGCCCAAGCTGGCCCCGGTGGAAGCCGAGACCCCGGCCACCACCGCCGACTCCGACCCGGGCGACGACGAAACGCCGCCCCCGGTGCCTCGCATCGGCGGCAAGAAGCCAGCGTTGAAGGTGGTGAAGTAAGCCATCCCCAAGTGGGCTGCGATGCAGTAGAATCGCGGTCTGCACCAGACATGCCGGCTTAGCTCATCAGGTAGAGCAGTTGATTTGTAATCATCAGGTGGCGGGTTCGAGTCCTGCAGCCGGCACCAGGAATATAAATGGCCTCCCGATTCGGGAGGCCATTTTCATTTGGGTAGTGCATTAGCAACATTCGACGATATCTAAGATTGGCGGCATATCAGGCAGGCTCGCCAAAGTCGAGCAATATCTTGCAGCTCTCGCGCGGGTTGTGTTCGGCAAGGTCCAGGGCATCGGCGACATCGTGGAAATCGATCCGATGCGAGACGATGCAGCCGGGGTCGACCAGCCCCTGGGAGATCCAGTCGATCACGGTGGTAAACATGTCGCAGTTCAGGCGCGAGGCATAGAGCGAGAGTTCCTTCCGGGTCAGCTCCAGTTGCGGAACGGCCGATGGCGTCGCGGAAAAGCCCAGTATGCCGATGCGTCCTGCCGGGGCGGCAATGCGCACGGCTTCCTCCAGGATCGATGGGTGGCAGACGGCGTCGTAGATAAGTGTCGGGCCCTCTGCCACGCCGCGTTTTGCAAGGGCCTGTCCGATGTCCTCATGTGAGGTGTTGATTACGTCGTCCGCATCGGCGCCGCAATGGCGGGCCAGCGCCAGCCGTTCGTCAAGGTGGTCGGTGATCAGAACCCGTGCACCGTAGACGCGCTTGAGTACTTGCAGCAGGTTCAAACCGATAGGGCCGGCGCCATAGATCAACGCGATGTCTTCGCGCAGCACGCCTGTGCGGTGGGTCATGTTTGCCGCGACGGCGAAGGGCTCGATCACCGCCGCGCTCGTCGCCGCCAGGCCAGCCGGCACCGCGTAGGCATTGCACGCCGGCACGCAGGTGTATTCGCTGAAGCCGCCGTCACGGTGCACGCCGATTACCTGCATGCGGCTGCAGACGTTGCGCCGGCCAATGCGGCAGGCGTGGCATTGGCCGCAACTGATGACCGGATCCACCACCACGCGTTCGCCGATGCGCTGCGCGCTGATGCCCGCGCCGACAGCGTCGATATGACCCATGAATTCATGGCCGATAACGCGGGGATACGCTGCGAACGGATTCTTGCCGTGGAAGATGTGCAGGTCGGAGCCGCAGATGCCGGCATAGCGCACGCGCAGGCGGACTTCGCCGGGGGCGGGGGTGGGGATGGGCCTTGCGCACAAGGACAGGCCGTGGGGTTGGTTAACGACGATGCTCAACATGTTGGGTGCTGGTGGCATGGGGGACGGCATTGTGTGGAAGTGAGCGTCATCTATCGCGTGCCAGGCTACCAGTTCCACATCGCTCCATCGCGTAGCCTTGCCACAGGCAGGTAGGCACGCTCATACGGGTACCTGGCGGCCAGCGCTTCGTCGATGTCGACGCCAAGTCCAGGCACCTCGTCCATGACCAGATGGCCGTCCGCAAAGCGATAGTTGTGCGGGAACACTTCGTCGGTCAGCGCGTTGTGCGGCATCAGTTCCTGGATGCCGAAGTTCGGCGCCCACAGCCCGAAGTTGACCGCCGCCGCCATGCACACCGGCGACAGGTCGGTGGCGCCGTGGAATCCGGTGCGCACCTGGTGCATCGCGGCGAAGTCCGCGATGCGCCGCACATGCGTGATGCCGCCGGCATGGACGATGGTGGTGCGGATGAAGTCGATCAGCTGGTTGCCGATGAGGTCCTTGCAATCCCAGATCGAATTGAAGACTTCTCCTACCGCCAGCGGCGTGGTGGTGTGCTGGCGGATCAGGCGGAAGGCGTCCTGGCTTTCGGCCGGCGTGGCGTCTTCCAGCCAGAACAGGCTGAACGGCTCGAGTGCCTTGCCAAGGCGGGCCGCTTCGATCGGCGTCAGCCGGTGGTGCGCATCATGCAGCAGGTGTGGCCCGAAGCCGATGGCATCGCGCACCTTGCGGAACAGTTCCGGCGTGTGGCGCAGGTAGAGGGCAGTGTCCCACGGTTCTTCCGGCGGGAGCCCCTTCTCCGCGGGTTCATAGTGGCCGGCTTGCTTGCCCACGCCATACACCTTGGAGAGTCCCGGCACGCCGGATTGCACACGGATCGCCTTGAAGCCCTCCTCGATATGCCGGTGGACGGCATCGACGGCTTCCTCGTGGTCGCGGCCATTGGCGTGCCCGTAGACCAGCAGCCGTTGCCGGCTCTTGCCGCCGAGCAGCTGGTACACCGGCATGTTCGCCAGCTTGCCGAGGAGATCCCACAGCGCCATGTCGATTGCGGCGATCGCGGTCATCGTGACGGGCCCGCGCCGCCAGTAGGCGCCGCGATACAGGTACTGCCAGATGTCTTCGATGCAGCGCGGGTCGCGGCCGATCAGGCAGGGGATGACATGCGCGTCGAGGTAGGCGCTGACCGCAAGCTCGCGGCCGTTGAGCGTGGCATCGCCAAGTCCGTAGACGCCCTGGTCCGTCATCACCTTGACCGTGACAAAGTTGCGGCCCGGACAGGTGACTATGGTTTGTATCCGTTCGATCTTCAAGACGTGCTCCGGCAGTTGTGCGCTTCCCACTGCTGCGTCATCGCATGCGGGGTGCGCACGGGCATGACCGTATGGGAAGGATGCGAAGCAGGTTACCGCGCGAAGGGCGGGGCGGATACGAGCGGATTCTGCAGCGGGAAAGCGCATGGGCTGCACAAATCTTGCGAAACGGCTGCACGTCTGCAGCATTTCTCAATGGTACGTTTTGCCATGGTCAACAGCACGGATGCCACGCACGATGCCGCAATACAAACGATCGAGGGTCAGGGCATGAGGCTGGCGCAGCGTACCGTCTGCAGCGCCGACGCCGCCGTGCAACAGCCCGGCTACGAGCGCAGCCGTCTGTCGCGAGGCGTGGTGCATATCGGGCTCGGCGCCTTCCACCGCGCGCACCAGGCGCTGTACACCGAGGCAGCGATCCATGATGGCGACACGCGCTGGGGCATCGTGGGCGTCAGCTTGCGGGAACCGCGCATGGCGCGCGCGCTGACTGCGCAGGATTGCCTGTACGCGGTCATCGAGCGACAGGGTGCCGAGGCCACGGGGCGCATCGTGGGGGCGCTGGTGCAGGCCCTGTATGCGCCGCATGCACTGGAGCAGGTGATCGGCGCCATCGCCGATCCCGCCGCGTCGGTCGTGACCTGCACCGTGACTGAAAAAGGCTACCACCGGCATCCGTCGACATCCGACCTCGACACCAGCGATCCGGATATCCGTCATGACCTGGCCCATCCCGAGGCGCCGCGCAGCACGCTCGGCGTGCTGGCGGCGGGGATACGCCGCCGGCCGTCCGGCGCGCCGCTGAGCATTGTCTGCTGCGACAACATGGCCGACAACGGCGACACGCTGCGCAAGCTGCTGACGCAGTACGCGTCGCAGGTCGATCCGGCGCTGGCCCGGCGTATCCACGATGAGGTGGCGCTGCCGAACACCATGGTCGACCGCATTGTGCCGGCCGCGACGCCAACGTCGCTGAACTGGGCGCAGCAGCGCCTCGGACTACGCGATGAAGCCGCCATTGTCTGCGAGCCGTTCACGCAATGGGTGATCGAAGACCGCTTCGCCGGAGCGCGGCCCGCGTGGGAGGCTGGCGGCGCGCTGATGACCGGTGATGTCCGGCCGTTCCAGGCCATGAAGCTGCGCATGCTGAACGGCACGCATTCGGCGATCGCCTATGCCGCGCAGTTGTGCGGCATAGAAACCGTGGCCGGGGCGATGGCCGATCCGGTCCTCGGTGCCTTCGCGCGCGGGGTGATGGAGGACATGCATGCCACCGTCACCGCGCCGCCGGGGTTCGACGTCGCCCGCTATGGCAATGCGTTGCTGTGCCGCCTGCGCAATGGCGCGATCTCGCATCACACCGCGCAGATCGCGATGGATGGCACGCAGAAGGTCCCGGTGCGCTGGCTGCCGGCCTTGCGCGAAAGCCTGGCCGCGGGCATCGAGCGGCCATGCCTGGAGCGTGCGCTGGCGCTGTGGCTCCACTATCTGCGCTGCGACATCAACGAGCGTGGCGAGCCGCTGGTCGCCAGCGATCCCGGTGCGCCGCCGCTTGCCGCAGCGCTGCGCGGCACGGACAGCGATGCGGACGCGGTGCGCCGGGCCCTGGCGCACGGCGCCGTATTTGGCGACGCCCCGTGGCCGCAGCAGTTCCGGCGCCGGCTTGCCGCACACCTGACGGTATTGCGCGAGCGCGGCGCGGCAGCACTGCTGTCCTTCCCGCCCACAACTTGAACAACAGGAGACAAGCACATCATGGCCCATCGGTTCACTCGCCGGCAGTTCGGCGCACTCGCCGCCGGCGGACTGGCGCTGGCATTGCCCGCGCGCAACGCGTTCGCCCAGAACGCCACCATCAGGCTGAAGTACGGCACGGCCTTCCCGGCCGACCATCCGGGCACGCTGCGCATCAAGGAGGCCGCCGAGGCCATTCGCCAGGACACCGGCGGCAAGGTCGACCTGCAGGTCTATCCCAATAGCCAGTTGGGCAGCGAGCCGGACATGGTCTCTCAGGTCCTCGCCGGTGCCATCGACTTCATGTCCACGGCCAGCACCAACCTGCAGACACGTGTCCCGGCCGCCAGCATCAACGGTGTGGCCTTTGCCTTCAGGGACTACGCCGCGGTGTGGGCCGCGATGGACGGCGGACTGGGCGCCTATGTCCGGGGCGCGCTGGGCAAGGTGAACCTGCACGTGTTCGAGAAGTGCCTCGACAACGGCTATCGCAACATCACCTCCGCTACCCGCCCGGTGAACACGCCAGCGGACCTGAAGGGGTTCAAGATCCGCGTCCCGGCGATCCCGCTGTGGGTCTCGATGTTCAGGATGCTGGGCGCGGCGCCGACGGTCATACCGTTCGCCGATCTCTATTCGGCGCTGCAGACACGCGTGGTGGATGGCCAGGAGACGCCGCTGTCGCTGATCCGCAGCGGCAAGCTGTATGAAGTGCAGAAGTTCTGCTCGATGACCGCGCATACCTGGGACGGCCACTTTATCTTCGGCAACGCCAGGAAATTCCAGGCACTGCCGCGCGAGGTGCAGGCTTCGCTGACGACACGCTTCACCACCGCGGCGCTGAAGCAGCGCGAGGATATCGCGCGGGTCGACGTCGAGGCGCAGGCGGAGATGACCCGGCTTGGCATCAAGTTCAACCAGCCGGATCCAGCGCCGTTCCGCAAGCTGCTGCGGGACGCGGGCTTCTACGCCGAGTGGCGCAAGAAGTTTGGCGACGAGGCATGGCAGATGCTGGAAAAATACACCGGGCCGCTGGTCTGAGGCAGGCACCATCAAGCCGACATGCAAGAGGAGACAAAGATGGAGCACACCGCCGAGACCCTGGACCGGCCCGCCAGTACCCCCTCCACGGCCAGCGCACGCTGGAGCCGCGTCCTGGCCCGCGTGGTCGAGGTTCCGGCCGCGCTGATCGTCGTGGCCGAGACCCTGATCCTCGGGGGAGGCGCGTTTGCGCGTTATGCCTTGCATGCGCCGCTGCCCTGGACGGAGGAGCTCGCCGGCATCCTGTTCCTGTGGCTGGCGATGCTCGGCGCCATCATTGCCCTGCAGCGCAGCGCGCATATGCAGCTCACCACCTTCATCAGCAAAATGCCGCCGCACCGGCGCGCATGGCTGGATGCCTGTGGCATGTGGATGGTGGTGGCGTTCCTGTTGCTGCTGGTGCGGCCGGCTTGGGAACATCTCGTCGAACACGTGGACGTGCTGACGCCGACCCTGGAGGTCAGCGAAGCCTGGCGCGCCGGAGCGGTGCTCGCCGGCACCGTGCTGATGCTCGTGACCGCCGTGATCCGCCTGCTGGAGCGCGCCAGCCGCAGGCAGGCGGCCATCAGCGGCTTGCTGGTCGGGCTCGGTGCCGGCGTGTTGTGGCTGCTCTCGCCGGTGCTGATGGGGTTGGGCAATGCCAACCTGGTGATCTTCTTCCTGCTGATGCTGGTTGGCTGCGTCGCCATCGGCGTGCCCATCGCCTTTGCCTTCGGGCTCTCCACGCTCTGCTATCTGGCGTTGTCCACGGCCACGCCGCTGTCCATCATCCCGAACCGCATGCAGGAGGGCATGTCGCACCTGATCCTGCTGGCGGTGCCGCTGTTCATCTTCCTGGGCGGGCTGATCGAAATGACGGGCCTGGCGCGCGCGATGATCCAGTTCCTGGCCGGGCTGCTTGGCCATCTGCGCGGCGGGCTGCAGTACGTGCTGCTTGGCGCGATGTATATCGTCTCGGGCATTTCCGGTTCGAAGGCTGCCGATATGGCGGCGGTCGCGCCGGCGCTGTTCCCCGAGATGAAGCGGCGTGGCGCGAACGATGGCGACCTGATCGGCCTGCTGTCGGCGTCCGGCGCGATGTCGGAGACGATCCCGCCGAGCATCGTGCTGATCACGGTCGGGTCGGTCACGGGCGTGTCGATCACTTCGCTGTTCATCGGCGGGCTGATGCCGGCGCTGGTCGGCCTGGCGATGATGGCGCTGGTGGTCTGGTGGCAGACGCGCAAGGAGGACATGCGGGGCACGGCACGCCCATCGGGCCGCGCGTTGCTGCGATTGCTGATGGTGGCACTGCCGGCGCTGGCGCTGCCGGTCATCATCCGCACCGCAGTGGTGGAGGGCGTGGCCACTGCCACCGAGGTGTCGACCATCGGCATCTTCTATGCGGTGCTGGCCGGTGTGCTGATGTATCGGCAGTTCGACTTCCGGCGTATCTATCCGATCCTGATCGATACGGCGGCCTTGTCTGGCGCGATCCTGCTGATCGTGGGTTGTGCCACCACCATGGCGTGGGCGCTGACGCAGTCGGGATTCGCGCAGGACCTGGTCCGCGTCATGTCCGGTGTGCCAGGCGGCAAGACCGGCTTCCTGCTGGTGTCGGCGCTGGCTTTTGTGATTCTGGGCAGCCTGCTGGAAGGCATCCCGGCCATCGTGCTGTTCGGGCCGCTGCTGTTCCCGATTGCCAGGCTGGTCGGCGTGCATGAGGTGCACTACGCCATGGTGGTGATCTTCGCCATGGGGCTGGGCTTGTTCGCGCCGCCCTTCGGGGTGGGCTTCTATGCCGCCTGCGCCATCGGGCGCGTGTCGCCGGACGTTGCCATGCCGCGGGTCTGGCCGCATATGGCGGCATTGGCCGTTGCGCTGTTGCTGCTGACGCTGGTGCCGTGGTTCTCGATCGGGTTCCTGTGAGGGAGGCTTCCCGGCGTCGCAGTCATCAGCGCTTTTGCCGGGAAGCCATTCCCGCTATGCTGCAAGCAACTCATCGGCCAACACACCTTCCAGCTGCGTCTTCACCAGCGCCAACAAGCAAAACCCACTAAAGCAGGCTTCTGACCGCTCACTATGCTGTTCTAGCAGTGCGAGCACGCCTTCCAACCCAGCCAACACCGCCCCAAGGCTGTACTGCAACGTGGACAAATGAATTTCCGACATAGGACCTCCCATCGTTTGATGAAGGTCTGCCGCACAGCCGTGAAGGGGTGGCGGCAGGCCCGACAGCGAGGGTGGAACTCCGGTGCATACACTAAGCCGGCCAGCCTTGCGGCTGCCTCGTGTCGGCCCGCCATGGATGACAAGCGCGTACGCGAAAACAGGCGGCGTCAAGGACGCCGGCCTGTCATGTTTGCACTCGGGGTTCCACGCCCGGTCATCGTTGTGTGCGATGACGGTGCCAGTCTCTCGCGCCGCTATCAACAGCGCGATAAGACACTTCGCATTCCCATACGGACGCCGCATCCTGCCTGAGCGCAATCGGCCAGCAAATAGCCAAACGCCGAAACACCCTCGCTCATCTTCCGATTTGTACTGCGCGTCCTTGTACGTGGGCAGAAAGTCGAAGACGGGCACATCGCGGAGTCAGCCGGCGCGCTGGCGTCTTTTGCATGGCCTCCTGCGAGTGCAGGGCTCGCTGTCACCCGATCGCCTCGCCTACAATGAATCAGACTGCACAATTCGACCCGGACCCATCGCACAGGCAAGCAGGTCACGGACGACAGTGCGGCAAAGGAGCATGATCGATGCGCTCGCCAGCGATGGATGCCACGCGCCTGAGACGCCCCGCGACCTGGGTAGTGGCCGTCATCGTCGCGCTGGTCGCTGCCGGGCGCGTCAGCGACCTCATCGTTGACTGGCTGTGGTTTACCTCCGTTGGCTACGCCGGGGTTTTCCGCACCATATTCTCGACCCAGGCGGTGCTGTTGCTTGCCGTCTTCGGCGTGTCGGCGGGTGCGATCTGGGTATCGGGCTGGCTGGCGCACCGCTGCGCGAGGCAGGCGCAGGCCTGGACGCCGGAGGCCCGGGGCGAACCGGTCGGCGAGATGGCGATGCGCCTGCCCTGGCGCGCCGCCATTGCCGGCGTTGCCGTCTTTGTAGGGCTGCTGATGGCCGTCGGAGAGCTGTCGAGCTGGGACACTGCGCTGCGCTACATCAATCAGGTTCCATTCGGAAAGTCCGATCCGATCTTCGGCAAGGACATCGGCTTCTACTTCTTCTCGCTGCCTGCGTATCTGGCACTCAGGAACTGGCTGCTCCTGCTGCTGGGCTGCTGCGCAGTGATTGCCGGCGCGGTCTATGGGTTGCGCGGCGATATCGCGTTGGTCCAGCCGCCGCGCGGGCTTTCAGCGGCGGCCGCTATCCATGCTGCCGCGTTGCTGGGCTTGTTCTTCGCGTTGCAGGCGTGGTCCTACTGGCTTGACCGCTACCTTCTTCTCTATGGCGACAACGGCGTCGTGGTCGGCGCGAGCTATACCGACATCCATGTGGGGCTGCCGGTCCTGTGGCTGCAGTGCAGCCTGTCTGCCGCGGCTGCCGCCGCTTCATGGGCCTATCTGCGCTGGCGGGACTACCGGGTGCCTGCGGCCGGGGCAATCCTGGTGGCCGGCAGCGCGTTCCTGCTCGGCACGGTCTATCCGGCGCTGTTCCAGCGATTCTATGTCAAGCCCAACGAACTGCAACTGGAGACGCCGTACCTCGAACACAATATCGCGCTGACACGTGAGGCCTATGGCGTAACGCAGATCAGGGCAAAGCCGTTCCCGGTCGAACAGAACCTGAATCTTGCCTCACTCCAGGCCAATCGCCCGACCATCGACAATATCCGCCTGTGGGACCTGCAGCCGCTGCGCGATACCTATGCGCAGCTGCAGGAGATCAGGACCTATTACAAGTTCCTCGCGACGGATATCGACCGCTACCAACTCGACGCCGGTTACCAGCAGGTCATGCTGTCGGCGCGGGAGCTGGAGCCGGCGCTGATCCCGCCCAATGCCCAGACCTGGGTGAACCTGCATCTCTTGTTCACCCATGGCAATGGCGTGGTCATGTCGCCGGTCACCGAGAAATCCGCCGAAGGCCTGCCCTTGCTCTATCTGCATGACATTCCACCGCTCTCAGACCGCGGCCCGGTCATCCACGAGCCGCGCCTCTACTTCGGAGAAGGCGGCAAAGGCTATGTCATCGTCAACGGCAGTGTGCCCGAGTTCGACTACCCCAAGGGCAAGGACAACGTCTATACGGCCTACCGCGGGCGCGACGGCATCGACGTCGGCAGCCTGGCGCGCCGGGTCCTGTTTGCCTGGCAGCTCGACGATCCCAATATCCTGCTGAGCGGCTACATCACGCCGCAGAGCCGCATCCTGCTCCATCGCAACATCCGGGACCGGGTGCGCACGATTGCCCCGTTCCTCATCCTCGACCGCGACCCCTATATCGTGGCAAGCGACGGGCGCCTTTACTGGATCCAGGACGCCTACACCACCAGCCGCTGGTTCCCTTACTCGCAGCCTGGCACCGGCCACGCCGACAACTACATCCGCAACGCAGTCAAGGTAGTGATCGATGCCTACAACGGCACGGTGGACTTCTACGTCAGCGACCCCGCTGATCCGATCCTGCGGGTGTACCAGCGCATCTTCCCGGGCATGTTCAGGCCGCTGGGCGCAATGCCGCGGGACCTGCAGCGGCATATCCGCTACCCGGAAGACCTGTTCCTGGTCCAGGCGCAGATCTACCGCGCCTACCACATGGAAGCGGCGGAAGTCTTCTATAACCGCGAGGATCTCTGGGAGTTCCCGCGCCAGTTGTCGGGCATGAGCGCAGGGAACACGCCCGCCGCGCGGATGATGCCCTACTACATGATCCTGCGGCTGCCTGAGGAAGCGAGCGCCGAGTTCGTGCTCATGCTGCCGATGGTGCCCAGCCAGCGCGAGAACATGATCGCGTGGCTCGCGGCGCGC
The DNA here is from genome assembly GCF_004353535.1 of Cupriavidus sp. L7L. Lineage (NCBI taxonomy): Bacteria > Pseudomonadati > Pseudomonadota > Betaproteobacteria > Burkholderiales > Burkholderiaceae > Cupriavidus > Cupriavidus sp. L7L. The sequence continues at coordinate 96,626 of NZ_SMNY01000008.1, forward strand.
TCCGATCCGCCCAACTACGGCAAGCTTGTCGCCTACACCTTCCCCAAGGAGAAGCTGGTCTACGGGCCGTTCCAGATCGAGGCGCGCATCCAGCAGAATACCGAGATCTCGCAGCAGATTTCGCTGTGGAACCAGATGGGCTCGCGCGTCATCCGCGGCCATCTGCAGGTCGTGCCGATCGAGAATTCCATCCTCTATGTCTCGCCGCTCTACCTGCGCGCGGAGTCCGGCCAGTTACCCGAACTGAAGCGGGTGATCGCCGCCTATGGTGATCGCGTTGCCATGGAGGACACCCTGGGCGCGGCCCTTGCGGCCCTTTTCGGGGGATCCGCCCCGGTGGCGATATTTGAGCAGGGCGCTGCGAACACCCGTGCGCGCGAGGCACTCGCGCACTATGACCGCGCCATCGAGCGCCTGAAAGCAGGGGACTGGGCCGGCTTCGGCGCGGAACTCGATGCCTTGCGGCCGCTGCTTGAGGCGCTCGGGGGCGGGGGTGCCGACAGGCAAAGGTGAACAGCCCGTCTAAGGCTCCGCTGTCGCCGCCCTCTGGGGGAGGGGGGCGCTGCACGAGGGCCGGCCAGAGTGCGCCGGGCTGAAGGTGTGGGTGGCGCATGATCCGCTTGTACTCCTGCTGCCGCTCAAGCATAGCCCCTTGGGATCGTGGCGCCGGCGCCATCCCGCCGGGCTTCAGCCATCTCCTATCATGTAGTCACGCCTTACCTCTGAACGAGCAGGCAAATGGGGCCCGGCGCGAACCAGCTGATTCATGTCGATGGCGTCTGCGACGCCGCTCTCACGGCCGGTTACGCGGCGGCGGTTCCTCCTTTGGCTTACCTGGCGGCGCCAAATCTGCGCGTCGCCTGAATGCGTGTTGGGAGAATGCCATGGGCGACAACCAGCAACAAACTGTCTTGGCGCTGAACCAGCTGATCGAAGCTGGCAAGGACAGCGAACTGGCCTGCATGAGCGGTGCCGGTGAAGTGCGCGATGCACAGCTTCGCGACATCCTGACCGCTACGGCGGACACCTACCGGGCGTCGGTGAAGGAATTGCAATCGATGGTCAGTGCCATGGGCGGCCGGCCGACCGACCGGGGCACCATGAATGGCACGCTGTTCCGTGGCTGGATGGCGTTCCGTCACATGCTGCAGCCAAACAACGACGACGCCGTGCTGGGAATGTGCGAGCACGAGGAAGATGCCGCCAGGCGCGAGTATCAGTCCGTCATGATGAAGACACTGCCACCCGATGCCAGCGCGACACTTCAGCGCCAATATGACGCGTTGAAGCGGCAGCATGAGCGGATACATGCCATGCGCGGCATGCAGGTTCATTGAGGGCTCGCAGTCACACCAAGCGGAGGTGCATTACCGCCGCGTTGCCGGCGGTAATGCGACTTCGCCAATCCGGCCGACGATTCGCGAAGAAGCTGTAACTAGCTTCCCGCCTTGTCCAGTTCGCGCCACGCCAGCCACAGGCGCGTGTCGAATTCCAGCTGGTGGTAGCGCGGCTCCATGTGTTCGCAGAGCCGGTAGAAGGCCTTGTTGTGGTCGCTCTCCTTTAAGTGCGAGAGCTCGTGCACGACGATCATGCGCAGGAATTCCGTCGGCGCTTCCTTGAACAGCGACGCCACGCGGATTTCCTTCTTGGCTTTCAGCTTGCCGCCCTGCACGCGCGAGATCGCGGTGTGCAGGCCCAAGGCCTTGTGCGCCGAGTCGAGCGTGGCATCGAAGCCGACCTTATGCAGCGGCGGCGCGCTGCGCAAAAATTCCTGCTTCAGTTCGGTGGCGTAGTCGTACAGCGCGCGATCGGTCTGCACGGTATGGCGGCCGGGATAGCGGCGGGCGAGGTGGTCGCCCAGGCGGCCGGCGGCGGCGAGTTCGCGCACCTGGTCGAGCACTTCGGGCGGATAGCCGCCCAGGAAGCGCATCGGGTCCTTGCCGGCGGGGCGCCAGGTTTCCGTCACTGCTGCAGCCTGCTTAGTGGTGATGGTGATGCATCCAGCTGTTGTCCAGCGAGTTCACGAAGGACTCGACTGCGTCCTTGTCGCCGGTGGCGTGGCGCATCATCTCGCCGCACTTGCAGAAGCCCTGGTACGGAGTGATGTGCGAGCACGCGGACGTCTTCTGCAGGTACAGGGTGACGGGTTTTGCGCACTTCTTGCACTTGAACTTCAGGGTCAGGGCGGGTCTGCTCATGGCGATGGCTCGGAAAATCAGCGGAAAGTCGAACCCGCCATTGTACCGGCGGGGGCCAAAGCTGGCTGGGGCCGGCAGCGCGCGCCGGCGTGCCTGATACACTCCCGCCATTCCCGCACCAACACCAACACGCACCCATGGCACAGTACGTTTTCACCATGAACCGCGTGGGCAAGATCGTTCCGCCCAAGCGTCACATCCTGAAGGACATCTCGCTGTCGTTCTTCCCCGGCGCCAAGATCGGCGTGCTGGGCCTGAACGGCTCGGGCAAGTCCACGCTGCTCAAGATCATGGCCGGCCTCGACAAGGAGATCGAGGGCGAGGCCACGCCGATGCCGAACCTGAACATCGGCTACCTGCCGCAGGAGCCGCAGCTCGATCCCGAGCAGACCGTGCGCGAATCGGTGGAGGCGGCGCTGGGCGGCGTGTTCGAGGCGCGCAAGAAGCTCGATGAGATCTACGCCGCCTATGCCGAGCCGGACGCCGACTTCGACGCGCTTGCCGCCGACCAGGCCAAGTACGAAGCCATCCTGGCCGCCAGCGATGGCAACAACGTCGAGCTGCAGCTGGAGATCGCCGCCGACGCGCTGCGCCTGCCGCCGTGGGACGCGAAGATCGGCCACCTGTCCGGCGGTGAAAAGCGCCGCGTGGCGCTGTGCCGCCTGCTGCTGTCGCGCCCCGACATGCTGTTGCTCGACGAACCGACCAACCACCTGGATGCCGAGTCGGTCGACTGGCTGGAACAGTTCCTGACGCGCTTCCCGGGCACCGTGGTGGCCGTGACCCACGACCGCTACTTCCTCGACAACGCCGCCGAGTGGATCCTGGAGCTGGATCGCGGGCAGGGCATCCCCTGGAAGGGCAACTACAGCTCGTGGCTGGACCAGAAGGAAGCGCGCCTGAAGCAGGAAGAGGCCAGCGAGTCGGCGCGCCAGAAGGCCCTGCACAAGGAACTGGAGTGGGTGCGCCAGAACCCCAAGGGCCGCCAGGCCAAGTCCAAGGCGCGCCTGGCCCGCTTTGACGAGCTCAACAGCCAGGAATACCAGAAGCGCAACGAAACCCAGGAAATCTTCATCCCGGTCGGTGAGCGCCTGGGTAACGAAGTGATCGAGTTCGACAACGTCAGCAAGGGTTTCGGCGACCGCATGCTGATCGAAAACCTGAGCTTCAAGGTGCCGCCGGGCGCCATTGTCGGCATCATCGGTCCGAACGGCGCCGGCAAGTCGACGTTCTTCAAGATGCTCACCGGCAAGGAACAGCCGGACAGCGGCGAAATCAAGATCGGGCCGACCGTGAAGATGGCGTTTGTCGACCAGAGCCGCGATGCGCTGGACGGCACCAAGACCGTATTCGAGGAAATCTCCGGCGGCGCCGACGTGCTGACCGTTGGCCGTTACGAAACCCCGTCGCGCGCCTATATCGGCCGCTTCAATTTCAAGGGCGGCGACCAGCAAAAGCAGGTCGGCACGCTGTCGGGCGGCGAACGCGGCCGCCTGCACATGGCCAAGACGCTGATCGCCGGCGGCAACGTACTGCTGCTGGACGAGCCGTCGAACGACCTCGACGTGGAAACGCTGCGCGCTCTGGAAGATGCGCTCCTGGAGTTCGCCGGCTGCGTAATGGTGATCTCGCACGATCGCTGGTTCCTGGACCGGATCGCGACGCACATCCTGGCGTTCGAGGGCGACTCGCATGTGGAGTTCTTCCCGGGCAATTACCAGGAATACGAGGCGGACAAGAAGAAGCGGCTGGGTGAAGAAGGGGCCAAGCCGAAGCGGATTCGGTACAAGCCGATTGCGCGGTAAGGTACTGCTGAGTGTGAAAGAGAACCAGGCCTGCGGGCCTGGTTTTTTTATGGCTTTTTTATGGCTGTAACGCTCGCGAGCGCATTGGCGATGCTGCTTAGTCCTACGCCCGCACCAGCCGCAACCGCGTAATCTCCGAAGGCGCCCCGAACCGTTTCGGCGGCCCCCAGTACCCCGTCCCCCTGCTCACATAGACCCACATCGCGCCATGCCGCACCAGCCCCGCGGTGTACGGCTGCTGCATCGGCACGAACAGGTTCCACGGCCAGAACTGCCCCCCGTGAGTATGCCCTGATAGCTGCAAGTCAAAGCCAGCCTCCGCGGCGGCGGCGGCAGTGCGTGGCTGGTGCGCCAGCAGCACGCGCACGCCGGCCTGCGCCGGAGCGCCGGCGATGGCGCGGTGCGGGTCGCTGCGGTGGCTTTCATGGAAGCGGCCGGCGGAGTAGTCGGTCACGCCCGCCAGCACCAGCGGCTGCCCACCGTGCTCCACCACCACGTGCTCGTTCATCAGCACGCGCAGGCCGAGCCGGCGCAGTTCGTCGATCCATGGCTGCGCGCCGGCGTAATACTCATGGTTGCCGGTGACGAAGTAACTGCCATGGCGCGCCTGCAGCCGCGCCAGCGGCGCGGTATGCGCGGACAGTTCGCGCACGGTGCCGTCGACCAGGTCGCCGGTGATGGCCACGGCGTCCGGCTGCAGGCTGTTAACGCGCTCGACGATGCGGTCGAGGTAAGGCCCCTTGATGGTGGGGCCGACGTGGATGTCGCTGATCTGCGCGATGGTGAAGCCGTGCAGCGCCTCGGGCAGGTCGGCCACCGGCACGTCGACCTCGACCACGCGCGCCACGCGGCGGGCGTTGATATAGCCGGCCAGCGTGACCAGCAGTGCCAGCAGCGGCACGGCGAGGGCGCTGCCCGATGCCAGTCCGGCGGCCTGCCAGCCGAGCAGCTTGCCCGCCAGCCAGGCGGCGGCCAGCGCGACGTCGCGCGCCAGCGTCAGCACCAGCAGGGATGAGAAGAATCCCATTGCCAGCATGCCGATCCAGGAAATCCGGTCCGCCCACGGCTGGCTGAAGCGCCGCGCCAGCAGCCCGGCGGGCAGCAGCGCGCAAGACAGGGCGAGCCAGACAACAGCAAGCATCTTGACCAGCATCGGCACGGGCATTGCCGGCAAGAGGCGCAGCCCGATGTAGGCGTGCAGCAGCGCCGTGATCAGCGCGGCAGTCAGGATCGTGGTGCGAGGAGGCATGGGGCGCGGCAATAGCCAGGGAAACACTAGAGATGAGGCCGTGGCGCGGTCGCTTCAAGGGCGGCGGCTGGTGGCTGGCGCAACGGCGCATCGCGCCTCGGTGTCTTCCTGACCACCAGGCGCCGCAGGGGCGGTGCATCATGCACGCAGACGGCCCGATCTGTCTTTTTTTGCAAGCGCCCTGAATGTTTTCAAATGCGATTGTTCGCCTGTCCGGCCTAATTTAGATTGCCAGCATGGGCCGCCTGCTGTGCTGCATCGTGCCCTCCACGCTGGAGAAAGCCATGCCTTTTCGCCTCAAGCAGACCAGCGCCCTGATCGTGGCGGCGTGGCTTGCGCTCGCGCCCCTCGCGCCGCAGGCCGCTACGCCACCGCAGCCAACCGCCGCAGCGCTGGCCTGGCCGCGCAATTTCGACGCCGCCAACGACCATGTCGAGCTGTACCAGCCGCAGGTCGAGACATGGGACGGCAACCGCCTGTCGGGCCGTGCCGCCGTGGCGGTAGGCGAGAAGAGCGGCTCGCCTACCTACGGCGTCGTGCATTTTTTGGCCACCGCCGATATCGACAAGCCGTCCGGGCTGGTGCAGCTGAGTGCGCTGCGCATCGAGAGCGTGGAAGTCCCCACCAGGCCGGACGCCGCCGACCGGGTGCGCCAGGCGCTGGTGTCCCGGCTGCCGGCCAACGGCCTGACGGTGCCGCTGGACCAGTTGCAGGCCAGCTATGCCGTGTCACAGCAGCTGGCCCGCGCCGGCCGCGTGCCGGTCCGCAACGACGCCCCGCAGATCCTGTTTGCGACCACGCCGACACTGCTGGTGCTGGTCGACGGCGACCCCGCCTGGCGCGCCGTTGCCGGCACGCAATATGAACGCGCGCTCAACAGCCGCGCCCTGCTGCTGCGCGAGTCGGGCGGCGAGCTGTACCTGAAGGCCGCTGGCTACTGGTACCGCTCGGAATCCGCGGGCGGCGCATGGGAGGTCATGACGACGGTGCCGAAGGCGCTGGAGCATGCCGCCACCAAGGCCGCCGCCGGCATGAAACCGGACGCGATGCTGCCCGCGGACGGCAAGCGCCCGGCGCGGGCGCCGGCCATCGTTTTCGCCACCCGGCCGACCGAGCTGGTGATCACCAGCGGCGCGCCGCAGATGACGCCGGTCAGTGGCGTGGGCCTGCTGACGGTCTCCAACGCCGATCACGCCATCTTCGTCGACCCGGCCACCAACCAGTATTACGTGCTGGTGTCAGGCCGCTGGTTCCGCGCGCCGATGCTGACCGGGCCGTGGGAATACGTGCCTGGCCGCGAGTTGCCGGCCGACTTTGCCAAGATCCCGACGACCGATCCCAAGGCCAACGTGCTGGTGTCGGTGCCGGGCACGCCGCAGGCGCGCGAGGCCGAGATCGCCGCCACCATCCCGCAGACCGCCACGGTCTCGCGCAGCAAGGCCAGCCTGAACGTCGCCTACGACGGCGCGCCGCGCTTTACGCCGATCACCGGTACCTCGCTCAGCTATGCGGCGAACACGGGCACGCCGGTGATCGAGGTCGATGCCAGCCACTACTACGCGGTCGCCAATGGTGTCTGGTTCGCGGCGCCCGCACCGTCGGGACCGTGGCGCGTCGCCACCGAGGTGCCGTCGGCGATCTACACCATCCCGCCGGCCTCGCCGCTCCACTACGTGACCTATGTACGGATCTACTCGGTCACGCCTGACACCGTCGCGGTCGGCTACACCCCCGGCTACATGGGCGTGGTGGTCAGCCCCGACGGCACGGTCGTGTACGGCACCGGCTACGTCTATCCGGCCTACGTCGGCGCGGTCTACTACGGCTACCCGGTTACCTATGGATACGGCGCAGGCTTTGGCGTCGGCATGGCCGAGGGGTTTGCCTTCGGCTTCGCCGCGGGTGCGTTCTGGGGTGCGGCGTCGCCGTACTGGGGACCGTACTGGTGGGGCGCCCCGTTTAACTGGAACTACGTCAATGTGAACCAGGCCAATTTCTATGGCCGCTGGGGACAGGGGACGGTGACGCATGCGCAAGGCTGGAATGCCTGGACCGGCACCGAGTGGCGCGGCAGCGCGGCCTCGGGCTTCAACCCGGCGACCGGCGCGCGCTACCAGGGCAGCCGCGGCGCGGCGTTCAACCCATATTCCGGCAACTACGCGGCCGGCCACCAGGGCTCGTTCGCCAAACCGTCGACCGGCCGCATCGGCGCGGGCGAGGCCGGTATTGCCGGCAACACCCGGACCGGCGCGCACACCGCCGGCAGCCGCGGCTTTGTCGCCAACCCCGGCAAGGACAACGCCCTGGTGTGGAACAACGGCAACGTCTACGCCGGCCACGACGGCTCCGTGTACCAGCACACCGACGACGGCTGGCAGAAACACACCGCCGGCGGCTGGGAACCGGTGCAGCCGAACAACGACGCCACCAGCCGGCTGGAGTCGCAGCGCCAGGCACGCGAGGTCGGCCAGCAGCGCTGGCAGGGCATGGCGCAGCACTGGCAGGGCGCAGGGCGCTTTGGCGGCGGTGGTGGCGGTGGCTTCCGCGGGGGCGGCTTCCATGGCGGATTCCGGCGCTGAAGCGGTGGCCGGACAACTGCCGCCAGCCCGGTCCCGGCTGTCGAAATGAGTAAACACGGGCACAAGAAAGATTGAATTGGCGCGTCCATGGGCGCGCCTTAACCTGCCTGAACAGGCACAGGATCGGCGGCGGGCGCCGCTGCGTCCGGCATCGGGGGCGGCCATGGTTGCTGGCGGAGGAGGCTTTGTGAGGACAATGCTTAACGGGTGCGGCGTGGCGGGCCTGCTGGCCCTGCTGCTGGTGGCGGGTTGCAGCAAGGAAAAACCGGCGGCGGTGGCGCCGCCGGCAGCCGAGGTGGGTGTCATCACCGTGGCGCTGCGCGACGTGCCGCTCGTCTATGACTTCGTCGGCCAGACCCAGAGTTCGCAGCAGGTGGAGATACGTGCGCGCGTCAATGGCTTCCTGGAGAAGCGGGTCTATATGGAAGGCGCGCTGGTCAAGGCGGGCGAGACCCTGTTCCTGATGGATCCCAAGCCGTTCGAGGCCACGCTGAAGGCGGCCGAGGCCGAGCTTGCGCAGCAGCAGGCGCGGCTGAACACCGCACGCGCAGACCTGAACCGCGTGCGCCCGCTGGCGGCGCGCAATGCCCTCAGCCAGCGCGACCTGGATGACGCCACCGGCAAGGAGCAGGAGGCAGCAGCCGCGGTGGAGCAGGCGCGCGCCAATGTGATCAATGCCAAACTGAACCTGAGCTACACCACGATCAAGTCGCCGGTGGCGGGCCTGTCGAGCTTTGCCAAGCGGCAGGTGGGCTCCTATATCGATACCACCAACAGCCTGCTGACCTATGTCGCCAAGCTGGATCCGATGTGGGTCAACTTCAGCCTGTCCGAGAACGAGGTGCTGTCGTTCCGCTCGTCGGAGAAGTCGGGGGCGGTCCGGTACCCGGCGCAGGCAGCCTTCGACATCGTCATCGTGCTGGCCGACGGGACGGAGTTCCCGCACCATGGCAGGATCGCTTTCGCCGACGCCTCGTTCAGCCAGGAAACCGGCACCTACCTGGTCCGCGCCGAGGTCGCCAATCCGCAGGGCACGCTGAGGCCGGGCCAGTTCGTGCGGGTCAAGGTGCATGGCGCGATGCGCACGCAGGCCATTGCCGTGCCGCAGGAAGCCATCGTGCAAGGCCCGCGCGGGCAGACGGTCTGGGTGATCGGCCCGGACAGCAAGGCGCAGCAGCGCGTGGTCGACGTGGGGGAATGGACCGGCTCCAACTGGGTGGTGCGCTCGGGCCTGAAGGCCGGTGAGCGCGTGGCGGTGAGCGGCCTGGTGCGGCTGATGCCGGGCGCGACGGTCAAGGCCGTGCCGGCGACCGAACTGGCCGCGCATGGCGCGGCCAGCGGTGCCCAGCCCACGGGTGCCCAGCCTGCTGCCGCGGGCTCGGCCACTCCGGCCGCTCCGGCTGCATCCGGTGCAGGCGCGCAGCAGGCGGCGGGCTCCACCGGGGGCAAGCCATGAAGCTTGCCCATTTCTTTATCGACCGGCCGATCTTCGCATCGGTGCTGTCCATCATCATCACGGTGGGCGGCCTGGTGGCGCTGACCAAGCTGCCGATCGCCCAGTTCCCGGATATCACGCCCCCGTCCATCACGGTCACGACCAAGTACCCCGGCGCCAGCGCCGAGGTGGTGGCGCAGAACGTGGCCGCGCCGATCGAGCAGCAGGTCAACGGCGCCGACCACATGATGTACATGAACTCGACGAGTTCCTCGACCGGCGACCTGACGCTGACCACGTATTTCGAGATCGGCACCGACCCCGAGCTCGCGCAGGTGGACGTGCAGAACCGCGTCAACCTGGCGCTGCCCACGCTGCCCGATGCCGTGACGGCGCAGGGTGTCTCGGTGCAGAAGCGGTCGTCGGCGTTCATGATGGTGATTGCCATCTACTCGCCCGACAACAGCTACAACCAGACCTTCGTCGGCAACTACGCCAACATCTACGTGCTGGACGCGCTCAAGCGCATTCCCGGCGCCAACCAGTCGTCGATCTTCGGCAGCCCGGACTACGCCATGCGCATCTGGCTGCGGCCCGACCGCATGGCGTCGCTGGGCATCACCACCGAGGACGTCAAGAACGCGGTCGCCAACCAGAACCAGCAGTTCTCCGCGGGGCGCATCGGCCAGTCGCCGACCACCGGGCCGGTGCAGCAGACCTTCCCGATCGCCACCAAGGGCCGCATGACCGAGCCGGCCGAGTTCGACAACATGATCCTGCGCGCGCAGTCCGGCGACGCCGCGCTGGTGCGCCTGAAGGACATCGGCCGCGCCGAGCTCGGGTCCAAGGACTACTCGCTGCGCAGCCGCTACAACGGTAAGACCGCCACGCTGCTGGCGGTGTACCAGCAGCCGGGAGCCAATGCGCTGGATGTGGCCAAGCAGGTGCGGTCCACGCTGGCGGAGCTGAAGAAGAGCTTTCCGCCCGGGCTGGAGTACGAGATCGCGCTCGACACCACCGAGTTCGTGCAGGAGTCGATCGACGAGGTGGTGCACACGCTGCGCGACGCGGTGATCCTGGTGATCCTGGTGGTGTTCCTGTTCCTGCAGAGCCTGCGCGCCACGCTCGTGCCGATCCTGGCCGTGCCCGTGTCGATCATCGGCGCCTTCGTCGGCATGAGCGCGTTCGGCTTCTCGGTGAACATGCTGACCTTGTTCGGCATGGTGCTGGCCATCGGCATCGTGGTCGACGACGCGATCGTGGTGATCGAAAACGTCGAGCGCAACATGACGGAGTTCAACCTGCCGCCCAAGGAGGCGGCCAAGAAGGCGATGGACGAGGTCAGCGGCCCGGTGGTCGCGATCGTGCTGGTGCTGCTGGCGGTGTTCATACCGGTGGCGTTCCTGTCGGGCATCACCGGGCAGCTGTACAAGCAGTTCGCCATCACCATCGCGGTGTCGGTGGTGTTGTCCGGCGTGGTGGCGCTGACGCTGTCGCCGGCGATGGCGGCGATCCTGCTCAAGCCCGGCCAGCACAAGAAGAACCGCTTCTTCACCTGGTTCAACAACTCCTTCGACCGGCTCATTGCCGGCTATGACAGGTCGCTGCAGATCGTGATCCGGCGCACGGTGATGTCGATCGCCATCATCCTGGCGATGGTGGCGGTCAGCGTGGTCATGTTCATGCGCATCCCGACCTCGTTCCTGCCGGTGGAGGACCAGGGCTACCTGTTCGGCGCAGTGGTCATGCCGGACGCGGCCAGCCTGGATCGCACCCAGACGCTGTCGAGCCGGGCCGAATCCTGGCTGTCCAGGCAGCCCGGCGTGTCATCGGTGGCCACGGTCGATGGCTACAGCCTGATCGACTCGCAGAACAAGGCCAATGCCGGCACGCTGTTCATCACGCTCAAGGGCTTCCACGAGCGTGGCGCGGGCGAGTCCGCGGCCGACCTGATCCAGAAGTCGATGCGGGAATTCTCGCGCTACCAGGACGGCGTCGTGATCCCGCTGAATCCGCCTTCGATCCCGGGCCTGGGCACCACCGGCGGCTTCGAGTTCTGGCTGCAGAGCACCGCGGACGGGACTTACCAGCAGCTGGAGCAGAAGGTCCACGAGTTCATCGCCAAGGCCCGCCAGCGGCCGGAGCTGACCGGCGTGAACTCCACCATCAATTCGCGCTCGCGCCAGTTCCTGGTCGAAGTCGACCGGGAGCGCTCCGAGACCCAGGGCGTGCCGGTCGAGAACGTCTATTCTGCGCTGCAGACCATGTTCGGCTCGCTCTACGTGAGCCAGTTCCCGAAGAACAGCCGCTTGTTCCAGGTGATCCTGCAGGCCGAGCCCGAGTTCCGCTCGCGCCCGGAAGACCTCGACAAGGTCTACGTGCGCAACCACAACGGCGAGATGGTGCCGATCAAGGCGGTGACCTCCACCAAGTATGTGCCGGGGGCGGACATCGTCACACGCTTCAACAACTTCCCGGCCGCCAAGGTCATGGGCGACGCCGCGCCGGGCTACAGCTCGGGGCAGGCTATCTCGGCCATGGAGGAGGTGGCGCAGGAGGTGCTGGGGCCGGGCTACGCCTATGCCTGGAGCGGCCAGGCTTATGAAGAAAAGACCGCCGGCTCCACCGCGGTCTACGTCTTCGCCTTTGCCTTGCTGATGGTGTTCCTGATCCTGGCGGCGCAGTACGAGAAGTGGTCGCTGCCGCTGGGCGTGCTGCTGGCGGTGCCGTTCGCGCTGTTCGGCGCGCTGCTCGGCATCCTGATGCGCGGCATGGAGAACGACGTCTACTTCCAGATCGGCCTGACCGTGCTGATCGCGCTGGCGGCGAAGAACGCGATCCTGATCTTCGAGTTCGCGGTGGAAATGCGCGAGAAGGAAGGGCTGAGCGCCTACGATGCCGCTATCCACGCGTCCAAGCTGCGCCTGCGGCCGATCATCATGACCTCGCTGGCCTTTATCCTGGGCTGCGTGCCGCTGGCCATCGCCAGCGGCGCCTCGGCCGCCAGCCGGCAGTCGCTCGGCACGGGCGTGATCGGCGGCATGCTCGGGGCGACGGTGATCGCGCTGTTCTTTATCCCGATGTTCTTCTGGGGCCTGGAGCGCATGTCCGAAGGCAAGCCCAGGAAGCCCGCCAAGGCCGGCGATGCACAGCAGCCACCCACTACTCCACCCACCGCGCCGTCGGCCGGAGAAACGCTATGAGCCCGCGCGTGTGGATGCTGGCGGCCTGTGCGGCGGCAACGCTGGGCGGCTGCGCGATCGGCCCCAACTACCAGCGTCCCGAGACCCCGGACGCGTCGCAGTACCGGCTCGACACCGGCGCGCTGGCGATCGCCGCCGACAGCGACTGGTGGAACCAGTTCAGCGACCCGGTGCTGAACGCGCTGGTGGATGAGGCGCTGGCAGGCAACTACGATATCCGCATCGCCGCCGCACGCATCGACGAATTCCGTGGCCAGCTGATGGTGGCGCGCGCCGGCTTTTTCCCGCAGCTCAATCTTTCCGCGTCGGCCGCGCGCCAGAGCATCGGCAGCCTGAACAGCACGCAGTTCGGCAGCGGCACCGGCAATACTTACCAGTTGCTGGCCAACGCCAACTGGGAGATCGACCTGTGGGGCCGCATCCGCCGGCAGGCCGAGGCGGCCGAGGCCAGCCTGTGGAATGCCGAGTACGCGCGCCGCGGCGTGGTGCTGGCGCTGGCGGCTTCCGTGGTGCAGGGGTATGCCACGCTGCGCGGGCTCGATGCGCAGCTCGATGTCGCGCAGCAGACGCTGGCATCGCGCGCGAGCGGGCTGGATATCTTCCGCCAGCGCTATGAAGGCGGCGTGATTTCGCAGCTTGAACTGGCACAGGCCGAGAATGACTACTACGTGGCCGAGGGCTCGATCCCGCCGCTGCGTGCCAGCATCGCGCAGACCGAGAACGCGCTGTCGGTGCTGCTGGGCCGGCCGCCGGGCCCGATCGAGCGTGGCAAGCCGATCCACGAGCTGCAGGCGCCGCCAGTCGGCGCCGACCTGCCGGCCGCCTTGCTCTCGCGCCGGCCCGATGTGCTGCAGGCCGAGCAGGCCGCCATCGCCGCCAATGCGCAGCTGGGCGCGGCGCAGGCGCTGTACCTGCCGGCGGTCAACCTGAGCGGCCTGTTCGGCGCCGTGGCGGCGTCGCCGGGGGCGCTGTGGGACAGCGCGTCGCGGGTGTGGGCGTTCGGCGCGGGGCTGACCCAGCCGATCTTCCAGGGCGGCGCCATCCGCGGGCAGGTGCAGACCGCGTCCGCGCAGCGCAACCAGGCCATGTTCGCTTACCAGGGCACGGTGCTCGCGGCGCTGGCGGATGTGAACAGCGCGCTGGCCAACGGCGTCGAGACCCGCACGCGGCTGGGCAGCCTGCGCCGGCAGGAACAGAGCCTGTTCATCTATGCCGACCAGGCTTTTGCCCGGTACGAGGGCGGGTATTCGAGCTACCTGGAGGTCACCAATGCGCGCGAGAAGCTGTTCGATGCGCAACTGGCGGCGATCCAGGGCCAGGTCGACGTGCTGACCAGCACCGCGGCGCTGTACAAGTCGCTGGGCGGCGGCTGGCCATCGGTGCCGCAGGCCGTGCGCGAGGCGGGGATGCAGGGGGATGCGAAGGTGCTGGCGAGGTAGGACCGAAGCCGAAGCCGAAGCCGACGGTGTTGGGTGCTCCCAAGCCGCCCGAGCTGGCCCAAGCAAGGTGTTCTCCCTCTCCCCTCAGCGGGAGAGATGACCAAACCGGCGGGATGCGACAGTCATCCCTACCGCGCCGACCACTCCCCCTGCCTGACCCCCAGCGCGGTCACCACCCCATACGCCGTAATTCCCAGCGCCACCCCCAGGAAATGCCCGTCCAGCCCCATCCCGAACACATTCGCCAGCACCCAGCCGCCGCCCGCCGCCAGCGCGATCCGGCATAGCCCCGCCGCCACCGGCCAGCGCATCCGCCCGGCGCCCATCGAGGCAAAGTACAGCGCCATTCCCAGCCCGAAGCCGCCGAACGCCGGCCCCACCCATGACAGCGCGCGCGCCGCGATGGCGATGACTTCCGCATCGTTGGTGAACAGGCCGGCAAAGCGCACCGGCGCCAGCCCGACCGCCGCACCGGCCGTACCTGCGATCGCCAGCGCAAGGAAGGCGCCGACCCATGCGGTGCGGCGCGCCGTATGCCAGTCGCCCGCACCGACCGCGCGCCCGACCAGCGCCGTCAGCGCCGAACCCACGCCGAACGCCAGCGGGATCATCAGGAATTCCAGCCGCGCCGAGATCCCATAGGCCGCCACCGCCGCGGTGCCGTGGTGGCGCAGTTGCGCGGTGACCAGGATGGTGGTCAGGTTGGCCACCGACGCCAGCGCGCACGCCACCAGCCCCACCGACAGGATGCGCCAGAACAGCGCCCACGACGGCCGCACCCGCAGCACCGGCACGAAGCCCGCGCCGCCGCGCGCCACCACGATTGCCATCGCCAGTGCCGCGGCCCACGAAACCGCGGCCAGCGCGGCGCCGATGCCGGCCAGCCCCATCCCTGCGGGTTCGGCCAGCAGCCATGCCAGCACCGGGAAGGCCACCCACATCAACGCCAGCACGCGCGCCGCCAGCGCATGGCGACCGCCGCCGCGCAGCACCGAGGCCAGCGTATTGGCCAGCCACGCCGGGATCGCGCCAGCGCCGAACAGCCAGATCGCATAGCTGGCGGCAGCTTCGGCAGCGGTGCCGCCGGCCACGGCGCCGAGCACCCCGCGCGGGAAGCCGGCCAGCACCACGGCAAAGGCCAGCCCCGCCGTGACTGCGATCAGCAGCGCATGCATCACCAGCGCCGAGGCATCGTCGCGCCTGTTGGCACCCAGCGCCCGCGCGATCGCCGCGACCACGCCGCCGCCCATGGCGCCGGCCGACATCTGCTGCAGCAGCAGCGCAAACGGCAGCACCACCGCCCAACCCGCCAGCGCGGCGGTGCCCTGGCGAGCGGCCAGCCAGGTTTCGATCAGCTGGCCCACCGCCTGCAGCACCGCAATCAGCGCGGTCGGGCCGGCCAGGCGGCCGATGCGGCGGGCGAGTTCCGTGGCGGGGACTGTCTCGGCCGGTACGGTGCCGGCGGGCAAGGCGCCGGTTTCACTCATGTCCGTGCTCCGCGCCGTGGCCCACGCTGTCGGGTTCGCCGAAGCGGCGCTGCAGGAAGCGGCTGGCGCCAGGGCCCGGCAGCACGCGCACGTCGTCCAGCGTGATCGGCGTGCCGTCGGCGCGCGCCAGTGCGGGCTCGGCGATTTCCTGGCCGGTGCGGCGGTCCTGCAGCAGCGTCAGCGGACCTTTCTCATCGGTCATCCAGCGGTCGGCCCAGGCCTTGAGCGCGACATAGGCCGGAAAAAAGTCACGGCCCTTGTCGGTCAGCCGGTAGACATGGCGGCCGCCGCCCTCTGGCGTGACGCGGGCCAGCAGGCCGTGCGCCACCAGCGTCTTGAGCCGCGCGCTGAGGATATTGGGGGCGATGCCCAGGTTGCGTTCGAACTCGTCGAAGCGCGTGCTGCCGTAAAAGGCCTCGCGCAGCACCAGGATGGCCCAGCGCTCGCCCAGCACCGCCATGGATCGGGCGACCGGGCAGGGCATGGAAGTGAAATCGGTTGGGGTGGGTGGCATGGTCTCGGCGCCTCGGTCGGTCCCTTGCTTTCAATTTGCAAGTTTCATAAAGCATAGCTTGCAGAATGAAAGTTCGTTCGGCATCGGGAGGGGGCGCAGGCGATTCTGTTCGATTACCGGCCACCGTCGCCAACGGGGCGGCGCTGGCTGAACCTGCAGGATGTCGAGCTTCAGGCGGCAAAGACTTCGATCTTGCCCAGCTCTTCCCGCATGAAGCCGATCAGCGCGCGGGTGGCCATCGACGGATGCAGGTTCGGCGTGGTGATGATGTAGAGCCGGTTGCCCAGTCCTTCCGGCCGCCAGTCCGGCAGCACGGGCACCAGCGTGCCGGCTTGCACCGCCTCCCAACCGATATAGACCGGCAGCAGGCCGATGCCATGCCCCTCGCTGACCGCGCGCGCCAGGAACAGGAAGTGCTCGGATTGCAGCGTCGGCGTCAGCGCCACGTCGACACGCTGGCCCTCGCGGTACAGCGACAGCGCAAACTGGCGCGGCGTATAGGGCGGGCAAAGAAAGCTGCACCCCGCCAGGTCCGGCGGCACTCGCACGGGCGGAATGGTCGCGAGGTAATCCGGCGATGCATACAGTTGCCAGCGGATATCGCAGATTTCGCGCGCCACATGGTCCAGCGGCGGTGCCGAGGTGACCTTCAGCGCCACGTCGATCTCGGCCGCGATCAGGTCGTTGACGCGGTTGGCGAAGAACACCCGTAGCGTGATCCCGGGATGCAGCTTGGCGAAACGCAGCAGCAATGGCGCGATATAGGCGTCGCCCAGCCCGGTCGGCACGCTCACGCGCACATGGCCGCGCAGGGTCTTGCCCAGGCTGTCGATCTCCGCCTGTGCCGAAGTCACCTCCTGCAAGATGCGCACGCCGTGCTGGTACAGCGCGTGGCCGGGCTCGGTCAGCTCCAGCCGGCGCGTGGTCCGGCGTAGCAGCTGGGCGCCGGCCTGGTGCTCCAGCTCGCGCAACTGGCGGCTGACCTGCGAGCGCGTGACGCCGCGCCGCCGGCCCGCTTCGGCAAGATTGCCGGCGTCGACGATATCGACGAAGGCCTGGATCAGGTTGAGGTCCATCCGGGATTGCCTGTGGGATTGTCGAGTCTGGCGCAACATTGTGATTCCGCTGCGCGTGATTGTCGATGAATGACCGTGCCGATACAGTGGCAAGCTGATAGTCAGCTAAGCGAGAAAGGGAGACAACGGATGGCCACGGACCTCTGGTTTGAAGACATGCACCGCACCGCCGACGAACTGGTGGCGCGCGGCGCACAACTCGCCGGCGGCCTGCGCCGGCTGGGCGTTGAGCAGGGCGACGTGGTCGCCGTGCTGCTGCGCAACGATCCCGCCTACGCCGACGTGGTCAACGCTTGCCGCACCGCCGGCTGCTACTACTGCCCGATCAACTGGCACTTCACCGCCGAAGAGGTGCGCTTCCTGCTGGCCGACAGCGGCGCCAAGGTGCTGCTGGTTCAGTCCGACCTGCTGGCCGCGGTGCGTGACGCCGTGCCCGCCGGCATGACGGTGCTGTCGGTCGGCGGCAGCGCCGAGGGCGCGACCGAATATGAAGGCTGGCTGGCGCAGCAGCCGGCCTATGACGGCCCGCGCGTGGCGCCGCGCGGCCATATGGCCTATACCTCCGGCACCACCGGCCGGCCCAAGGGCGTGATTCGCGCTCCGGTCCCGCTGGACCAGCTCGAAGCGCAGCAGGCGCGCGCGCGCTCGCTGGTGCGGCAGACCTACGGCCTGGAGCCGGGCTGCCGCGCGCTGATGTCGGCGCCGCTGTATCACAGCGCGCCCAGCTCGTTTATCCAGAACGCGCTGCAGATGGCCGAGCGCCTGGTGATCACGCCGCGCTTCGACGCCGAGCAGGTGCTGGCACTGATCGAAAAGCACCGCATCGACGTGGTCTACCTGGTGCCGATCATGTACGTGCGCCTGCTCAAGCTGGCGCCCGAGGTGCGCGCCAGGTACGACCTGTCGTCGCTGCGCTTCGTCGCCTCGACCGGCTCGCCGTGCGCGCCGGAGGTCAAGCGCGCCATGCTCGACTGGTTCGGCCCGATCATCCACGAGACCTATGCCTCCAGCGAGGCCGGCATGATTACCGTGGCCACGCCGGCAGACGCCGCCGCGCGTCCCGGCACCGCCGGCCGCCCGGTCGACGACGCGCAGCTGCGCATCCTGGACGAGGACGGCCGCGAGTGCGCGCCGGGCGAGATCGGCCTGGTCTACGTGCGCCAGCCCGCCTATCCCGACTTCAGCTACCGCAACAATGAGGCCGCGCGCCGCGCGATCGACCGCGGCGGGCTGGTGACGCTGGGCGACATGGGCTACATCGACGCCGACGGCTACCTGTTCATCTGCGACCGTGCGTCCGACATGGTGATCTCCGGCGGCGTCAACATCTACCCGGCCGAGATCGAGCACGAACTGGTGCGCTATCCCGGCGTGGCCGACTGCGTGGTGTTCGGCGTCCCCGACGACGAGTATGGCGAGCGCCTGCTCGGCATGGTGCAGCCGATGCCGGGCGTGGAAATCCGCGAGGCCGAGGTCATCGAATGGCTGCGCCAGCGGCTGTCGGGCTTCAAGGTGCCGCGCAGCATCGTGGTCGAGCCGCAGCTGCCGCGCGACGAGACCGGCAAGCTCGCCAAGCGCCGGCTGCGTGACCGATACTGGGAAGGCCGCCAGCGGCGCGTCTGAGTCTACCGGGCAGCGCGGCGATACAGAGATAACCACAGGAGGAGACGCGATGCACAAGGACAAGAAAGGACGGCGGGCCTGGCTCGCCGCGATGGCAGCCGGCGCCGGATGCGCGCTGGCTCTGTGGGGTGGCGCCGCGCTGGCCGCCTATCCGGACCGGCCGCTCAAGCTGGTGGTGCCGTACACGCCGGGCGGCTCGACCGACCAGTTCGGACGCGCGCTCGCGGACGGCATGTCGCGCCAGCTGGGCCAGACCGTGGTGGTGGAAAACCGCCCCGGCGCCGCCACCATGATCGGCACCAACAGCGTGGCACGCGCGCCCGCCGACGGCTACACCATGGTGCTGGCGACCAACGGCAGCATGGTGCTGAACCCCATGCTGTACAAGAAGATCACCTACGATCCGCCCAAGGACTTCAAGATCTTCACGATCGGTGCCGAGGCGCCGCTGGTGGTGGTGACCAACACCCAGGTGCCTGCCGGCAACATCAAGGAATTCGCGGCCTACGCCAAGTCGTCCGGCGGCAAGCTCAACTATGCATCGGTGGGGCTGGGCAACGCGCTGCAGCTGGCCACCGAGATGCTCAAGACCGAGCTCGGCATCAACGTCACGCATGTGCCCTACAACGGCAGCGCGCCCGCGCTGGCGGCGCTGCTGGCCAACGACGTGCAACTGATGGTCGATGTGGTCAGCACCTCGCTGCCGCATATCAAGGCCGGCAAGCTCAAGGCGCTGGCGGTCACCGGCCGCACCCGGCTGGAGGTGCTGCCCAACGTGCCGACCGTGGCCGAGAGCGGCTATCCCAATTTCCAGGCAGCGACGTGGTTCGGGCTGGCGGTGCCGGCGCAGACGCCGCCTGAAGCCGTAGCCAAACTGCAGGCGGCCGCTTCGCACGTGCTGAAGGACCCGCAGTTCCGCGCGACCTTCAGCGCGCTCGGGCTGATCGTGCAGCCGCCGCGCACGCAGGCGGAGATCGACCGGTATATCGAGGCGGACCGCGAGCATTGGGGGAAGGTGATCAAGGCGAACAATATTTCGCTGGACTGAGTACGCTGGCTTTCGCTGACTGAGGCTTTGCTCCCCTCTCCCACTTCGCGGGAGGGGAGCGTTTACCACGGGCGGCAGCTTACTCAATTGCTCGCGAGCCGATCACCGGCCACACTTGGCCTACGCCGCAACGATGGGCGTATAGTTCTCGCTGATTCCGGCCGAGCAGTACCGTCACCGTGCCGGAAGCCCTCAGCAACGCCCCCGTGTCATGACCGAGCGCGAGCCCACCGATTCCAAAGATCCCGATTCCGCCAATCCGTCGTCCACGGAGCCGGGGCAGCGCCCAGACGCCCAGGCCCAGCCTGACCCCGCCGCACCGCACCCCGATCCCCGCCTGCTGAACAAGCTCACCCGCCGCGCCCGCGTTGCCGCCTCGCGCAAGTCGCGCCAGGCCAGCCGCATATCGCGCACCACGCTGCGCTACACGGTGTTCATGTTCGGCGCCGGTTGCGTCGGGCTGTTTTCGCTGGTGTTCGCATGGATCGCCGAGGTGGCGCTGCGCTGGAACCACCACCTGACGCAGGCCACGCCGTGGCTGGCGTTCGTGATGCTGCCGTTCGGGCTGGCCGCGCTGCGCTGGCTGACGATCCGCTTTGCGCCGCAGGCGCGCGGCAGCGGCATCCCGCAGGTGATCGCCGCGTTCACGTTGCCGCCGAATGGTCCGGCGCAGACCGCGCTGGTGTCATTGCGGCAATCGATGTGGAAGGTGTTGCTGACCACGCTGGCATTACTGGCCGGCGCGTCGGTGGGCCGCGAAGGGCCATCGGTGCAGGTCGGCGCCGCGGGTATGCTGGCGTGGGGCCGCTGGTGCCAGGAGAAACTGCGCTTCCGCATCGGCTTCCATCCCAATGCGCTGATCGCCGCGGGCGCGGCCGGCGGGCTGGCGGCCGCATTCAATACGCCGCTGGCCGGCGTGGTGTTCGCCATCGAGGAACTGGGGCGCGGCACCGCCGTGCGCTGGGACCGGCTGGTGCTGTCGGGTGTGCTGACCGCCGGTTTCCTGTCGCTGGCGGTGCTGGGCAACAACCCGTATTTCGTGGTCAAGGTGCCGATGCTGGTGTTGAGCACTGCGTGGGGCCCGGTGCTGGTGTGCGCGCTGCTCAATGGCGTGCTGGGCGGCTTCTTTGCCAAGGCGCTGGCCGGCGGCGTTTCCGGGCTGCTGCCCGCGCGCTGGGGCGGCCTGGCCACGCAGCATCCGGTGTGGGTGGCGTTCGGCTGCGGGCTGGTGGTGGCCGTGCTCGGCGTGGCGACCTCGGGCGCTACCTTTGGCACCGGCTACGAGCAGGCCGCGGCGCTGATCAACGGCGAGTCCCACGCCACGCTGTGGTTCGGCATCGCCAAGCTGGTGGCGACGGTGGTGTCCTACTTTGCCGGCATCCCGGGCGGGATCTTCACCCCCGCGCTGGCGATCGGCGCAGGCATCGGCCAGAACGTGGCGCAGTTCGTCACCGGCATGGCCGAGCCGCGCGTGCTGGCGCTGGTGTCGATGGCGGCGTTCCTGGCCGCGGCCACGCAGGCGCCCATCACCGCCAGCGTGATCGTGATGGAGATGACGCGCACGCAGGACCTGACCGTGTTCCTGCTGGCGGCGTCGCTGCTGTCGTCGTTTATCGCGCGGCAGTTCTCGCCGCGCCCGTTCTACCACCAGGTGAGCCACGGCTTCCGGCGCGAGGCGCAGGCGCTGGCAAGCAAGGCGCCAGCCTGAGAGTCGCACAGCGGCGCTATGTGCAGGAGCCGCCGGGGCGATCGGTTAAGCTAGCGCTCGCCCCGATCCGCAGGCTGTAAGGTGACTTGTGCGTCACTTACGTCGCAGCCCCGCTGCCATGCGTGAGCGGTGCCGCCCCCCGGCCCGTGGAACATCCCGGCCGGGGCGCGCTCCAACCCGGAGCCGATTTCCAGGAGTCAGACTTTGAAATTCCCCGTTGCCGGGCTGGCGCTCGCCGGCCTGCTGGGCGCCGCCGGCGCCATTGCCGCCCCCGCCGCCAAGCCCGCTGCCGCGGCAGCAGAATCCAAGACCGCCAAGACAGCCAGCAGCCCCGAAAACAGCGCGCTGGCGCCGCTGCTGGGCATGCTCGAGATCGGCAATCCGCTGCCCGCGCTGCCCGACTGCGCCGACAAGCGCTCGCCCGATGGCCGCGACGTGACCGCGTTCTGCGTGGAACTGAAGGGCGACGGCCTGGTGCGCCAGGTTGGCGTGCCGCGCGACAAGCGCCCGGGCTTCATGGATGGCCCGCACTTGGTGGCCTTTGTCGACCGCAATGCGCTGGTGGGCCTGGTGGTCCCGACCGCCGGCGCCAATTCGCAGCAGGCCGCCGTTGACAGCATCAACGCGCTGTATGGCAAGCCGTTCCGCCAGGAACAGGAAGAGATGCGCGACAAGGCCGGCAAGACCGTCAAGACGATCCATGCCGGGTGGACGAAGAGGCCACTGACCGTTGAGCTGTATGCGATGCCGGAAGACCCGGCCACCGGCACCATCGAGATGCTGCTGCCCCAGGCGCGCGCGCTGATGGCGGAAAAGGATGCAGAGGTGGACGGCAAGTTGAACCCCGCATCGGCGCCCGCGGCGAAAGGCAAGGCTGACAAGCCTGAAAAGACCGAAAAGGCGGCCGCCAAGCCGCCTGCCAAGCCGGTCAATCCCGGCAGCTGGTAAGCAGCGCGAGGCTGTGGCGGCCCGCGGCCGTCACAGGCCTTCCATCACCTTGTCCAGCCCCCGCACCACGCCGCGCACGGTGTGGACCTTGCGGATCGCCAGCAGCGCGCCGGCGACATAGGGCTTGGAGCCGTCGCCGGCCTCGTGCTTGAGGTGCAGGCGCTGGCCGTCGGCGCCGAAGATTACCTCCACGCCGAGCTGGTAGCCCGGCAGCCGCACCGCGTGCACCTGCGTGCCCGACATGGTCGCGCCGCGGGTTTCCTTCGGGCCGTTGACCTGGTCCACCGGCACCGCCTGCGCGGCGGTCTTGACCTGGCCCAGCCGGTAGGCCAGCTCGCGCACCGTGCCGGACGGCACGTCGACCTTGCCGGCCTTGGCGTAGTCGATGATCTCCCAGTGCTCCAGGTGGCGCGCCGCCATCTCGGCAAACTTCTGCAGCAACACCACGGTAATGGCGAAATTGCCGCAGGCCAGCACGCCGCGCTCGGCCTGGCGCGCGGCCGCGTCGATCTCCGCGTAGTCCTCGTCGGTCAGCCCCGAAGTGCCCACCACCACGTGCGCGCCGTGCGCCAGTGCCTGCAGGATGTTGTGCTTGGCGATGGCCGGCTTGGTGTACTCGACATAGACGTCATAGGGCGTCTGTCCCAGCGCTTCGATGCTGGCAGCAGCCACGCCCGGCGTGTCGGCATGGCCGGTCAGCTGCGCCAGCGGCTGCCCGGCGGCGCCGCGCGACAGGCCTGCCACCAGCGCCATGTCGGAGGCATGCGCCACGCCGCGCGCCAGTTCACCGCCGGCCCAGCCGGTCACGCCGCCTACGGCGACACGGATCGGATTGCTCATTGGATATCTCCGCTTTGGCTTGTTCGGTCTGCGAGCATACCGCTTCAGCCGGCAGCGCGCCGGCGGTCGAGCTTGCGCGCCAGCACGATCGAGGTGGTGGTGTGGTTCACGCCGTCGAGCATGCCGATCTCGTCCAGCAGCCGGTCCAGCCGGTCGTGCGTGTCGCAACGGATCGCCACCAGGTAATCGACCGGCCCGCTGACCGAGTTGACCTCTTCGATCTCGGGCAGGCGCTGCAGCGCGCGCAGGATCGCCGGCGCGGCCTTGGGCTGCACCGAGAGCCCGCAATAGGCCAGGATCACGTTGTCTTCCATCTTCTGCCCCAGGCGCACGCCATAGCCTGCGATCACGCCGCTGCGCTCCAGCCGGGCAATGCGGGCGACCACGGTGGTGCGGGCGATGCCCAGCTGCCGTGCGAGGTTGGCGGCGCTTTCGCGCGCATTCGCCTGCAGCAACGACAGCAAATGGCGGTCGGTCACGTCGAGTTCGGTCATAACGTCGGACAGGTTCGTCGTTTCGTTCGATTATGGCGGGTTTTCGTCGTTCTTGTGCCTTCATTCCGTCGCAGCCGCTATCCATACTCCAGTCACGGGACAACCTTTCTTGTGGACGGAGGCACCATGCAACCCTCGAACCTGGGCCGGCAGGCCCCACCAGACCTGCCCAAGGCGAAACGCCCGCTGCATGTGACGGTGCTGGGCGCGGGCAAGATCGGGCGCACCATTGCCGCCATGCTGCATGACACCGGCGACTACCGCGTCAGCGTGGTCGACCATGACGCGCGCCGCCTGGACGGCCTGCCGCGGGGCGTGCTGGCGCGCGCCGGCGATCCTACCGAGCCGGGCACCTGCGCCGCGCTGCTGGCCGGCGCCGACGCGGTGCTCAATGCGCTGCCTTTCCACGCCGCCATTGCCGTGGCCTCGGTCGCGGCGCGCCTGGGCGTGCATTACTTCGACCTGACCGAGGACGTGGCCGCCACCCATGCGATCCGCCAGCTGGCGCAGAACGCGCGCTCGGTTCTAATGCCGCAGTGCGGGCTGGCGCCGGGCTTTATCGGCGTGGTCGGGAATGACCTGGCGCGGCGCTTCCTGCGTGGCGGCGGCGAGCTGCTGGACCTGCAGATGCGGGTCGGCGCGCTGCCGCGCTACCCCAGCAACGCGCTCAAGTACAACCTGACCTGGAGCACCGAGGGACTGATCAACGAATACTGCAACCCGTGCGAAGCCATCGTCGACGGCCGCCGCGTCGAACTGCCGGCGCTGGAAGGGCTGGAAAGCTTTGCGCTGGACGGTATCGAGTACGAAGCCTTTAATACATCTGGGGGCCTTGGCACGCTACCCGAGACGCTGGCCGGGCGCGCGCGCCACGTCGACTACAAGTCCATCCGCTACCCCGGCCACTGCGCGCTGATGAAGCTGCTGCTCAACGACCTGCGCCTGCGCGAGCGCCGCGACTGGCTGCGCGAGATCTTCGATCGCGCCATCCCGGTGACCGAGCAGGACGTGGTGATCGTGTTCGCCACCGCCACCGGCTACCCGGCCGGCGGCGAACGCGGGCGCGGGCCGCTGACGCAGGCTTCGTTCTCGGCGCGCATCGGCGGGGTCGACAACAAGGACGGGCACCTCAACGCGATCCAGCTGACCACCGCGGCGGGCATCTGCACCGCGCTGGACATGGTGGCCACCGGCGCGTTGCCGCAGGCCGGCTTCGTGCGCCAGGAGACGATGCCGCTCGACGCCTTCCTCAAGAACCGCTTCGGCCGCCACTACACGCAGCATCCGCTGCAGGAGACCCACGTATGAAAGCGCAAGAGTTTGCAGCCTGCTGGGATTCGCTGGGCCTGCCGCGCCCATGGCAGGACGGCACGCCTGCCGGCGCGGTGACGGTGCGCTCGCCGGTAGACGGCGAGGCCATCGGCCATGTGCCGGCCTGCATGCCGGCGCAGGCCGATGCGCTGATCGCGCGCGCGCACGCGGCGCAGAGCACCTGGGCGCTGCTGCCGGCACCGGCACGCGGCGAGATCGTGCGGCGCTACGGCGAGGTGCTGCGCGAGCACAAGCCCGCGCTCGGCCGGCTGGTGTCGCTGGAATCCGGCAAGATCCTGCAGGAAGGGCTGGGCGAGGTGCAGGAGATGATCGACATATGCGACTTCGCCGTGGGCCTGTCGCGCCAGCTGCACGGGCTGACCATCGCCTCGGAGCGCCCGCAGCATGCCATGCGCGAGACCTGGCATCCGTACGGCCTGTGCGGCGTGATCTCGGCCTTCAATTTCCCGGTGGCGGTGTGGGCGTGGAACGCGGCGCTGGCGCTGGTGTGCGGCAACGGCGTGCTGTGGAAGCCGTCGGAGAAGGTGGCGCTGTGCGCGCTGGCCGCGCACGGGCTGCTAGAGCGCGTGCTGGCTGCGGCGGCGCCGCAGCATGCCGGCATCACCGCGGTGCTGCCGGGCGGGCGCATGCTTGGCAACCACCTGGTGCAACACGCGGCGGTGCGGCTGGTCAGCGCGACCGGCTCTACCCGCATGGGTCGCGAGGTCGGCATCGCCTGCGCCGGGCAGTTCAAGCGCAGCATTCTCGAGCTGGGCGGCAACAACGCCGCCATCGTCGCACCTTCGGCCGATATCGAGCTGGCGGTGCGGGCCATCACCTTTGCAGCGGCGGGCACGGCGGGCCAGCGCTGCACCACGCTTCGCCGCTGCTTCGTCCATGCCGACCTGATGGATACCATGGCGAGCCGGCTGGTCACGGTGTTCGACCGGCTGCCAGTCGGCGATCCGCTCGACGACGGCACGCTGATCGGCCCGCTGATCGACAACGCCGCGGGCGACGCCATGGCCAACGCGCTTGCCGCGTGCCGCGCGCAGGGCAATATCGTCACTGGCGGCGAACGGCTGCTGGCCGCGCGCTTCCCGCATGCCTGCTACGTGCGGCCGGCGCTGGTGATGACCGACGTGCAGCACGACACCATGCTGACCGAGACCTTCGCGCCGATCCTGTACCTGATGCCGTACACCAGCTTCGACGAGGCGATCGCGCTGAACAATGCCGCCGCGCACGGGCTGTCGTCGTGCATCTTCACCGAGTCGATGCGCGAGGCCGAGCGCTTCCTGTCGTCGTCGGGCAGCGACTGCGGCATCGCCAACGTCAATATCGGCACCAGCGGGGCGGAGATCGGCGGCGCCTTCGGCGGCGAGAAGGCGACCGGCGGCGGGCGCGAGTCGGGATCGGATGCGTGGAAGGGGTATATGCGCCGGGCGACCAACACCATCAACTACGGCGATTCATTGCCGCTGGCGCAGGGGATCAGGTTCGAGATCTGAAGGCGGCATCACGAGCGCCGTAGGGAACGGTAACAAGCCTTACATGCCTTTGACGCCGTATTACGCAAACTGCCCGTATAACGTCAGCAGGGCAGGCACATGCCCGTTTCCGGCCCTGAGGCCCCCTAGGAAAACACCATGAAACTGCTGACGATTGGACTGGCTGCCGCGGCGGCATCGGTCACCCTGCTGGGCGGCTGCGCCGTCTATCCCACTCCCGCCGGTCCCGCCGTGGGTCCCGCGCCGGTCTATGTTGCCCCCGCGCCGGTCGTGGTCGCGCCGCGGCCGTATTACTACGGCGGCTACGGCTACTACGGCCGTGGCTATCGTCGTTGGTAATGACAGCTGGAATGACAGCAGCACCGCCGCGATTGCCGGAGGTTGCGGCAAGGTAGGCAGGATTGAAGCAACGGCGGGGAGCCCGGCAACAGCGTTCAGTTGCCGCCCGCCGCGTCACCGGGCCGGGCGTTGAGCCCGCCCCAGCTGGGCGTGAGCGTCTGGCCGATCTCCGGCAGGTCGACCAGGTCCAGCACCCGGCCGACCGTATGGTCGACCAGCTCGGCAATGCTTTGCGGCTTCTGGTAGAAGCCCGGCACCGGCGGGAACACGATCCCGCCCATTTCCGTCACCGCCGTCATATTGCGCAGGTGCGCAAGGTTCAGCGGCGTTTCCCGCACCATCAAGACCAGCTTGCGCCGCTCCTTCAGCGTGACGTCGGCGGCGCGCGTGATCAGGTTATCCGACAGGCCATGCGCGATCGCGGCCAGCGTGCGCATGGAGCAGGGCGCCACCACCATCGCGTGGGCGCGGAACGAGCCGCTGGCAATGGTGGCGCCGATATCGCGCACGTTGTGCACGACACTGGCCAGCGCTTCCACCTCGGCACGGCCGATGTCGAGCTCGTGCTGCAGGTTCATCACGCCGGCCGGCGAAATCAGCAGGTGGGTTTCCACCGCGGGCGCCGCGCGCAGCACCTGCAGCAGGCGCACGCCGTAGATGGCGCCGGTGGCGCCCGTGATCGCGACGATCAGCCGCCGCGGTGGTACAGACCCCGCCGTGGCCGGCGGGGCAGCGCTCACGGGCATGGCGGGCTCAGCCCTTCAGCAGGGTTTGCAGCTCGCCGTTCTGGTACATCTCCATCATGATGTCCGAGCCGCCGATGAACTCGCCGTTCACGTAGAGCTGCGGGATGGTCGGCCAGCTGGCGTATTCCTTGATGCCCTGGCGGATGCTGTCGTCGTCCAGCACGTTGACCGTGGTCGGCGCGTCGACGCCGCAGGCCTTCAGGATCTGGATGGCGCGGCCCGAGAAGCCGCACATCGGGAACTGCGCGGTGCCCTTCATGAACAGGACTACCGGGTTGCCCTTGACGATCTGGTCAATCTTCTGCTGCACGTCGCTCATGGTCTGCTTTTCAGTTGGATGGCGCCGCCGTCGGGCGCCGCCTGGGAAAAGGGACGCCGCGCGGCAAGCCACGCGGCGGGAATCTGCCGCCGATTTTACCGGAATCGCCGGCGGGCTTCAGGCTTGCGCTCCGGACCAGCGTCCGCCGGTGCAGCGCTCCTGGCCGGCGAGGTCGCGCGCGGTGAAAACGTCTGTAAAGCCGGTCTCCTGCAGGAGCGCGCGCGTCGCCTGGGCCTGGTCGTAGCCGTGCTCCATCAGCAGCCAGCCGCCCGGCAGCAGCCGTTGCGGCGCGCCGTCGACGATGGTGCGCAGGTCGGACAGGCCGTCCTGGTGGTCGGTCAGCGCATCGATGGGCTCGAAGCGCAGGTCGCCTTCGGCCAGGTGCGGGTCGCCCGCGGCGATATAAGGCGGGTTGCTGACGACCAGGTGGAAGCGCAGCCCGGGCGGCAGCGCGGCGTACCAGTCCGATACCAGGAAGTTGATACGGTCGGCGCCAAGCGCGCTGGCGTTGTCCTGCGCCACCATCAGCGCGCCGGGCGAGATATCGGTCGCCCATACCTGCGCATCGGTGCGTTCTCGCGCCAGCGTCACGGCCAGGATGCCCGAGCCGGTGCCCAGGTCCAGCACCAGCGGGCGGGGCACGTCGGCCAGCCGGGCCAGCGAGGCTTCGGCGGCGATCTCGGTGTCGGGGCGCGGGATCAGCACATCGGGCGTGACGCGGAACTTGCGGCCGAAGAATTCGCGCTCGCCCAGCAGGTAGGCCATCGGCTCGCCAGCGAGGCGCCGCGCCAGCAGCGTGGCAAAGGCATCGCGCTGGGCCAGCGTGAGCGTGTCGGTATCGCGCGTGATCAGCTGCGTGCGGGTGAGGCCGGTCACGTGCGTCAGCAGCATGCGCGCTTCCAGCGTGGGCAGGCCCACCATGGCAGCGAGGGTCTGGGCTTCGCGCAGCGTTGGCGTGGCCGGCAGCGCGGCAGTGTTAGGGGAAGACATCGGGTAGGGACGGTTCTGTTGCCGGCCACAAAAAACCCCACCGGCGCAGGGCCTGGCGGGGCTTTGAGGCGGGATCTCCGGCGTTTCGCCAAGTGTACCGCCCATCGGAGGCGGGCGGCTGAAAGCCCCCCGCCGGCACGATTACTTATTGACGGCGTCCTTGGCCTTGTCGGCGCCGGCATTGACGGCGTCCTTGGCTGCCTGCTTGGCATTGGCCATGGCGCTGCCGGCTTCTTCCTTGGCCTTCTCGGCGGCAACCTGCGCGCTCGAAGCGGCATCGCTGGCGGCAGCCCTGGCGGCGTCGGCAGCGCTGCCAGCTGCTGCGGCGGCGTCGCTGGCAGCGGCCTTGGCGGATTCAGCGGCGCTTTGCATGGCGCTGTCGGCGCTGGAAGCTGCGGGGGCTTCTTCCTTCTTGCTGCAAGCGGCCATGGCTGCGGTGATCATCAACAGCGCGAGCAGTTTTTTCATGATTTCGTCCTAGGAAATGTTTTGGGAGAGACTCACCCGGCACCATTCTCCGTTTGCCGGTCGAAATCGATTATAGGCAGCGCGTTTACCCCTACCAGTGCTGTTTCAAGCATTTACAAGAAATACAAAGTCTTGTGGGACGTTACGCGCTGTTCGCGCACGAAGCGGGCCTGAGCGGTGCTTAAGCCGCTTATGCGTCTTCGCCGAGCGCGGCCAGCTGGTCCGCCTGGTGCTCCGCGGCCAGCGACGAAAGCAGCTCGTCCATGTCGCCGTCCATGATCATGTCGATCTTGTAGAGCGTCAGGTTGATGCGGTGGTCGGTCACGCGGCCCTGCGGGAAGTTGTAGGTGCGGATGCGGTCGCTGCGGTCGCCCGAGCCGATCAGGTTGCGCCGCGTGCTGGCTTCCTTCGCCTGGGCGGCGCGGGTCTGCATGTCCTTGATGCGCGCGGCCAGCACCTTCATCGCCTTGTCCTTGTTGCGGTGCTGCGAGCGGTCGTCCTGGCACTCGACCACGATGCCGGTCGGCAGGTGGGTCAGGCGCACGGCCGAATCGGTCTTGTTCACGTGCTGGCCACCGGCGCCCGAGGCGCGGAAGGTGTCGATGCGCAGGTCGGCCGGATTGATCTCGACCTCGCCGACCTCATCGGCTTCCGGCATCACCGCCACCGTGCAGGCCGAGGTATGGATGCGCCCTTGTGCCTCGGTGGCGGGCACGCGCTGCACGCGATGGCCGCCGGATTCAAACTTCAGCTTCGAAAACGCGGCATCCCCGGCGATCCGCACGATGACTTCCCGGAAGCCGCCCAGGTCGGACCCGGACTCGCTCATGATCTCGACCTGCCAGCGCTGGCGCTCGGCGTAGCGCGTGTACATCCGCAGCAGATCTGCGGCGAACAGCGCGCTTTCCTCGCCGCCCGTGCCGGCGCGGATTTCGAGCAGCAGGTTGCGGTCGTCGTTGGGATCCTTGGGCAGCAGCAGGCGCTGCAGGCTCTGCTCCAGCGCTTCCAGCCGCTCGCGCGCGCTGGCGATCTCGTCGGCGGCGAAGTCCTTCATCTCGGGATCGTCCAGCAGCGCCTGCGCGGTGCCCAGGTCGTCCTGCGCCTGGCGGTATTGCCCGTACTGCTCGGCCACCGGCGACAGCTCGGCATGCTCGCGGCTGAGCTTGCGGTACTGGTCGATGCTGGCGGTCGCGTCTTCGCGCGCGAGCAGGGCGTTGACTTCATCGAGTCGCTCGGCCAGTTGGTCGAGCTTGGCAAGCATGCTGGCTTTCATCGGGATGCGGGGGAATGGAGGGAGGCCAGTGGGCCGGGGCTGCCGGAATGCGGCGGCGGCGTGCCAGCGCGGTCGGCGTGCGGCAAGACCGGAGCGCGGCTAGCGCTCGGAGTGGCTGCTGTGGCGGAACAGGCCCGGCACCAGGCGCAGCAGCGCCTCGCGGTCTTCGCCCTGGGTGTGGTTCAGCGCGTGGGTCGGGCCGTGCAGGAACTTGCGGGTCAGTGCGCCGGACAGGGCTTCGAGCACCGCCTCGGGGTGGTCGCCGCGTGCCAGCATGCGGCGCGCGCGCTCCAGCTCGGCCTGGCGGATGGCTTCGCCGCTGCTCTGCAGCTCGCGGATGACCGGCACCACGCTGCGCGTTTCGAGCCAGTGCATGAAGTTCTGCACGCGGCTTTCGATGATGGCTTCGGCCTGCGCGACGGCGGCCTGGCGCAGCGCGTTGCCTTCGCGCACGATCGCGCCGAGGTCGTCGACGGTGTACAGGAAGACGTCGTCCAGGCGCGCGACCTCCGGTTCCACGTCGCGCGGCACGGCCAGGTCGACCATCATGATCGGGCGGTGCTTGCGGCGCTTGACCGCGCGCTCCACCGCGCCCAGGCCGATGATCGGCAGCGAGCTGGCGGTGCAGGACACCACGATGTCGAATTCATGCAGCCGCTCGCCCAGGTCGGTCAGGCGGATCGCCTGCGTGGTCAGGCCCTGGCCGGACAATTGCTCGGCCAGTTTCTCGCCGCGCTCGACGGTGCGGTTGGCCACCACAATCTGGCGCGGCTGCTGCGCGGCGAAGTGGGTCGCGCACAGCTCGATCATCTCGCCCGCGCCGATAAACAGCACGCGCTGGGTCGAGACGCTTTCAAAAATCCGTTGCGCCAGCCGCACCGCGGCGGCGGCCATCGATACGGAATGCGCGCCGATCTCGGTCTGGCCGCGCACTTCCTTGGCCACCGCGAAAGTGCGCTGGAACAGCTGGTTCAGGTACGTCCCCAGCGAGCCGGCCTCGCCGGCGGTGCGCACCGCGTCCTTGAGCTGGCCCAGGATCTGGGTCTCGCCCAGCACCATCGAATCCAGCCCGCTGGCCACGCGGAAGGCGTGGCGCACGGCTTCGGACTGCGGCAGCGCGTACAGGTGCGGGGCCAGGTCGCCGGCCGGCACGTTGTGGTGCTGCGACAGCCACCGCAGGGTGTGCTCGAAACCTTCCTGGCCCGGCTTCAGGACGTCGGTGGCGCAGTAGATCTCGGTGCGGTTACAGGTGGAAAGGATGGCGGCTTCGGTGCCGCTGCGGCCGGACAGGTGCTCGCGCAGCGCTCCCAGTGCCGGTTTGATCTGCTCGAGCGGAAACGCCACCCGCTCGCGCAGCGAGACTGGTGCCGTCGTGTGGTTGATGCCGATCGCGAGCAGTTGCATTTGTTGGGGACAGGTACGATCCGGAGCGTGGCCGGACCGGTTGCCATTATACCGCCGGCACCACAGATTGCAGGCGCATACCCAGTATGCGTCGCAGCCGTCTGGTTTGCAGTATCGTTACGGCGCAGCCGGATGCGGCTGTGATTCAGGCTACACAGGAGAATTGGATGCTGGGCACTTTGATCGTGGGTTTGCTGGTGGGACTGGCTGCGCGCCGGCTGCATCCGGCAGGACGCGTCGTGACCCTGCCGGCCGCGCTGGTGCTGGGCGCGGCGGGCGCGGCGGCCGCTTTCTACGGTGGCCGCGCGCTGCACCTGTTCGTCGACGGGCAGCTCAGCAGCTGGCTGGCGGTGATTGCCGGCGCCGCCATCCTGGTCGGCGCCTGGGGAGCCGTCCGGCCGCGCGGACGGTAAGGACAGAACCGACGCGGCGGCCTGGAATCTGCGCGC
Organism: Cupriavidus sp. L7L; assembly: GCF_004353535.1. Taxonomy (NCBI): domain Bacteria; kingdom Pseudomonadati; phylum Pseudomonadota; class Betaproteobacteria; order Burkholderiales; family Burkholderiaceae; genus Cupriavidus; species Cupriavidus sp. L7L. The sequence continues at coordinate 129,082 of NZ_SMNY01000008.1, forward strand.
CGCTTGATCCTGGTCAGGTGCGCACGGGATCCGCTTCAGCCCGCGCGGCCAGCAGCCGGCGCAGCACGCCATTGGAATAGTGGCTGGCCACCTCCTTCAGGAATGCCGCGAAATCCACATGGGCGGTATCGTCCGCCCGGTCCGACACCGTGCGCATGACCGCGTACGGGACGCCGTATTCATGGCACACCTGCGCCACCGCGGCGCCTTCCATTTCCACCGCCAGCAGGCCGGGCAGCCGCTCGCGCAGTTCCGCCACCGCAGCCGGGGCCCCGATAAACTGGTCGCCGCTGGCGATCATGCCCTTGTGCAGCCCCGGCGTGGCCACGCCGAAGCGGGCCAGCACCTCGGGCGGCACGTCGGCGCCCAGGTCGAGGCGCAGGAAATCCGCGGCCGCGCCTTCCAGTTCGGCGGTCAGCGCCGGGTCGGCCGGGAACTCGGCGCGGTCCAGCAGCGGCACTTCATGGCGGCCGAAGAACGGGCGCGCGTCGAGGTCGTGCTGGATCGTCCGGTCCGCGATGACGATGTCGCCGACATTGGTGTCGGCGCCGACGCCGCCCGCCAGCCCGGTAAACACCACCTGGGTGGCGCCGAACTCCCGGATCAGCGTGACTGTGGTCGCCGAGGCTGCCACCTTGCCCATGCGCGCCAGCACCAGCACGCACGGCTGGCCGTACAGGTTGCCGACGTAGTAGTCGCGCATGCCGATGGTGTGCACCGTGGCGCGGCTGTCGTCGTGGCGCATCGCGGCCACCAGGCCGTCGACTTCATCGTGGATGGCGGCAAGGATTCCCAGGGTCATGGGGCAGGCGGAGTGGAAGGCGAAACCCAGAGCATACCGGCGCCCATGCGGCAGGCATAGCGCCGGCACGCCGCAAGGTGCGGCCCGGGCTGCGCTTTGCTAAAGTCCCACGCATCGGGGCACGCAAGGGCGAGCATGCAAACCTCCACCGTGGCAAACGGCGAACGGCGCGCCATCCGCCGGGCACTGGCCGACTGGCGCGCACGCGGACGCGTGGCCGCCGAGGCGATCGCCGCCCCCTGGGCACGCACCGAGCCGGCCGCAGCCGACTGGCGCCGCTGGCTCGACCAGGCACTGATGGCGCTGGGCACCGCCCTGCTATGCGCCGGCGTGATCGTCTTCTTTGCCTTCAACTGGCAAGACCTGCACAAGTTCTCCAAATTTGGCTTGCTCGCCGCCGCCATCACGGTGCTGGCAGCGTTCGCGTGGCTGCGACCCGCCGCCGACGCCGCCGGCCGCGCCGCGCTCGGGGGCGCGCAGGTGCTGTCCGGCGTGCTGCTCGCCGTGATCGGCCAGACCTACCAGACCGGCGCCGATGCCTGGCAGCTGTTTGCGCTGTGGGCGCTGCTGGCGGTGCCGTGGGCGCTGGCGGCGCGCGCTGCGCCGCACTGGTGGCTGGTGCTGGTGGTCGGCAACGTGGCGCTGCTGCGCTACTTCAGCATCCGTTTCGGCATGGAAGGCCTGTTTGCGCTGCTGTTCGACAGCCGCTACCTGCGCACCGCCACGCTGGCGTTGCTGGGGGCGGTGCTGCTGCAACTGGCGCTGTGGCACCTGCTGGCCGCCCGCGCGTCCGGGCTGGGCTTCCGGGGACAGACCGGCAGCCGCCTGCTGGCTGCGCTGGCCTGCGTGCAGGCCGGCTCGCTGGGCCTGACCAGCCTGTTGGACAGCCGCTTCGATGCGGCATCGTTCGTGGTTGCGCTGGCCGTGCTGGCAGGTCTGGCGTGGTGGTACCGGCAACGCGCCTTCGATATCGTCGTGCTGAGCCTGACCTGCCTGACCGGCATCGTGCTGGTGGTGGCCGGACTCGGCAAGCTGCTGTTCGAGGGCAAGGGCGACTTCGGCGCATTCCTGCTGCTCGGGCTGGTCACCATTGGCCTGGCCGCAGGCGCGGCGGCGTGGCTGATGCGCGCTTATCGCGCTCAACTGCGCGCCCAACCGGAGCAGGCATGAGCACCACCTTGCAGACCGAGCAACGGCTCTGGCAGGAACTGGCCGCGCGCGGCGCGGTGCAGGGCGAATGCCCGGAGCACAGCCACGCGCCGTGGGCGGTGCGCTGCCTGATGGGCGCGGCCGGCTGGCTTGGCGCCTTGTTTTTCCAGATGTTCCTGGTTGGGACGGTGTTCGTGGCCGCGCGCGAGAACGGCATCGCCATGGCCGTGACCGGGCTGGCCATGATCGCGCTGGCCGCGTTGCTGTACTGGCGTGGCGGCGGGATCGCGGCGAGCCAGTTCGCGCTGGCGGTCAGCCTGTGCGGGCAGGGGATGGCGGTGTATGGGCTGGTGGAGGCGCTTGGCTTTGCGCGCGTGACCGGGACCGCCGGATTCTGGGCCGGCATCGCGCTGTTCGAAGGCGTGCTGGTGTTGCTGGTGCCCAACCGGTTGCACCGGCTGCTGTCCGGGCTTGGCGTGTGGATCGGGCTGGCGGGCGCACTGCATCTTGCCCTGCCGCACGGATCCTCCGATGACTGGCCGGCGCTGATGTGGACGCTCAGCTGGCTGGCACCGCTGGGCTGCGCGCTGGTGACCGCCTTCACGCTGGCCGAGGCGCGCGCGTGCGCGGCGGGGCGGCATGCGCTGCTGGAGCCGCTCGCCGATGCCACGCTGCTGGCCGCGCTCGCCATGGCGCTGGTGGTGACCGGGATGAGCCATCCGATGACGTGGCTGTTCGGTCCGGAGGCGGGGCGGCTGTCGGCCGCGCACTGGATCGGGGGCGCGCTGCTGACGCTGGTGCTGGCGGGCTTTTCCCTGGCCGAGTGCCGCCGCCTGGCCACTGGCTCCGCCATGCAGGCGGCAGTGCTCGCCGGCACGCTCGCCTTTGGCGCACTGATGGCCGCGGCGCCTGCCGTCGTGGCCGGCGCGCTGGCGCTGGCACTGGCCCTGCGCCGGGCTTCCATGGCCTGGATGGGCCTGGGCGTCACCGCCATTGCCGTCGGCTTCGTCTGGTACTACAGCGCGCTGCACTGGACCCTGCCGGCCAAGTCCGTCACGCTGGCAGCGGCGGGTGTGCTGTTGCTGGCCGGGCGCCACTGGCTGCTGCGCGGCCGCACCGGCAAGGAGTTCGCATGAAGCGCTGGATCGTGACCGCCTGGGCGCTGACCCTGGCGCTGGCCGCCGCCGGCATCGCCGGCAAAGAAACGCTGCTAGCACGCGGCGACACCGTCTTGCTGCGGCTCGCGCCGGTCGATCCGCGCTCGCTGATGCAGGGCGACTACATGGCGCTGAACTTCGACATCGGCAACCAGATCCGCACGGCGCAGGGGCCGGCGCAGCGCCCGCCGGGCGACGGCGTGGCCGTGATCCGGCGCGACCCGCGGGGCGTGGCCAGCTTCGTGCGGCTGCATGACGGCGGGCCGCTGGGCGTGGGCGAGCAGTTGCTGCGCTTCCAGGCGGCGCGGTCGCGCTGGGGCGGTGCGCAGGTGCAGGTGTCGACCGACGCGTATTTCTTCCAGGAGGGGCAGGGCGAGCGCTTTGCCCAGGCCATGTACGGGGAGTTCCGCGTGGGCGCGGACGGCCAGGCGCTGCTGGTGGGGCTGCGGGGGAAGGAAATGGAAAAGCTGTGAAGCGGCGGGCGGTTCCCCCGCGCCCGGCAGAAAACAAAAAACCCGCGAAATCGCGGGTTTTTTGGCGTCGGGGGCTGGCTCAGACGTTGAACAGGAAGTTCAGCACATCCCCATCCTTCACCACGTATTCCTTGCCTTCCGCCCGCATCTTGCCGGCTTCCTTGGCGCCGGTCTCGCCCTTGAACGAGATGTAGTCGTCGAAGGCAATGGTCTGCGCACGGATAAAGCCGCGTTCGAAGTCGGTATGGATCACGCCGGCCGCCTTGGGCGCCGTGTCGCCGACATGGATGGTCCAGGCGCGCACTTCCTTCACGCCGGCAGTGAAGTAGGTCTGCAGGCCAAGCAGCTTGAAGCCGGCGCGGATCACGCGGTCCAGGCCCGGCTCTTCCATGCCCAGGTCGGCCAGGAATTCGGCCTTGTCGGCGTCGTCCAGGTCGGCGATCTCGGCTTCGATGGCGGCGCACACGGCTACCACCGGCGAATTGGTCTGCTTGGCGTACTCGCGCACCGCGTCCAGGTGCGGGTTGTTCTCGAAGCCGTCTTCACGCACGTTGGCGACATACATGGTCGGCTTGGCGGTGATCAGGCAGAACGGACGGATGGCGTCCCATTCTTCCGGGGCCAGGTCGAGGGTGCGCACGGCCTTGGCCTGGTCGAGCACGGCTTGCGCCTTTTCCAGCACGGCGACCAGGCGCTGCGCTTCCTTGTCGCCGGCGCGGGCCGGCTTGATATAGCGGGCCAGGGCCTTTTCCACGGTGGCCAGGTCGGCCAGTGCGAGTTCGGTGTTGATGACCTCGATGTCCGACAGCGGATCGACCTTGCCGGCCACGTGGATCACGTTGTCGTCTTCGAAGCAGCGCACCACGTGGGTGATGGCATCGGTTTCGCGGATATTGGCCAGGAACTGGTTGCCCAGGCCTTCACCCTTGGAAGCGCCCGCGACCAGGCCGGCGATGTCGACGAACTCGACCGTGGCCGGCAGGATGCGCTCAGGCCTGACGATCTCGGCCAGGCTGGCGAGCCTCGGATCCGGCACTTCGACCACGCCCACATTGGGCTCGATCGTGCAGAACGGATAGTTTTCGGCGGCGATGCCGGCCTTGGTCAGGGCATTGAACAGCGTGGACTTGCCGACGTTGGGCAGGCCGACGATGCCGCATTTGAGGCTCATGGTCTTGTCTTAGAAATCAAGGGTTTGCAGGATGCGGTCCGGTGCCGGGCGGGCTGGCGACGGGCGCCTGGCGGGGCCAGTGGCGGGACTGCATCGGACGAGACAAACACGTCACATCGAGCGCGGGCTCGACGGCTATACGGGGTCTGCCACGGAAAACGGCAATTGTAACCCTATCGGGCCTCCGGGTTGCTGGCCGGTCGCCGTTCCACCCGCATATAAAACAAGACGGCCAGGAAAGTCTTCCTGGCCGTTGCGTGAGCGCCGCTTCCGCTCAATCGAGGTTCACGACGTTCATGCGCCGTCCGTGAACTGGTCCCGCGTATCCGTCGTCTTGGCGCCGTCCGTAAACATGTCGCGCCTGTCGATTGCCCTTGCACCATCCAGGAATACATCCCGCCGGTCGATTGACCGTGCTCCATCCGAATACACATCGAACTTGGAGACCTTGGCGCCGTCGGTATAAACGTCCCGCGGGCCAGTCGTGCCTCCGAATGCCGATCCCCCTGCAACCGCGATACCAACCGCGGCAATCCAAAGCGCCCTCTTCATTGCTCCACCTCCCTTCAGGTGGTTCGTCCCCGGTCAGAAACATTTCGTTTCAATATAGGCTGTGCGTTTCCGAACTTTGACCCACGCACCGACAGTTTTGTCATATGCCTAATGACCTGAGGAAATAATGAGCGGCCGCGCCCGAAGGGTCCCGGAGTGACGTGGCTATAATCCAGCCATGACCCGATCCCACGCGTCCGCGCGCACCGCTGCGCGCAATTCTTCCGCTTTCCAGGTGGCCGTCGTCGGCGGCGGCATCGTCGGCAAGTCCTGTGCCTTGTTGCTGGCCCAGCAGGGCATGGACGTGGCGCTGGTGGCGCCGAAGCCGCCCCGCGGCGTCGGCCGCGCGCCAGCCGAGGATTGGGACAGCCGTATCTATGCCTTCTCCGCCAGCTCGCAGGCGCTGCTGGAGCGGATGCGCGTGTGGGAGGCGCTGGACCCGGCTCGCATCCAGCCGGTGCGCGACATGCGTGTCTTTGGCGACGTCAGCGCCGCCGAAACCTCGCCCAGCCTGGACGGCGACCTGCATTTCTCCGCCTACGCCGCGGCGGTGCCGCAACTGGCGTGGATCATCGAATCCGGCCATGTCGAGCGCGCGCTCGACACCGCGCTCGGCTTCCAGCACCAGGTGACCTGGCACGACGGCACCGCCAGCGTGTGCGAGCGCGATCCGGAGGGCATTACCCTGACGCTGGACAACGGCAACAAGCTGCGCACGGCGCTGGCGATCGGCGCCGACGGCGCGCGCTCGTGGCTGCGCCAGCAGTGCCATATCGGCGTCAGCACGCGCAAGTACCGCCAGCTTGGCGTGGTCGCCAACTTTGCCTGCGAGCGTCCGCACCACGAGACCGCCTGGCAGTGGTTCCTGGGCGCGCCGGAAAAGCTGATGGCCGACGAAGAGCCTGCCAACGGCGAGGTACTGGCGATGCTGCCGCTGCCGGGCAACCATGTCTCGATGGTCTGGTCGGCAGACGAAGCGCACGCGCGCGACCTGCTCGCGCTGTCGCCCGAGGCGCTTGCCGCCACCGTGATGCAGGGCGCCGCCGGCGCGGTCGGCAGCCAGTTCGGCACGTTGCGCTGCGTGACGCCGGCGCAGGGCTTCCCGCTGGTGCTGCAGCGCGCCGACCAGTTCGTGCAGCCGCACGTGGCGCTGGTCGGCGACGCCGCCCACGTGGTGCACCCGCTGGCGGGGCAGGGCATGAACCTGGGCCTGCGCGATGTGGCGGAACTTGGCCGCGTGATGGCCGACAAAGAACCTTTCCGCAGCGAGGGCGACCTGCGCCTGCTGCGCCGCTACGAGCGCGCGCGCGCCACCGACCTGCTGTCGCTGACCGCGGCCACCGACGGGCTGCACCGGCTGTTCTCGCTGCCCGGCGGCGTGGCGCGGGTGGTGCGCAACACCGGCATGCGCGCGGTAGGCGGCCAGCCGCTGCTCAAGCGTTTCCTGATCGGGCGCGCGCTCGGCTGACGCCGCCACCGCGCCCCGAACGATCACCCGATCACCGAACACCCCTGGAGTCCACATGTTCCAATTCCTGCGCCGCCACCCTGTCCGCAGCGCCACCGTCACCGCCGTCGCTGGCGGCCTGGCCGCGGCCGGCTTTGCCCTGCATGCCATGGCGGCGGGTGAACCCGGCACCGACCGCATCAAGGAGTCGCTGCAGAAGGTGCTGGGCGGCCGCGCCGAGGTGAAAAGTGTCAGCAAGACTCCGGTGCCGGGGCTATTCGAGGCCAATATCGGCGGGCAGGTGGTCTACACCGACAGCACCGGCCGCTACATCCTCAACGGCGAGATGATCGACACCCGCACCGGCACCAACCTGACCGAAGAGCGGATGGCCGAGATCAACCGCATCAAGTGGTCGGACCTGCCGCTGGCGCGCGCGATCAAGTGGACCAAGGGCGATGGCAGCCGCCAGATCGCGGTGTTCTCCGACCCGAACTGCGGCTACTGCAAGCGCATCGAGCAGACCTTCCAGCAGATGGACAACATCACCGTGTACACCTTCCTGTACCCGGTGCTGTCGCCCGACTCGGAAACCAAGGCCAAGCAGGTCTGGTGCGCGGCCGACCGCACCAAGGCGTGGCGCGACTGGATGCTCAAGCAGGTCGCGCTGACCGGCAACGGTAGCTGCCAGACGCCGTTGCAGGAAAACCTGGCGCTGGGCCATAGCATGAACGTGACCGGCACGCCGGCAGTGTTCTTCATGGATGGCACCCGCATCCCGGGCGCGGCCGACGTGGCCACGCTGGAGAAGAAGCTCGCCAGCATCAAGAAATAAGCGCGCGCCGGCCCCGTCCCGGCTTGATCGACGGCCGGACTTGTCCGGCCGTTCTGCTTTCCGCATTCCCCTCATTCCCAAGCGATCGCCGCCAGGCGACTAGGAGACACCATGACGTTCCAGGCATTGCTGCTGACCCAGGCCGACGGCGCCACCCAGGCCAATCTGGCCACGCTAGACGAAGCGCAGTTGCCCGCCGATGGCGACGTGCTGGTCGCCGTGGACTACTCCACCATCAACTTCAAGGACGGCCTGGCGATCACGGGCCGCTCGCCGGTGGTGCGCAAGTGGCCGATGGTGGCGGGCATCGACGGCGCCGGCACGGTGCTGGAATCGTCCAGCGCGCGCTGGCAGGCCGGCGACAAGGTGGTGCTGAACGGCTACGGCGTGGGCGAGACCCACTGGGGGTGCCTGGCGCAGCGCGCGCGGCTGAAGGGTGACTGGCTGGTGCGCCTGCCCGATGCCTTCACCACGCGCCAGGCCATGGCGATCGGCACCGCCGGCTATACCGCGATGCTGTCGGTGCTGGCGCTGGAGCGCGGCGGCGTCAACGGCCCGGTGCAGCCTGGCGATGGCGAGGTGCTGGTGACCGGCGCTTCCGGCGGCGTGGGCTCGGTCGCGATCGCGGTGCTGAGCAAGCTGGGCTACAAGGTGGTGGCGTCGACCGGCAAGACCAATGAAGCCGACTTCCTGAAGGCGCTGGGCGCTGCCGATGTCATCGACCGCGCCGAGCTTGGCGCGCCCGGCAAGCCGCTGCAGAAGGAGCGCTGGGCCGCGGTGGTGGATTCGGTCGGCTCGCATACCCTGGTCAACGCGTGCGCGCAGGTGCGCTACGGCGGCGTGGTGACGGCGTGCGGGCTGGCGCAGGGGATGGACTTCCCGGCATCGGTGGCGCCGTTCATCCTGCGCGGCGTTACGCTGCACGGCATCGACAGCGTGATGGCGGCCATGCCGCTGCGCGAGCGCGCGTGGCAGCGGCTGGCGAGCGACCTGGAGCCGGATCGCCTGAACGCGATCACGCGCGAGATCGGGCTGGCCGAGGCGATCGACGCCGGCCGCAGGATCGTGGAAGGCGGCATGCGCGGCCGCGTGGTGGTCGACGTCAATCGTGCCTGAGCGGCGACCGGCTGCTTCACCAGCGTCGGCGAGGCCAGCGGTGCGCCGACGTTACAATCCTGCCCATGACGCCGATCCGCTACGCCATCGCCCCGCTTGCGCCTGAGGCGCACCTGTTTGCCGTCACCGTCACGGTGAGCGAGCCCGATCCCGCCGGCCAGCGCTTCACGCTGCCCGCGTGGATCCCGGGCAGCTACATGATCCGCGACTTCGCCCGCCATATCGTGCGCATCCGTGCCGATGCCGGCGGCCGCGAAGTCCCGCTGACCAAGCTCGACAAGCAGAGCTGGCAGGCCGCGCCGGTGAGGCTGTCGGACGGCCCGCTGATGCTGAGCTACGAAGTCTATGCCTGGGACCTGTCGGTGCGCGCCGCGCACCTGGACGCCACCCATGGCTTCTTCAACGGCAGCTCGGTGTTCCTGTGCGTCGAAGGCCAGGTTGAGCGGCCATGCACCGTCGATATCCACGCGCCCGAAGGCGAGGCCTACCGCGGCTGGCGTGTCGCCACCGCGATGCCGGAAGCGCCGGGCCGCGACGGCGCGAAGCGCTACGGCTTCGGCCGCTACCAGGTTGCCGACTACGACGAACTGGTCGACCACCCTGTCGAGATGGGCAACTTCCAGCTCGCCAGCTTCCGTGCCTGTGGCGCGCAGCACGACGTGGTCTTCACCGGCCGCGTGCCCAACCTCGACCTCGAGCGCGTGTGCCGCGACCTCAAGCGCATCTGCGAAAACCAGATCCGCCTGTTCGAACCCCGCAGCGCCGAGGCGCCGTTCCTGGACAGCAACCGCCGCTACGTCTTCATGACGATGGTCACCACCGACGGCTACGGCGGCCTCGAGCACCGCGCCAGCACCGCGCTGATGTGCGCGCGCAATGACCTGCCGGTGCGCGGCGACAGCGACACCAGCGAGGGCTATCGCACCTTCCTGGGCCTGTGCAGCCACGAGTATTTCCACACCTGGAACGTCAAGCGCATCAAGCCCGCCGCGTTCGTGCCGTACCGGCTGGCCGACGAAACCTACACGCCGCTGCTGTGGCTGTTCGAGGGCTTCACCAGCTACTACGACGACCTGGTGCTGGTGCGCTCGGGCTGCGTGACCGAGGCGCAGTACGTCGAGATGCTGGGCAAGACCTGGAACGGCGTGCTGCGCGGCAACGGCCGCACCAAGCAGAGCGTGGCCGAAAGCTCGTTCGATGCCTGGACCAAGTACTACCGCCAGGACGAGAACGCGCCCAACGCCATCGTCAGCTACTACACCAAGGGGTCGCTGGTGGCGCTGGCGCTGGACCTGACCATCCGCGCCAAGTCGCGCGGACGGCGCTCGCTCGACGACGTCATGCGCGCGCTGTGGCGCCGCTACGGGCGCGGCTTCTATGCGCCCGGCGCGATGCAGCGCGGCGTGACCGAGCCGGAGGTGTATGCGCTGTTCGACGATGTGACCGGCCTGAAGCTGGGCAGCCTGCTGCGCTCGCTGACCGAAGGCACCGGCGAACTGCCGCTGGCGGCGCTGTTCAGGGACTTCGGCGTCAAGGCCGAGGCGCAGAAGCCGTCGCGCACCGCGGCGCTGGGCATCAAGGTCAAGACTGACGACGGCTGGGTACGCGTCACGCAGGTGCTGGACGGCGGCGCGGCGCAGGCCGCGGGCCTGTCGGCCGGCGACCTGCTGGTGGCCATCGACGGCCTGCGCGTGGCGCCCGGCCAGGTCGACAAGCTGCTGGGACGCTACCGCACCGGCGACCGCATCGACCTGCACGCCTTCCGCCGCGACGAGCTGCAGGTGCTGCCGGTCACGCTGGCGCGCGAGCCCGCGGCGCAGTTCAAGGTCAAGCTGGCGGACGGCCGGCATGCGGCGCGCTCGCGCTGGCTGGGCCAGTGACGTAGCGCAGCGATCCCCCACAACCCAGCCACCGCCCCGGCCGCATCGCCGTATGCAATACGCGCACGACCCCCGCACTTTCCTGTATTCGCACTACGTGTACCGGGGGCTGCGCTCGGCCACCGGGGTGATCGGCGCCACGCTGATCGCGCTGCATTTCTCCGACCTGCCCACCGCGATGGTGGTGTCGATGGGCGCGCTGTGCACCAGCCTGATGGACCTGCCCAGCCCGCTGAACCACAAGTTCAACGAGATGCTGGCGAGCGTGCTGCTGTGCAGCGCGGTGACGCTGGTGGTGGCGCTGACCACGCCGTTCCCACGGGTGATGCCGTTCGTGCTGGTGCTGGTGACGTTCCTTGCCGCCATGATGACGGTGTACGGCAACAAGACCCTGCCGCTGCAATTCGCGGCGCTGTTCGTGATGACGCTCACGATCAACGAGGACTTCGTGGTCGAGCGCGCGCTGGTGCATGCGGCGCATTTCAGCGCCGGCGCGGTCGCCTACCTCGGCTACGCGATGCTGGTCAGCTGGCTGACCGAGCGCCGCACCAGGCAGCAGGTGCTGGCCGAGTCGCTGTACGAGCTGGCCGGCTACCTCGAGATCAAGGCCGGCTTCTACGACGCCGGCAACGACTACGATGCCCAGTTCAACCAGCTGGTGCGCCAGCAGATCGTGGTGGCCGAGCGCCAGCAGGCCGCGCGCGACCTGGTGCTGCGCGGCAACCGCACGCCGCATGACGGGCTGCTGGTGCAGGTGCACCTGCGCATGCTCGACCTGTACGAGTACGTGCTGTCCACCAACACCGACTACCCGCTGCTGCGCCAGACCTTCGGCGGCACGCCGGTGCTGGACCACCTGCGCGGGCTGGTGGTGCTGATGTGCAAGGACGTGGAAGAGATCGCCTACGAGGTCACGCGCGGGCGCGGCTCTTACGCGACGGTGGAATACCGCGAAGGCCTGCGCGCGGTCGAGGCCGAGATCGCGCAGCTGCGCCACCACCACATCAAGCCCGCGGCGATGACGGCGCTGGCCGAGACGCTGGACATGATCCGCGGCGCGATCACGCTGATCGGGCAGCTGCACGAGGCCTCGCGCACGCCGGTGGAGCCGGCCAAGGTGCTGCCGGGCAGCGACATGACGCCGTTCCTGACGCGCCAGAAGTACGAGCTGGGCGTGCTGCGCGAAAACCTGCACTGGCGCTCGCCGGCGTTCCGCTTTGCGCTGCGCATGTCGATGGCGGTGGCGCTGGGGCTGTGGATCACCAACCACCTGCCGTACGCCTCGCACAGCTACTGGATCCTGCTGACCATCATCGTCATCCTGAAGCCGAACTTCAGCATGACCAAGCAGCGCTACAACGACCGCGTGATCGGCACGCTGATCGGCTGCGTGGTGGCGGTGGGGATCCTGAAGGTGGTGGACGAGCCGCTGATACTGCTGGGCGTGCTGTTCCTGGCGCTGGTGGCCAGCGCCGCGTTCGTGACCATCAAGTACCGCTACACCGCGATCGCGGCCTGCATCCAGGTGCTCATCCAGATCAACCTGCTGATGCCGGGCAGCCCGACGGTGGCGGGTGAGCGGCTGGTCGATACGGTGATCGGCGGCATCATCGCCTCGTTGTTCAGCTTCGTGCTGCCGAGCTGGGAATACCGCGCCATCCCCAAGCTGGTGGAGAACGTGCTACAGGCCAACCGCCGCTATATCGCCGCAACGCGCGACCTGCTGCTGCGCCGGGCCAAGGACGACTTTGCCTATCGCGTGCAGCGCAAGCAGTTCATGGACAACCTGTCGGCGCTGATCTCTTCGTTCCAGCGCATGCTGGACGAGCCCAGGAGCCGGCATCGCGCGGTCGACAACCTGAACCGCTTTATCGTGCAGAACTACCTGGTGGCGGCGCACGTGGCGGCGGCGCGGATCCAGGTGCGGCAGCACTACGATGAGCTGGATATTCCCGCGGCCGAGGCGGCCATCGAGCAGGCTACCGAAGCGGCGCGCAACAGCCTGCAACTGGCCAGCGAGCGGCTGCATGCCGACGAGCGTGGCGGCGGGCGCGGCGCGGGCTTTATCCGCCGCGAACGCGCGCCTGTGTTGGCCCAAGCGCAGGCGCCGCTGGCGGTAGCGGCAGGGCCGGTCGTGGCCGATGTCGCTGAAGCCGAGGAGGATGCGGCGGCCGAGCGCCGCGCGCGGCTGGCGGACTCGGCGGACAAGCGCCGCACCGATACGCTGGTACAGGCTGCCGCTCTGGGCGAGTCTAGCGAGCAGGCCGGGCCGACGTCCAGCTCCACTGGCCGTCCCGCCAACGCAGTGCTGGAGCGCCGGCTGCGCGCGCTGCGCGAGGACGCGGCCAAGATCGCGCTGCGTACCGGGGCGATCGGGCGGGCGATGCGGGCGCGTTCTTAATCACGCGTTCGAGTCCCGATGGGTTTGCTCCCCTCTCCCGCTTGCGGGAGAAGGGAGCAAATCTGTCGCGGCGTTAAGGCCGCGCCCCTCCGGCATCTCATCCTCAGGCAACGTCAGCATCCCGCTGTTATAGCTGTACTCAAAGATCTCCCCATACCGCCCCCCAGCGCCGGCACCAGCACCTTCTCGGCGGTGCGGCTCTTGGACGCCAGTGCCGCGAACGCCAGCGAGAACAGCAGCGACGCCGCCAGTGCCGCCAGCATGCGGATGCTGGTGCGCATCAGGTAGTAGGGCAGGGTAGGCCACGTCCAGGTGCACCGCCAGCTGCTGGTCGGGGTGGAACGGGGCATTCATCTGCTGCGCAGCGAACGCGATCATCAGGATCACGGCCAGGATGATCGGACTTACTGGCGCATGCAGCCGGCTTCACCCGGGCGGCGCGCATCCCTTTGTAACGCCCGGCATGGCGGTCTAGTTTACTTGGTGTCGATCACAGAACGCGCACGCCTCGCGTGCGCTCACGGGGAAACGGCCATGAAGAAGGCAACCTGGCGCCTGGTCGCGCATGGGCGCGTGCAGGGCGTCGGCTATCGCGCCGCCTGCGCCGACGCCGCGGATGAACTCGGGCTGGGCGGCTGGGTGCGCAACCGGGCCGACGGCACCGTCGAGGTGATGGCGCACGGCACCGTCAAGCAGCTGGAAGCGCTGCAGGCGTGGATGGAAACGGGCCCGCCGGCGGCGCAAGTGACGTTTGTCGAGGTCGGGCGCGGGGAAGGGGAGTTCGCCGGCTTCGAGTTCCGGCCGACGATCTAGTCGATCAGGCGGCGGTCCAGTCGACCGGCGTGCGGCCGTGCGCTTCGAGCCAGCGGTTGGCTTCGCGGAAGTGGCCGCAGCCGAGAAAGCCGCGATGCGCCGACAGCGGCGAAGGATGCGGCGCTTCGAGCACGCGGTGGCCGTCGCCGAGCAACGGTTTCTTCGCCTGGGCGTGGCTGCCCCACAGCATGAACACCAGGTTCGGGCGGCTTGCCGCCAGCGCGTGGATCAGGCAGTCCGTGACCGCTTCCCAGCCGCGGCGCGCGTGGCTGGCGGCCTGGCCCTGCTCGACCGTCAGCACGGTGTTGAGCAGCAGCACGCCCTGGCGTGCCCAGCCTTCCAGGTTGCCCGAGGTGCGCGGCGGGGTGCTATCCACGCCGAACTCGGCGGCGATTTCCTTGAAGATGTTGCGCAGGCTGGGCGGCACCTTGATGCCTTCCTGCACTGAGAAGGCCAGGCCGTGCGCCTGCGGCAGCTCCACGCCGCCGACGGTGCCGGTGCCGTGGTATGGATCCTGGCCCAGGATCACCACCTTGACCGCATCCGGCGGCGTCAGGTGCAGCGCGTGGAAGACGTGGTGCGGGAACACCGGTTTGCCGGCGGCGCGTTCACCATCGACAAAGGCGGCCAGCTCCTGCCATGCCGGCACGGTGATGCAGGGCGCCAGCAGCGTGCGCCACGCGGCGGGGAGGGCATCGGCCTGGGCCTGCAGGCTGGCGGCGGGGGAGGGCTCGCCGGGGGCACAGGGCGCTTCGGCGGCGAAGAGATCGGCTTGCATGCGTAAGGAATGCCTGGCGGGAAAAACCGCGATTATGACGCCTTGCCTTCGGCGATTCCCGCGAGGCGGTAGCCGCGCGCGGCTTTGCTGAGATCGGAAGGCGCCAGCGTGGCCACGGCGCCAAGCCGTGCGGCGAAGGCGCGCAGGGCATCGGCCGCGTGCGCGGCGTCGCCGTCGAGCCATTCCAGTTCGAGTTCCTGGATGCGTTCCTGCGCGGCGCTGGCCGGCGCGGTAATGGTGCCGGTGTCGAGGGCAGCCTCGATACGCGCGCCGTCCTGCGTGACGATCCAGGTGCGGCGGATGAAGTCGGTACGGAACACCGGTGCCAGCTTGCTGACCAGTGGCGCGAGCACGGATTGCGCTTCAGCGGGGAAGGTCTGCAGCTCGATGGCCTCCCCGGCGATTCCGGTTTCCCATTCATGGCGCGTGGCCAAGCCTGCCTGGCTGCTGCCGGCGGTCTTCAGCGTCTGCAGCCATTGCGCGCCCTTGCGGCGCAGGCGCAGCGCGGCGCGGGCCTGGGCCAGGTCGTGTTCGGGCGTGTCGAGGTAGACGTTGAGCAGGGTCGCTTCGCCCTGCGGCTGGCCGTTGGCGTCGAGCCAGGCGGCCAGCGGGGCGAGGGCGGCGTCGGGGACGGCGAGTTTGAGTTCGATTTCCTGGGGCATGGCGAGGATTTAACGGTGGGCAATGGCGATGGCTTCCCAATCACCACCAGCCGGTCCTCTCTCCCGCTTGCGGGAGAGGGGAGCAAACAAGCGGCAGGTCTTTACCCTCAGCCAAACAACCGCGCCAGCTCCACCCCCGGATCCGGCGCCCGCATGAACGCCTCGCCCACCAGGAACGCATGCACATTGGCATCGCGCATGCGCTTCACATCCGCCTGGCCGAGGATGCCCGATTCGGTCACCACCAGCTTGTCAGCCGAAATATGCGGCAGCAGGCCCAGCGTATTGTCCAGCGACACCTCGAACGTGCGCAGGTTGCGGTTATTCACGCCCAGCAGCGGCGTCTTCAGCCGCAGCGCGGCGTCGAGCTCATCGTCGCCGTGCACTTCCACCAGCACGTCCATGCCGAGTTCCAGCGCACAGGCTTCCAGCTCGGCCATCAGGCCATGGTCCAGCGCGGCGACGATCAGCAGGATGCAGTCGGCGCCCCAGGTGCGGGCCTCGTAGACCTGGTACAGGTCGACCATGAAGTCCTTGCGCAGCGCAGGCAGCGGGCACGCGCCGCGCGCGCGCTTCAGGTAATCGGCATGGCCCTGGAAGAAATTCACGTCGGTCAGCACCGACAGGCAGGCCGCGCCGTGGGTGGCATAGCTCTCGGCGATGGCTTCGGGAACGAAGTTCTCGCGCAACACGCCCTTGGACGGCGAGGCCTTCTTCACCTCCGCGATCACGCCGGCATGGCCAGCCGCGATCTTTTCGCGCAGCGCGCGCTCGAAACCGCGCGGTGCCAGGCCGGGCTCGGTGCGCAGGCTCTCGGCCTCGGCGCGCAGGCTGGGCAGGTCGCGCTTCTTGCGCGCGGCGGCCACTTCATCGGCCTTCACGGCCAGGATTTTGTCCAGGATATCTGACATATCAGCGCCTCTTATTTGAATTGCTGCGTGGCGCGCACGAACTGGTCGAGCTTCTCGCGCGCAGCGCCGCTGGCGATGGCCTCGCGCGCGCGGCGGATGCCGTCCTCGATCGAGTCGGCCACATTGGCGGCGTACAGCGCGGTGCCGGCGTTCAGCGACACGATCTCGCGCGGCGTGCCGGGCACGTCGGACAGCGCTTCCAGCAACATCTCCTTCGATTCCCCCGCATCGGCCACCTTCAGGCCGCGGTTGGAGACCATCGACAGGCCGAAGTCTTCCGGGTGGATCTCGTACTCGCGCACCTCGCCGTCCTTCAGCTCGCCGACCAGCGTGGCGGCACCGAGCGACACCTCGTCCATGCCATCCTTGCCGTAGACGACAATCGCGTGCTTTGCGCCCAGGCGCTGCATCACGCGCACCTGGATGCCGACCAGGTCGGGGTGGAACACGCCCATCAGGATATTGGGCGCATCGGCCGGGTTGGTCAGCGGGCCCAGGATATTGAAGATGGTGCGAACGCCCATTTCCTTGCGTATCGGCGCGACGTTCTTCATCGCCGGATGGTGCGTAGGGGCGAACATGAAGCCGATGCCGGTCTGCTCGATGCACTGGCCGACCTGCTCGGGCGTGAGCATGATGTTGACGCCGAGCGCCTCCAGCACGTCGGCGCTGCCCGACTTGGAGCTGACGCCACGGTTGCCGTGCTTGGCGATCTTCGCACCCGCCGCGGCGGCGACGAACATCGAAGCAGTCGAGATATTGAACGTATGCGAGCCATCGCCGCCGGTGCCGACGATATCGACGAAATTCTCGCGGTCTTTCACCGGCACCTTGTTGGCGAACTCGCGCATCACCTGCGCGGCGGCGGAGATCTCGCCGATGGTTTCCTTCTTCACGCGCAGGCCGGTCAGGATGGCGGCGGCCATCACCGGCGAGATCTGCGCCTGCATGATCTGCCGCATCAGGTGCAGCATCTCGTCATGGAAGATTTCGCGGTGCTCGATGCAGCGCGTCAGGGCTTCTTGCGGCGTGATCATGGCGTTCTCGTTGACAGTCTGGATGGCGTGTTGGGTGCTGGAAGGCGCGGCGTCGAGCAGTCTCATCGCGGCGCCTTGACGAAGTTGGCCAGCATCGCATGGCCATGCTCGGACAGGATCGACTCGGGATGGAACTGCACGCCTTCGATGGCGAGCGCCTTGTGGCGCACGCCCATGATTTCGCCGTCCGGGGTCCAGGCGGTGATCTCCAGGCAATCGGGCAGGGTCTCGCGCTCGATTGCCAGTGAATGATAGCGCGTCACGTCGAAGTGCTTGGGCAGGCCGCTGAACACGCCTTGCTGCGTGGTCTCGATGGTGCTGACCTTGCCGTGCATCACCTGCTTGGCGCGGATCACCTTGCCGCCGAACGCCTCGCCGATAGCCTGGTGGCCCAGGCACACGCCCAGCATCGGCACCTTGCCGGCAAAATGCTGCAGCGCCGCCACCGAGATACCGGCTTCCTTGGGGCTGCACGGGCCGGGCGAGACGCAGATATGGTCGGGCTTCATCGCCTCGATCTCTTCGATGGTGATCTCGTCGTTGCGGTAGGTGTGCACCTCCACCCCCAGTTCGCCAAAGTATTGGACCAGGTTGTAGGTGAACGAATCGTAGTTGTCGATCATCAGCAGCATGGCGTCTGTCTCCTGTTCTCTCAGATATCGGAGTCCAGGCCATCCTGGACCTGCTCGGCGGCGCGGATCACGGCGCGCGCCTTGGCTTCGGTTTCCCTCCATTCGGCCTCGGGGTCCGAATCGGCAACGATGCCGGCGGCGGCCTGCACGTAGAGATTGCCGTCCTTGATGATGCCGGTGCGGATGGCAATGGCCAGGTCCATCTCGCCGCCGAACGACAGGTAGCCCACCGCGCCGCCGTAGATGCCGCGCTTGCGCGGCTCCAGCTCGTCGATGATTTCCATCGCATGCACCTTGGGCGCGCCCGACAGCGTGCCGGCGGGAAAGGTCGCGCGCAGCACGTCGAGGTTGCTCATGCCTTCGCGCAGCGTGCCTTCGACCGAGCTGACGATATGCTGCACGTGCGAGTACTTCTCGATCACCATCTTGTCGGTGACCTTGACCGAGCCGGTCTGGGCGATGCGGCCGATATCGTTGCGCGCCAGGTCGATCAGCATCACGTGCTCGGCGATTTCCTTGGGATCGTTGAGCAGCTCGGTGGCAAGCTGGGCGTCCTTTTCCGGCGTATTGCCGCGCGGGCGGGTGCCGGCCAGCGGGCGGATGGTGACGATGTGTTCGCTGCGGGTGTCGCCGCCGTTGTCGCCATTGGTGCCGACCTTGCGTTCCTCCTGGCGCACCAGGATTTCGGGCGACGCGCCCACCACCTGGAAGTCGCCGAAGTTGTAGAAATACATGTACGGCGACGGGTTCAGCGAACGCAGAGCGCGGTACAGCGACAGCGGCGAGTCGCGGTAGGGCTTCATCAGCCGCTGGCCGATCTGCACCTGCATCATGTCGCCGGCCATGATGTATTCCTTGGCCTTGTGCACGGCGTTCAGGTAGTCCGCCTTGGCGAATTCGCGGTAGACCTCGGTCTGCACCGACGGGCTGGTTACCGGCACGTCCACCGGCTGGCGCAGCTTCATGCGCAGCTCGCGCAGGCGCTGGCGGGCGCGGGGATAGGCTTCGGGCGTGGTCGGGTCGGCGTAGACGATCAGGTAGAGCTTGCCCGACAGGTTGTCGATCACGGCCAGCTCTTCGCACAGCAGCAGCTGGATATCGGGCAGGTTCAGGTCGTCGGGCTTCTGCGTGCTGGCGAGTTTCTTCTCGATATAGCGCACCGCGTCGTAGCCGAAGTAGCCGGCCAGGCCGCCGCAGAAGCGGGGCAGGCCCGGGCGCAGCGCGACCTTGAAGCGGCCTTCAAACTCGGCGATGAAGTCGAGCGGATTGCCTTCGTGCGTTTCCACCACCTTGCCGTCGGTCACCACCTCGGTGCGGTTGCCGAAGGCGCGCAGCAGCGTGCGCGCATGCAGGCCGATGAAGGAATAGCGCCCGAAGCGCTCGCCGCCGACCACCGACTCCAGCAGGAAGGTGTTGACCCCGCGCGTCTGCGACTGGGCCAGCTTCAGGTACAGCGACAGCGGCGTTTCCAGGTCGGCAAAGGCCTCGGCGATCAGCGGGATGCGGTTGTAGCCCTGGTCGGCCAGCGATTTGAATTCCAGTTCGGTCATGTCGGTCCTCTTGCGGTCCTCTTGTGCGGCGCCGCTGCGCGATGAGGTTGGGCGCGGCGCCGCATTTCGGCAATCAGGCTGGAGCGAATGGATACCCGCCCCGTTTGGCGGGCCGTGGTGCAGGCAAGTTGCGGACAAGACTGCACACGGCCGGGGAAGGGCGTGCGGCGCGTTCTTGAGCTAAACGTAGCAGAGAATTTCCGCTGCGCTGGCTTTTGGCGGGTTTGGGTGGGATGCCCGGCACGGGGTTGGACCCTCAGCCGGTTGTCACGACGCCCTCGGGTAGAGGGCGCGTCAGCAGACTCGCGAACGCACTTTACGCCTGTTGGAAGGCGCGCCAGCGACGCCAGGGCCAAGCCTGCCGATCACTGCCAGAAGAGATGCGTTTGCGGTTGAGAAACATTGAATGTTCAGGGATTTCAGTCGCGATCGACCTGATGATCGACCTTGTTGAGAGCGACCCTATCGATGACCTGCCCGGTGTGCCGCAAACAGCGCTGCGGCGTGGGCAATGGTGTCGACTATACCATCGGCCTCGACGGCTTGTACAGGATTGCCATGGTTGTAGCCATAGGGCACCAGCAGCACGCCCATGCCCGCCGCGCGGGCCGCCTGGGCGTCGTTTTCCGAGTCACCAAGGGCCGACATCGCCGACGGATCCAGCCGGAACACTTCCGCCACCTTGAGCAGCGGGAACGGGTCGGGCTTGCGCAGCTGGAACGCATCGCCGCCGTAGACCAGCTCGAAATATGCCGCCAGCCCGGTCTTGGCCAGCAGCGGCTCGGTGAAGCCGAAGGGCTTGTTGGTCACGCAGGCCAGCCGCAGGCCGGCTGTCTTCATTGCCGCCAGGCCTTCGCGAACGCCCGGGTAGACCTGCGAGAACTGGCCGTTGATGCGGATGTACTCGCGGTCGTACAGCGCGTAGGCATCGGCAAAGAGGCTGTTGGCGTGCAGCGGCGAGAAGCGCGCGTCGAGCACGCGCCGGATCAGGTTTTCCGAGCCCTTGCCGACGTAGCTGACGATTTCCTGCTCGGACATCGGCGCCACCGGCCCCAGGTTGGGGTGCTGGCGGCCCAGCGCCAGCAGCATGGCGTTGATCGAGGCGTGGAAGTCGCCCGCCGTATCGACCATGGTGCCGTCCAGGTCGACGATCACCCCTTCGATGCCGCTCCAGTCGGTGCGGCGCAGTGCCACGCCCGCAGTCATCGGCCAACCTTCGCCAGTTCGCCGCGCAGCGCCGAGATGATGCCGCGGTAGCCGCCGTCGCCGTCGGGCTTGCCGAACACGGCCGAGCCCGCCACGAACGTGTCTGCGCCGGCCGCGGCGATCTCGGCGATATTGTCGACCTTCACGCCGCCGTCCACTTCCAGCAGGATGGTGCGGCCGGTGCGGGCAGTGTATGCGTCGATACGCTGGCGCACCGCGCGCAGCTTGTTCAGCGTCTCGGGGATGAACGACTGGCCGCCGAAGCCGGGGTTGACCGACATCAGCAGGATCACGTCCAGGCGGTCCATCACGTGGTCCAGGTGGTGCAGCGGGGTGGCGGGGTTGAACACCAGGCCGGCCTGGCAGCCGTTATCTCGGATCAGCGCGAGCGAGCGGTCGACGTGCTCGCTGGCTTCCGGGTGGAAGGTGATGATATTGGCGCCGGCCTTGGCAAAGTCCGGAATGATCCGGTCTACCGGGCGCACCATCAGGTGCACGTCGATGGGGGCGGTCACGTGGGGACGGATCGCCTCGCACACCAGCGGGCCCACGGTCAGGTTGGGCACGTAATGGTTGTCCATCACGTCGAAGTGGATCCAGTC
This sequence comes from Cupriavidus sp. L7L, assembly GCF_004353535.1. Classification (NCBI taxonomy): domain Bacteria; kingdom Pseudomonadati; phylum Pseudomonadota; class Betaproteobacteria; order Burkholderiales; family Burkholderiaceae; genus Cupriavidus; species Cupriavidus sp. L7L. The sequence goes on from NZ_SMNY01000008.1 coordinate 150,256, forward strand.
GGCGCCGGCCTCGGTCACGCGGCGGACTTCCTCGCCCAGGCGGGCGAAATCGGCGGACAGGATGGAGGGGGCGATGCGGAAGGTGGGCTGGGTCATTTTGGCGGGCGGTGAAGGCAGGGAATGCTGTTATCGCCGCTGCGGCGGGCCGAAGGCGCCGCCGCAGCAGGGGCGGCCGGGGCGCACGGCGGGCGGCGGCAAGGCGTTGAAAGACCGATATTCTACGCCCGCCCGGTGCGATCGCGTCCGGCCGGCACCCTTGCCCGTCCCGCGGCCATCCCGCACAATGCGGCTACCCCATTCCCCTGCCGGCCGATGCTGCCGCCGGCCCTGCCCAAGATGAGCGAATACGCCTTCTCCGTGTCGGTGCGCACCCAGTACCTGCCGGACCAGTCCGATCCCGAGCGCGGGCGCCATGCCTTCGCCTACACCATCACCATCCACAACACTGGCGAGGTGGCGGCGCAGCTGATCTCGCGCCACTGGATCATCACCGACAGCGACAACGGCACGCAGGAAGTCGCCGGCCTGGGCGTGGTGGGCCACCAGCCGCTGCTGAAGCCGGGCGAGCATTTCGAATACACCAGCTGGGCCACCATCTCGACGCCGGTCGGGTCGATGAAGGGCGAATACTTCTGCGTGGCCGAGGACGGCCACCGTTTCGAGGTGCCGATCCCCGAATTCGCGCTGGTGCTGCCGCGCATGCTGCACTGAGCGCGCGCCCAGCCGGAAGCCGGGAAGCCTCGAAGCGGGAACCTACTGGCGCTTCGCGCTGTCCTGTTCCTGCGCCGGCGTTTGCCGGCCCTGCGTGGATTCCTGCGGCTGGCGCGACGGGTGGTCGTCGGGCGCGCGGGTCGGGCGCGGGTTCTTTTTGGCCGTGCCCATGGTCCAGACCACGATAAAGATCAGCAGGAACAGCGCCACGCCGGCCTCGAGGGCGAACAGCAGCATGGGATGGGCTTCGAAGAACTTGCTCATGGCGGATGCGGCGGTGGCGATGACAGATGACGGTGGGATTGTAGGGCAACTGCCCGGTGCGATCCCTGCCGGGCCGGCACCGGTCGCGGGACACTGCGCGGGACACTGAACAACAAGCAAGATGGCATACGCGGATTCGCTTTCGATTTCTCTCCCAGGTTTCACTGCGCGCGCTGGCGCCCGTGCCCGCGCCTGGCTGGCGCTCGCCGGCGCCGGCGCGCTGCTGGCCGGCTGCATGAGCGGCCCGCCGCCGCGCATCGAGACCGGCCCGTCCGGCACCACGCCGCCCGCTTCGTCGACCCAGAAAGGCCAGCTGCAGGCCGCCAGCTGGAACGACATCGGCGGCTGGACCCAGGACGACGTGCGCGCGGCCTGGCCCGCGCTGCAGGCCAGCTGCCAGGCGCTGAAGAAGCGCGCCGAGTGGAGCCGAGCCTGCGCCGCCGGCATGATGGTCGACGCCGGTGACCTCAACGCCATGCGCGCCTATTTCGAGACCAACTTCCAGCCGTTCCGCGTGGTCAACGGCGACGGCACCGACAGCGGGCTGATCACCGGCTACTACGAACCCATCCTGCACGGCTCGCGCACGCGGCAGGGGCGCTTCCAGGTGCCGCTTTACCGCAAGCCGGCGCAGTTCGGCAACCGCCCGCTGCCGGGCCGCGCCGAGCTGCTGCAGAACCCGACCATGCGCGGCAACGAGCTGGTGTGGGTGGATGACGCGGTCGAGGCCGCCTTCCTGCAGATCCAGGGCTCGGGCCGGATCCGCATGGCGGACGGCACCATGATGCGGGTCGGCTTCGGCGGCACCAACGACCAGCCGTTCCGCTCGTTCGGCAAATGGCTGCTGGACCGCGGCGAGATCACGCCGGCGCAGGCCACCATGCAGGGCATCAAGGCGTGGGCGCGGGCCAACCCGGGGCGCGTCGACGAGATGCTGAACGTCAATCCGCGCTTCGTGTTCTTCCGCGAGCTGCCGCCGAACAATGACGGCCCGGTCGGCGCGCTGGGCGTGCCGCTGACCGCCGAGCGCTCGATTGCGGTGGACCCCGCCACCATTCCGCTGGGCGTGCCGGTGTTCCTGTCGACCACGCGCCCGCTGTCGACCGAACCGATCCAGCGGCTGATGTTTGCGCAGGACACGGGCAGCGCCATCAAGGGCGGCGTGCGCGCCGATTTCTTCTGGGGCGCCGGCGATGCGGCGGGCGAGACGGCGGGGCGGATGAAGCAGGGCGGCCGGATGTGGGTGCTGATGCCGCGTAGCTGAGGCCAGCCGATCAGGCTAATATTGCGAATGTTGTCTCCCTCTCCCCCAACCGCTCTCCCGCAAGCGGGAGAGGCGAGCAAAGCGGCGGAATTCTTAATGGCCCTGGGCCATCACCGCGGCCGCTGGTCCACGATCCGCTTCGCCTTCCCCACCGAACGCTCGATGCCTCCCTCCGGCAGTACCTCGATGGTGGCGGTCACCCCGATATAAGACTTGATCTCGTGCGCCAGCCGCTCGCGCGCAGACTGCGCACGCGCCAGCTTGCTGCCATGGGCGCATTCCACACGCACCGTCAACGTATCCATATGGCCGTCCTTGCCCAGCACGCACTGGTAGTGCGGCGCCAGTTCGGCCTGCTTCAGGATCAGTTCCTCGATCTGTGACGGGAACACGTTGACGCCGCGCACGATCATCATGTCGTCGGTCCGGCCGGTGACCTTTTCCATGCGGCGGAAGGCCGGCCGCGCCGTACCCGGCAGCAAGCGGGTCAGGTCGCGGGTCCGGTAGCGCACCACCGGCATTGCTTCCTTGGTCAGCGAGGTAAAGACCAGCTCGCCGAATTCGCCATCGGGCAGCACTTCGCCGGTATTCGGGTCGATGATTTCCGGGTAGAAGTGGTCTTCCCAGATGGTCGGGCCGTCCTTGGTTTCGGCGCATTCATTGGCCACGCCCGGGCCCATCACCTCGGACAGCCCGTAGATATCGACCGCGGAAATGCCCATGCGCTTCTCGATCGCCAGCCGCATTTCCGGCGTCCACGGCTCGGCGCCGAAGATGCCCACGCGCAGCGAGCTGGTGGCCGGGTCGACGCCCTGGCGCTCGAACTCGTCGGCGATCGCCAGCATGTAGCTGGGCGTGACCATGATGATCTCGGGCTTGAAGTCCAGGATCAGCTGGACCTGGCGCTCGGTCTGGCCGCCGCCGAACGGGATTGCCGTCAGGCCGGCTTTCTCGACGCCGTAGTGCGCGCCCAGCCCGCCGGTGAAGAGGCCGTAGCCATAGCTGATATGTACCTTGTCGCCCCGGCGCGCGCCGGAGGCCCGGATCGAGCGCGCCATCACCGTCGCCCAGTTATCAATGTCCTGGAGCGTGTAGCCGACCACCGTGGGCTTGCCGGTGGTGCCGGACGAAGCATGCACGCGCGCCACGCGGTCCTGCGGCACGGCGAACATGCCGAACGGGTAATTGTCGCGCAGGTCCTGCTTGCTGGTGAACGGAAAGCGCGCCAGGTCGGCCAGCGATTGCAGCTGGTCGGGATGGACGCCGGCCTCGTCGAACTTGCGGCGGTACACCGGCGAATTGGCGTAGGCGTGGTGGAGCGACCATTTCAGCCGCTCCAGCTGCAGGGCCTGCAGCTCGGCGCGGCTGGCGGTCTCGATCGGGTCCAGGGGCAGATCGGTCAGGCGCGTGCTCATGTCGTCTCCTGCACGGGGGGCGGTTATCTTGGTGGCTGCGGTGTTCAGGCGACGGTATCCGGCGGCACGACATGGCCCTTGATATGCGCCGACTTGCCGCGGAACAACGCCACCACCTCGCCGGCGGCGTTGGTCACGCGGATGTCGTAGATGCCGTGGCGGCCCGACAGGGTCTGCTCGATCCCCTCTGCGGTCAGCACGTCGCCGCCGTGCACGGGTTTGAGGAACTCGATGCTGCAGCCGGCTGCCACGGTATTGATGTTATGGCTGTTGCAGGCGAACGCGAAGGTCGAATCGGCCAGCGTGAACATCAGGCCGCCGTGGCAGATGCCGTGGCCGTTCAGGAATTCATTGCGTACCGGCATGGTCAGCCGGGCATAGCCGGGGCGGACCGCTTCAACGGTGATCCCGAGCCAGCGGCTGCAGGTGTCGGCTTCATACATGGCGGCCGCGGCCGCTTCGGCGAGGGCCTGGGGGTCCTTGTGCAACGTGGTCTCCTTGGGGGGGCGGGGTGGCGCCGTGCAGGCGCCCTGAAGCGCTTACTTGCCGGTAAATCGGGCGGCGCGCTTTTCCAGGAAGGCATTGACGCCTTCCGCATAGTCCGCCGACTGGCCGAGGTCACGCTGCAGGTCGCGTTCCAGGTCGAGCTGGGTGTCGAGGGTGGCGGTCGCGCTGGCGTACATGGCGCGCTTGATCGAGGCCAGCGCCCGGGTCGGCTGCGCGGCCAGGTGCGTGGCCAGCGCCAGCGCCTGCTCGGGCAGCAGCGGATCGTCCATGGCTTCCCAGATCAGGCCCCATTTCTCGGCTTCCTCGGCGGACAGGCGCTCGCCGGTCATCGCCAGCCCGAGCGCGCGCGCCATGCCGATGCGCTTAGGCAGCAGCCAGGTGCCGCCGGAATCGGGCACCAGCCCGATCTTGACGAAGGCCTGGATAAAGTTGGCCGAGCGCGCGGCCAGCACCATGTCGCAGGCCAGCGCCAGGTTGGCGCCGGCGCCGGCGGCGGTGCCGTTGACTGCGGCTACCACCGGCAATGGCAGCGCCTGCAGCCGGCGGATCAGCGGGTTGAACCAGGTGTCGATCAGTTCGCCGAGGTCGGTCATCCGGCCGGGCGTGAAATCCAGGTCGGCCAGGTCCTGACCGGCGCAGAAGCCGCGCCCGGCGCCGGTCAGCAGCAGCGCCCGCGCGCCGCCGGCCTCGACATGGTCGAGCGCCTGCTGCAGCGCCTTGTGCATCTCGCGGGTGAAGCTGTTGAGCTTGTCGGGGCGGTTCAGCGTGATTACCGCGACGGACCCCTGCCATTGGAGCAGGATGGGGCCGGCATCGAGGCTGACCGGCTGGCCAGCGGGCGTGGACATCGGGGGCATGTTTGTCTCCTGCCTGGTGTTCTTTGCGGTCGGCGCGGGGCTGGCGCCGCTAAAATAAACCGACCAGTCGGTCGGCAAATGGTAGCACTAAATACTGCATGCGTGAGCTATTCGCTCAGCGTAAGGGCGCCGGACCGAGGTGCCTTATTAGTACTAACCCGCGATCGCGTTCCGCAATCGGGATGGCGACCGCAATGCCGGCACCCCGTGTCGCTCTATAATCGCGCTGCCAACAACAATTGCAGCATCGCTGGTGCCCGTTGCGCGCCGGCACGCAAGACTGTTTCACTGATTCCCTCATTTCCGCACTGGATCTCCCTATGAAGAAGTTCGCAGCACTCCTTTTGGCCTCGTCCGTGGCGCTGTTCGCCGCGTGCGGCAAGAACGAATCCGCACCGGCCGCCGGCACGGGCAGCGCCGCCGCCAGCAAGATCATCGTCGGCCTGGATGACAATTTCCCGCCCATGGGCTTCCGCGATACCAATAACGAGCTGGCCGGCTTCGATATCGATATGGCGAAAGAGGCCAGCCGCCGTTTCGGCATGGCCGTCGAATTCAAGCCGATCGACTGGAGCGCCAAGGAAGCCGAACTGAACGGCAAGCGCGTGGACGTGCTGTGGAACGGGCTGACCATCACCGACGAGCGCAAGAAGAACATCAGCTTCACCGCGCCCTATATGACCAACCACCAGATCGTCATCGTCGGCACCAATTCGCCGGTGAAGGCCAAGGCGGACCTGGCCGGCCGCATCGTCGGCGCGCAGGACGGCAGCAGCGCGGTGGACGCCATCAAGAAGGAAGGCCAGGTCTCCGCCAGCCTGAAGGAGCTCAAGACTTTCGGCGACAACGTGACAGCACTGATGGACCTGTCCGCCGGCCGCCTCGACGCGATCGTGGTGGATGAAGTGGTGGGCCGCTACCTGATCAGCAAGCGTGCCGGCGAATACCGCGTGCTCGAAGAGAACTTCGGTACCGAGGAGTACGGCGTCGGCGTCCGCAAGGATGACGCCGATCTGCTCGGCAAGCTCGACAAGACCCTGGCATCGATGAAGCAGGACGGCACCGCCGCCCGCATCGCCACCCAGTGGTTCGGCACCGATATCACCAAGTAATCCAGGCGCCAGCCGGCGCCCTGCGCGGTTCGGGCAGGGTGCCGGCTTCCTTCCGGACTCGGGCGCTGGCCGCGCGACGGCCCGCTGCCTGGAATCCTTCCTCCTTCTGTTCGCGCGAACATGGATTACGTCTTATCTCTACTGGGGCCATTGGCGCAGGGTGCGAAAGTCACGCTCACCCTGTTCGTCATCACGCTCGCCCTGTCGGTGCCGCTGGGGCTGGCGCTGGCGCTCGCGCGCATCTCGTCATGGCCGCTGCTGAGCGGTGCGGTCAATGGCTACATCTGGCTGATGCGCGGTACGCCGCTGATGCTGCAGATGCTGTTTATCTATTTCGCGCTGCCGTTCGTGCCGGTCATCGGCGTGAGGCTGCCCGATTTTCCCGCGGCGGTGGTGGCGTTCGCGCTCAACTACGCCGCGTACTTCGCGGAAATCTTCCGCGCCGGGATCAAGTCCGTCGACCGCGGCCAGTATGAAGCCAGCAAGGCGCTGGGCATGACGTACTTCCAGACCATGCGCCGGGTCGTGCTGCCGCAGATGGTCAGCCGCGTCCTGCCGCCGGTCAGCAATGAAACCATCACGCTGATCAAGGACACGTCGCTGATCTACGTGCTCGCCCTCAACGATATCCTGCGCACCGCGCGCGGCATCGTGCAGCGCGATTTCACGACCACGCCTTTCCTGGTCGCCGCGCTGTTTTATCTGGTGATGACGCTGATTCTGACCTGGTTCTTCCAGAATCTCGAAAAACGCTATGCCAAACATGATGACTAGCCCGAATGGCGCCACCTCTGACCAAGCGCCCGGCATCATGATCGCGGCGCGGGACATCTTCAAGTCGTTCGGATCGCTGCAGGTCCTGCGCGGCGTCTCGCTGACGCTGCGCAAGGGCGATGTCGCCGCGGTGATCGGGCCGTCGGGCTCGGGCAAGAGCACCTTGCTGCGCTGCCTGAACCATCTCGAGGTGATCGACCGCGGCACCATCGACATCGAAGGCGAAGCGCTGGCGGCCGCTGGCCCCGACGGCGCCTCCAGGTATGTGCCGGAGGCGGAAGTCCGCCGCATCTGCCGCAAGATGGGTATGGTGTTCCAGTCGTTCAACCTGTTCCCGCACATGACGGTGCTGCAGAACATCATCGAGGCACCGATGACCGTCAAGGGGCTGTCGCGCGACGCGGCGGTGCCCAAGGCCGAGGAACTGTTGCGCAAGGTCGGGCTGCTGGCCAAGCGGGACAACTATCCGGCGCGCCTGTCCGGCGGGCAGAAGCAGCGCGTGGCGATTGCGCGCGCGCTGGCGATGGAGCCCGACATCATGCTGTTCGACGAGCCGACCTCCGCGCTCGATCCGGAACTGACCGGGGAAGTACTGCGCACCATGCGGCAACTGGCGGACGAGCATATGACCATGCTGGTTGTCACGCATGAGATGGGGTTTGCGCGCGAAGTGGCCAACCACGTCGTGTTCATGGACGAGGGCAGGATCCTCGAGGAAGGCGCGCCTGCCGAGGTGTTCGGCTCTCCCGCTCATGCACGCACCCGGGAATTCCTGGCGCACATGCTCTGAACAGGGAACAGCGCCGCCAGGCCGCAACAGGTGGCAGAATAGCCCGCAGCCGGTGGCGGACGCTGCCATTTGATTGCCAATACATAGGAGAAGACATGCCGTACGAAAACATCCTGGTCGAGACGCGCGGCCGCGTTGGTCTGGTTACGCTGAACCGCCCCAAGGCGCTGAACGCGCTCAACGACGCGCTGATGGATGAACTGGGTGCCGCGCTGACGGCGTTCGACCAGGATGAGGGCATCGGCGCCATCGTCATTACCGGCAGCGACCGCGCCTTCGCCGCCGGCGCCGATATCGGCATGATGGCCAAGTACTCCTTCATGGATGTCTACAAGGGCGACTACATCACCCGCAACTGGGAAACCATCCGCAAGATCCGTAAGCCGGTGATTGCTGGCGTGGCGGGGTACGCGCTGGGCGGTGGCTGCGAACTGGCGATGATGTGCGACATCATCATCGCGGCGGACTCGGCCAAGTTCGGCCAGCCGGAGGTCAAGCTCGGCACCATGCCCGGCGCCGGCGGCACGCAGCGCCTGCCGCGCGCGGTGTCCAAGGCCAAGGCGATGGACCTGTGCCTGACCTCGCGCATGATGGACGCCGCCGAAGCCGAGCGCTCGGGCCTGGTGTCGCGCGTGGTGCCGGCCGACAAGCTGCTGGACGAAGTGCTGGCCGCCGCCGAAACCATCGCCGGGTTCTCGCTGCCGGTGGTCATGATGATCAAGGAGTCGGTCAACGCCGCTTACGAGACCACGCTCAATGAAGGCGTGCACTTCGAGCGCCGGCTGTTCCATTCCACCTTTGCCAGTGAAGACCAGAAGGAAGGCATGGCCGCTTTCGTAGAGAAGCGCGCCCCTAATTTCCAGCATCGCTGAAAACTTGATAGGGAAATACCTGACGGCAGCGCGGGGGTATTCAAGGGCCGCCGCGCTGGCCATTTTGAGGTTTTCCTTTATTGCTCAAAGGGTTACGACATAATCACGCGAGCCCCTAGCTGAGCGCTGTGACAAAGATGTTGCAAGGTCCGTGGAACGGGCCTAATATTCGCCCCCTCGCAACACACAACGCGGCGCTGCAAGGCAGACGCAGCAAGGGTTGCGGGGTCGACCGCAAGGTTGGCGCAGCGAAGTTTGCAGCGCTGGCCGCAGCAAAAAAAGATTGCTGCAACGGTTGACGAAACGAAGAAAGCTCTGCATAATCTCGTTTCTCTGCTGCAGACAACGCAGCGCGCTGAACGGCAAAGCCGGGAAGCGAAGTTCTTTAACAAACAAACAACCGATAAGTGTGGGCGCTGGGTAGCGGACGCCACTGTCTTCGGACAGTGTTGCTTCACAAGTTATACAGTGCTCGCACAGCAAAACGTGACTGGGTCTTCGGATCTGGTCAGTCAGTTTTCTGAGAGTGAGCGACCGCTCGAAAGAGCGAGGGTCTTCGGACCCACACAGAGATTGAACTGAAGAGTTTGATCCTGGCTCAGATTGAACGCTGGCGGCATGCCTTACACATGCAAGTCGAACGGCAGCACGGGCTTCGGCC